>WAKF01000077.1 GCA_015523465.1 Aeropyrum sp.
GAGAGTGAGCCGGACCGCGACAGCATAATAGAGGCGGTAAGGAGGGGTGAGGTGAAGCCCACCTACGGGCTACCCACACTACGGGGAGTCGTAGACAGCCTAGTCTGGAGCCTAGAAAGGAGCATAACAGGGCTAAGGACCTACCTCCAAGGGAAACAAGATAAAAGGCGGTCTCGGTAATACCAGCGTCAACCTATTAACTAGGCGGCTTTCCATCTTGGTTTGAAGAGTAGAGCTTTTACAGTTATGACTTAGACTTAAACTATGTGATTCTAGATGGTTTAGGACTGAGTTATCTTCATTACTAGCTTTCTGAAGTCGTTAAAGCTTATCACATAGATAAGCCGTTCCACATTAGGGCTTTTTATTATGTAACCTTCTCTCCTTACCTGGTCTAAGGACTTCCAGAGATCGCTATTTAACTCCGCCTCGGCCCGGATTATGTCAGTATCGTCGCTCACTATTATCATGGGCGACGCCATTAAGTATTCTGAGCCGCGCGCCCTTACACGGTAGAATGAGTAGCGGGCATAAGCTATGGCTGCATACTTCAAGACCTCCTTATCCTCGGGGTCCACTACTCTCTCGCTCCAGCTAGTAGCTAGGCTGCTATAGAGGGCTCTGTGAGGAGGGCTTAGAGCCCCTGCAATCCACTCGTATATAATGACCAGCCATCCCTCCTTCACAGTCGTTATTATCTCTAGCAGTACGTTTAAGGAGGCTATTTTAGGGTCTAATCCGCTTCCACAGGACCTTAGGGTGCTATTAAGTATCAACTCTAGACTTCTTCGGTGCTGAGGCTCTCCAGTACTTAGCTTAATCACCCCTCGGCTTAGGAGTACTCTGAGCCTGCTGTATCTGCCGTCTGGCAGCAGTCGGTGGCTCGTTATGCTGCAATAGAGCCTGGCAAGGGCGTTCGTGTCTAGGAAGGCGTGGGGGTAGCTAGAGGTCTGCAATTAGCCCTCTCTCCTCTAATTCCCTTATCTCCCTCTTAGCTGCTATGAGTGCTGCCACTCGGGCCCCGTGGAGTAGGGCCTTCGCTCTCGGGTCGTCTATGCCTAGGAGCCTGTTAACCTCAATTTCAAGCTTCCTGGATGGGAGCCCGCCGTAAGCCTCTGCTACCTCGTCTAGGAGCCTTGCTAGGTCCTCCCTCAGGACCTCCCTGGCCAGGCGCTCAGCCGAGCGGCTCAGCCTGTAGTACCTGGCTCTGCCGCCCGTGTGCTCTAGCTCCTCTAGGAGCCCCCTGAGGGTCATGAGGTCTATTAGGTCTAGGACCTGCCTGCTAAACACTCCCTTGAAGTATATCACGAAGTCTAGGCTCAGCCTGGGCTCCTCTAGGAGGCCTGTAGCCCTCCCGCCCTTAAGCCTCGCGTAGCTGGCTAGGAATAACAGTTTCATGAGCCTAAGTCTACCACCCCTATAGACTCCGTCCCGGTCTGCAAGCCTGTGCATGAGGTAGAGGATCGCGGCCTCCTCCCTGCTAAGCCCAGCCACCCCATCAACCCTTAAATACCGGTTAACCGGGGATTAACTTAAATTCATTTAAAGGCTACAACCCTTTAATACCAGGCCATACCACTTAAACAGTAATACCATCAGCACTCTAAAGAACCAGCGTTAATCCCTTCCCTTCACCTTAGTGAAAGGCGAGTAGCCCTGGTAACTTATAAGCGAGGCGGCTCCCACAGCGTGTTTTAAGGGTTTGGTCGTGGCTGAGGTCTTGGTGCTTGTGCATAGGAGTTGCGCTTCTAGCTATAAGCTCTACAAGGAGTTACTTTCCCGGGGGCTCCTTGGGAGGGTCCGGCTGGTGCCTGTTAGGGGCCCTGAGTATGGGGGGAGGCTGGTGTGGAGTGTCCCCTGGCTACTCTATAATGGGGAGCCTGCCGGCTCAGACCCCCTAGACCCGGGGGTTGTTGAGGCCGCTGTGGAGGGGTCTGGGCTGGAGCCTCCAGCGGACCCTGTAGAGGCCTTCATGGAGGCGGTCCTCCATAGCAGTGCCGCTTCTAGCCTGGTGGCGTTGAACTATAGCCTCGAGCCGGTTCTCTCGGAGGACCTAGCCAAGGCGGCTCTACACACACCCCTGACGGGCGTTGACCCGAGGGAGGTCCTGGCTAGGGTTAGGGCTGAGGCTGGGGGGCTGGTGGAGGAGTGGAGTGTTAAGATTGGGAGGGCCCTAGCGATGGGGTTTGTGAGGGAGCTTTGGTGGTCTCGGGGCGGTAGCCTGGGCCCGGAGGATGTTGAGAGGGCTGTGGAGGGAGGCCTCTTCAGGCTATGGCTACTCGCCAAGGCTAGCCTCGGTAGGTCCGGGCTCCCAGGGGACCCCAGGTTCAAGCCTAACCCTATAGTTGAGGAGGCTGAGTCCTTCCTCTCGAGGGTGGGGTCTATACTTGCTGGGAGGGTTGAGAGGGAGCAGAGGGAGATTTTGGGGGATGAGGAGTGGGGAAAAATAGCGGGTTAGCCCTCGCCCTCCACCAGCACGTTGTAGTACTTGTCTCTTAGCGCCCTCTTATTGATCTTGCCCACGCTAGTCTTAGGCAGGTCGTCGACGAGTATTACCTTGTCTGGGAGCCACCACTTAGGTATCTCACCCTTCTCCACGTAGTTCTTGAGAAGGTACTCCCTAATCTCCTCCGTCGTAATCTTATCCTCCCAGCCCTGCCTGGGCACTATTAGGGCTACGGGCCTCTCACCCCACTTCTCATGCTTAACCCCTATAACGGCGACCTGGGCTACCCCTGGGTGGGTGCTTATGGCGTCCTCAAGCCTCACACTACTAATCCACTCTCCCCCACTCTTAATCACGTCCTTAAACCTATCAACGATCTGCACGTGCCCGTCTGGGTACCATACTGCTACGTCTCCCGTATGGAACCAGCCTCCCCTCCAGGCCTCCTCTGTCTTGCCTGGGTCTAGGTAGTACTCTGGGGTTATCCAGGGGGCCCTCACTACTATCTCGCCCATAGTCTTCCCGTCCTTGGGGACGGGCTCCAGGGTCTCCGGGTTTACTACCCGCAGCTCTACTAGTGGTATGGGCCAGCCCGTCGAGAGTAGTAGGTCCTCGGCTTTATCCCTGTGCCTTGGAGGCACGGTTGCTAGGGTTAGTATGGGCGCTGTCTCGGTCATGCCGTAGCCCATCATGACCTTGATGCCCTTTCTTCGGGCGGCCTCGGCGAGGCCTCGCGACATCGCTTGGCCTCCTCCCACGAAGAGGAGGCCGCTTAGATCTACGCCTGCTTCTTCGGCCGCTACTAGTAGCATGTAGAGTATGGTTGGCACTCCAGCCGTTACGGTCACCTTCTCCGACTTTATGAGCTGTAGGATCGCCTTGGGGTCGAACCTCCCGGGGAACACTTGCTTCGTGCCTAGTAGGGTTGCTATGTATGGGAGCCCCCAACTGTATACGTGGAACATGGGGACTATGTGGAGTATGACGTCCTCGCTCGTAACCTTATAAGGCCCTAGGGTGGCTAGCTGGAGTGCCCCGCTGAGGGCGTGTAGCACGATCATCTTGTGAGAGTGGTAAGCCCCCTTAGGTAGCCCCGTAGTCCCGCTAGTGTATCCCATAGCGGCGGGCCTATCCTCATCGAGGTCGGGCCAGTCGAAGCCGCCCATGTTCTCTTCTATCAGGTCCTCGTAGTGGTGGACCCTAGCCTCCCCGATCCTCTCCGGGACGCTCTCGGCGTCAACTACTATTACGTGCTCGATCGTCTTTATCTTGGGGACTATGGCCTCGGCGAGCTTCATGAAGTCGTTGTGGACTATCACTACCTTATCCCCAGCATGGTTCATGATATATGCGATCTCGCTGGGCGCAAGCCTAACGTTGACCGGGTGGAGCACAGCCCCCATCATGGGCACCGCAAAGTACGTCTCGTAGTGCCAGTGCGTGTTCCAGTCAAGGGTTGCAACCCTATCCAGCCCTCTAACGCCCAGACCGCTTAGAGCCCTAGCTAGGGCCTGCATCCTTCTAGCAGCATCCTTGAAGGTGTACCTAAACACACCCCGGGAGGTCCTATAAGCTATCTCCATTTCGGGGAAGAGATCGAGAGCTCTATCGTATATAGTCTTGAGGGTCACGTCATAGCCAGGCCTCTTAGGAAGCCTCTCAGGGAGCACTATAGGAACACCCCTTAACAGGTATCGCCGGGAAACTATGGAGGCTTTAAGGCTTATAAGAATACTAAAGGAGCGCCTATCTAGCATGTGACGGGGGTAGGACCTACGCTCAGAATAAAGGCTTACACGTGAATGAAGGCATAGAGGGCGGCATAATGTCGTCGGGGGAGAGGGCCTGGAGGTACATAGAATCTGCTAGGAGAGCCCTAGAGAGCTTACGCAAGACATTCGCCCATCCTAGCTGCGAGATAGACGTCTCTAAGCTAATAGACGCTGCTGAAAGGTACATCAGGGACGCAGAATACTACTATGCGCGTGGCGACTACGAGACCGCGCTTGCATCGGCAAGCTACGCAGAGGGCCTGATAGACTCCCTCAAGTACCTGGGGCTAGTCGAGCCTAGATGGCCTGGCAGGGGGGAGTTAGAGAGGAGGGTCCTCGTCGGGGGTACCTTCGAGATACTCCATCCCGGCCACATAGAGTTCCTTAGAAGAGCATCCAGCCTAGGAAAGCTCTACGTAGTAGTGGCTAGAGACTCTACTGTCGAGAAGCTGAAGGGTAGGAGGCCTATATTAGATGAGGATTCAAGGCTTAAGGTAGTGTCCTCCGTGAGGCACGTTTACGAGGCATTCCTTGGGAGCGAGAGAGATATTATGGATAGCGTGGAGAGGGTGAAGCCTGACATAATATTCCTAGGCCCCGACCAAGCCTTCGACGAGGAAGAGATAGCTTCGAGGGCTGAAGAGAGGCTGGGTTACAGGCCTCAGGTGGCTAGGATGGGTGGGGGTAAGATAGGCTTTTCAGGGGGTTTGAAGAGCGTCTCGGACGTCGTGGCTAGGATTTGCCGTGAGAGGTGTAGGACCTAACTAGCGATATAGCCGGACCCGGCATCAAAAACGCCATTTAACCTTTGAACCCTAGAAGATAAGGCGGGTAGTAGGTCTTGGCATCTAGTAAAAGCCAGGGTTACATTAGGGTTGAGGACCTGCTCCAGAGGAACGTTTTCGACGTGGACGAGGACCCCCATATAATAGTCCCCTCAGGGAGGGACGAGCAGGAAGGCCTCCCTAAGAAGGCTCTAACACTCCTATGCCCTGCTATGTGCTACGTTGAGGTGGGCGATAGGATAGTATTCAGCTATGAAGGATGCCTCGAATGCGGGCTCTGCAGGGTTCTCGGTTGGGGTAAGATTAAGTGGGGTTATCCTAGGAGCGGCAGGGGAATTCAATACAGGTTCACGTAGAGAAGCTGGCTAGTTAGCCCGCTATTTCAAGCTTTACCCGCTGGAGGTCTAGCCCTACTATAGTGGAGTGGATGCTATGCAACTGGCTAGCTGGAGGCTGCTCGCAAGAACCGTGAAAAACGCTGACATAGTAGTGGAAGTGCTAGATATAAGGGACCCCATGAGCACTAGGAGCCAGCGGCTTGAAAGGATGGTAGAACTTCTAGACAAGAAGCTACTCCTAGTCCTCAACAAGTCCGATCTAGTCCCGAGGGGCGTTGCCGAGAAGTGGAAGAGGATCCTAGAGGGTATGGGCTACGATGTAATGTACGTCTCAGCCCGGCACAGACTAGGCACAAGGATGCTACGGGGGTGGATTAAGGCTTCAGCAGAGATAAAGCCGTTCACGGTAGCCGTAGTAGGCTTCCCCAAGACCGGGAAGTCGAGCATAATAAACGCCCTAAGGGGGAGAAAGGGGGCCTCTACGAGCCCCATACCAGGGAGCCCCGGCTACACTAAGAGCATACAGTTACTAAAGGTGGAGGAGGGGTTCTACATGATCGACACCCCCGGCGTGATCCCAGTCGAGGGAGGATGGCCCGAGGCGATCATAAGAGGCAAATCCCCCGAGGAGCTAAAAGACCCTGTAACACCCGCCCTAAGCCTTATAGAGAAGATACTGAGGTACAATCCAAGGGCTTTCATGCAGGCATACGGTATAGAGGAGAAGGAGCCCCTCAAGATACTGGAAGCACTGGCGGTGAAGAGGGGGTGGTTCTACAAGCTAACCAAGGAGCCCCTAATAGAAGAAGCTGCCAGGACTGTTATAAGGGACTACCACAAGGCTAAGATCCCATTCTACGTCCCCCCGGAGGAGTACCTCTAGCGGGATGAAGATCCATGCAGGCCCGGAGGCCCGGTCCCCGGCGGGCTGATGAAGACGAGGGACTACCCGCTGACCGTTTAAAAACCTTGTAGGACCTCCCTTTCCCTTGCTGTCGTAGCTTTGATGCTCTTCGCAGCATTGCCGAGCCTTTCTATGGAGGTTTTGAGGAGTATTAGGAGCCCTAGGGTCTTTACAGCGTTGAAGGCTAGAGGCCCTAGAGCTGCTCTGGGCTCGAATATGGCTAGGGGTAGCGTTATGATGAAGAGGGCCATCCCCCCTATGAATAGCTTGGTGCCGGTGGCCGAGAGCGGCTCTAGGTCCCTGTAAAGCTTTACCCCAACGCCGAGCTCGGCGAGGTAGACTATAGCTATGAGGAAGGGGGCTGCCTGCCTGGTGGCATCACTGAGTGTTAGTAGGAATGCTATGCCAGCCCCCGCTATTCCCGGGGGGAGTAGCCTTGACGCGGCCCGCCTAGCGTTGACTGTGAAGGCTAGGAGCCTCCGGTATACTATGTAGGCTATGGCGATGAGGGGTATGAAGAGTAGTGATGCTGGGGGAGAGAAGACGTAGGAGACACCCCTAAAGTAGACTAAGGCTAGTAGCAGCTCTATTATGACAGCCGCAGCTATGCTAGCTGCAAACACGTCCCTAGCAGCCCTAAGACCCTCAAGGTTATCGTAGCTCAACTCGTACACCGCAGTCAAAAATGCTTTACAAGCCTTTTTAGCCTGAAGCCAGAGTAAGCTGCTGAGGGGCCAAGGAGAGATTCTATCTCCAATAGCCGATTATACTTGGAGGTCCTTTCACTCCTAGCAGGGGCGCCAGTCTTTATCATTAGGGCTTCCACAGCGACCGAGAGATCGGCTATGAAGGGGTCCTCGCTGTCACCACTTCTATGACTCACTACCACCGCCATACCTCGGTCCCTAGCAGCGGTGACTGCGTCTAGAGCCTCTGTAAGGGTTCCAGCCTGGTTTACCTTTACTAGGAGCCCCGTAGCAGCCTTACCACCCCTCTCCTCAACCAGCGCCCTATTAGTGACTAGGAAGTCATCACCCACTATGATAGCCTTCTCCCTGAAAGCCTCCACAGCGGAGGCAAACCCCTCAACATCGTCCTCGTGGAAGGGGTCTTCAAAGTATACTATAGGGTAGTCACCCCTCAACCGTTCATAATATGATAGTAGGTCCTCCCTTGAGAGCCTCCTTCCACCGACAATATACACTCCCTCCCTGTAGAACTGGCTAGCAGCCGCATCTATGCCTAGAGCCACTTCCTCGCCAAGCTTGAAACCTGCGCTCTCGATCGCCTCTGTGAGGGCTTGTAAAGCCTCCTCGGCACTCTTCATTGGAGGCGCAAACCCTCCCTCGTCGCCCACGTTAATCGAGAAGGAACCGTACTTCTCCTTTAAGGACTTCTTAAGCGTGTGATAGATCTCCACAGACCATCTAAGAGCTTCTTCGAAGTTGGGTGCACCGTGAGGGACGATCAGGAATTCCTGGAAGTCTAGCTCGTTGCCAGCATGAACCCCCCCGTTTATCACGTTTAGAATCGGGATTGGTAGTAGCCGGGCTTGAGGGCCCCCAAGATACTGGAATAGCTCTACCCCCAACTCCATAGCCGCAGCCCTAGCGTTAGCTATGCTGACTGCGGTAGTCACATTACCTCCTAGCCTCGACTTCGTCGAGGTCCCATCTATCTCCCTTAGAAGCGTGTCCACATAGCTCTGGAGCCTCGAGTCAACTCCTACGAGCCTAGGTCCTACTAGCTCGTTTAGCCTAGCTACAGCTAGCTTAACCCCCTTGCCAGCCCATCTACGCCCTCCATCCCGCAACTCTACAGCCTCCCTGCCACCTTTGCTTGCCCCGCTGGGTGCTATAGCCCATCCAGTAGAGCCCCCCCTAGTGTATACGTAGGCCTTCACAGTAGGGTTGCCCCTACTATCCAGGACTTGCAGCCCCCTAACCCTCTCTATAAGGAACCTGTTGTCCACAGCCACTCTATCCCACCCTAAACCCTCCAACGCAGCCTCCGGCTAACCCAAAATTAGGCGGCGAGAGTTTTATCAGTGTAGACAGGGCGCTGGGGTTGAGGGTTCTGATTGTCGGTGCTGGCAGGGTGGGGAGTGAGCTGGCTAAGAGGCTTAGTGAGACCGGCCACTCGGTTACAGTGGTGGATAAGGATGGCACTAAGATAGACCTCCTAAACGAGGAGGCTGACGTTGAGGGGATAGTGGGTGACATCACGGACCCCAGGTTCTACCATAGAGAGCTTGATCTCGGTATATTTGATGCGGTGATAGCGGCCACCGATAAGGACGAGGTAAACATATTCGTGGCTGCTATAGCCAAGATCAGGGGTGTAAGGAGGATCTACGTGAGAGTTAGGGCTAGCGAGGCCCTACCTATACTAAACAGCCTGGGCATCTACGACGCAGTAGTAGAGCCCCAGATAATAGCAAACCTGCTCTACTCCATGATAGAGGGCCGCACAGCACCAGTAATAATAACCTCGAGCCTCTCGGGAGACTACCATCTTGTAGCGACAGTCGTTAAGAGGTATAGCGCAGTGAGGGGTAGGAGGCTCGAGGAAGCGTTAAAAGCTTATGACCTAGAGGATAAGGTTAAGGTGATAGCAGTCTACGACGGATACAGGATCCTAGAGCCTGACGAGGCAGGGGTTCTAGAGGACGGGTATATAGTGATAATGCTGGTTAAAGAGGAGGCCATGAAAGAGCTAAACGAGATATTCTAAACAACAAGGATACTCAAGTGGCACGGGCGAAAGTAAAAAATCCTTGAAATAAAAATCTATTACTCGGGGGAGAAGCCCCTATGGTGCTACCTTCAAGCGTAGGGCCCCTGGAACTAGCAATAATATTCGTTATACTCCTAATTATATTCGGCCCTAGGAGGCTAGTAGACCTAGCCAGTAGCCTCGGAGAAGCAATTAGGGCGTTTCGGGAGGGTGTAGAGGGTAAGACTGAGGAAAGGAGGGAAAAGGAGAAGGAGGAAAAGTAGCCTAATATTGAAGTCCTATGAAAGGATAGCCGAGAACGACGTAGTGTGATGGGAGACTAGAATCCGGGCTGTCTCCTACTCCTACCTCCAAGCCAAGCCGCCACTCTCAATGATATGTATAGGGGTAGGGCTAAGATCAGCATGCCTAGCCCCGTCCCGTCAGGCGTCACTACAGCAGCGAGCACAAGTACTACAACGAATAGAAGCTTTCCTTTATCCCCTGACATGATGTCAGGACTCACGATCCCGTATCTAACTAGCATGTATAGTAGTATGGGGCTTTCGTAGAGCAGTCCCAAGCCTACTACAGCTATCATGGTAGTCGTTATTATCCTATTTACGTCGGCGAAGGCTACAAGCTTGTCACCGAACACTGCCGCTGAAGTGAGGAAAGCGAACTGGAAGCCCAGAGGGAGTACTACTTTAAGTGCTATAACTACACCCATAGCGAAAAAGATTACAGAGGTTGCACCGAGAGCCTTGAGCATTAACCTTTCATGGGGGTATAGGGCTGGCTTTAGAAAAGCGTAGATCTCCCAGGCTATTACAGGGCTAGCTAGTATAAGGCCTAGTAGGAGGGACGACTTAACTAGCACTAGCAGGCCCGTGAAGGGGCTGCTCTGAATAAGAGAGACCTCGACAGTCACACCGAAAGCGCTAACCTTCTCGGGAACCACCTGGTCTAGAAGCCACCTAGTAAATGCGATGACGAAGGGCGTGTAGGGGTCTAGGCTAGCAGGCACTACGCTAGCCACCAGGGAAGCCGCTACAACGGCTATAGCAGCCTTTCTCATCCTCTCAAGGAGCTCTACAAGGTGATCCCAGAGGGGAGCCTCATATTCTTCAACGTACTCTTCAGCCCTAGCAGACCCCATCCCCCGCACCCATATCCAGATTCCTTTCGAAACCTAACCCAGATACTATATCAAGTGTGAAACGGGTAATCCCTTTTCGCTCGGTGGTAATTAAAGCCGAGGCTTATGAGGGAGGGATTATGTGTGGGTTGACACTGGCTTGTTACTTTATAAAGAGTCTAGGAGTTGATATGAAGCCTTGGTTAATAGGCTACGTTGAATAGACTAGTTTTTAGAGGCTAAGTGCATTCTATATATGGGGTTAGGGGTAGAGGGCGCGTGCCTGTGGAGTTTATAGCTATGCAGGTTGCTATACCCGCTGCAGTCGCACTACTTATTGTGTTGATACTCCTCTCAATGAGCATTAAGGTCGTTAAGGAGTATGAGAGGGCTGTAGTATTCAGGCTTGGCAGGCTCCTTGGAACTAAGGGCCCTGGGCTCTTCTTCATAATACCCTTTATAGACACGCTAGTGAAGGTAGACCTTAGGATAGTTACTGTTGACATACCCGAGCAGCGTACTATAACGAGGGATAACGTTACCGTCGGAGTAGATGCTGTCGTCTACTACAAGGTATTCGACCCCGAGAAGGCTGTGACCAGGATCGAGAACTACCATTACGCCGTCGTCATGCTAGCTCAGACTACGCTGAGAGACATAATCGGCCAGGTAGACCTAGACGACCTGCTTACTAGGAGGGACGAGATTAATAAGAGGCTTCAGGAAATTCTCGATGTGCTCACGGACCCCTGGGGCATTAAGATAACGGCTGTGACCATAAAGGAGGTTAAGCTCCCAGAGTCTATGCTCAGGGCTATGGCTAAGCAGGCAGAGGCCGAGAGGTGGAGGAGGGCTAGGGTTATCGAGGCCGAGGGTGAGAGGCAGGCTGCTAAGATAATGGCTGAGGCTGCAAGCTTCTACGAGCAGCACCCCGTAGCTCTGCGCCTCAGGGAGCTTCAGACCCTCATAGAGGTGGCTAAGGAGAAGAACCTTGTGGTAGTGACCCCCGTGCAAATGGGCGACGCTAACCTAATGGGTATGATGGTAGGGATGCAGAGAGCAGGAGGGGTCGTTAGAGAGGAGTGAAGTGAGAGGATGAGACTATGGGTCTTAAGCGTACAACTCTTTTTCTGCTGGTAATCCTCGTTACAGCGGCTCTATACTCTATGGTATCGGTTGCTCAGGAAGACGCTGAAACCGCCACGCAGGCCCAAAGGGAGGAGCCGGGGAAGCTTAATGTTGAGAGACTGATAGCAGAGTGTCGTAACGTAGCTTCCGAGGTTAGATATGGGCTAGTCGAAGGGGGCGGTTATGATAGGGTTGTAGGTCCTACCGTGATCGTCGTTAGAATTGAGGGTACCATAGGAGTGGCTATGAGAGACTACCTCCTAGACGCTATCAGATACGCCGAGGAAAGAAACTCGCCCCTGATAGTAGAGCTTAACACTCCAGGCGGCCTGCTAGACCCCACCTTCGACATGGTCGTTGCTATCTCCGAGGCTAGGGTCCCGGTGATAGGCTACGTGGTGGATAAGTGGGCTGAGAGCGCTGGGACTATACTGTTGATGTCGACTCACGTAGCTGCTATGGAGCCCGGCACCATAATAGGCTCTGTGCAACCCGTCATCTACGACCCGGCTAGCGGCTCCTACAGGCCCCAGCTTGAGCCTAAGATAATAAACCCTATAGTGAAGATGCTCTGCGAGCACGGAGCTACTCGGGGGAGGAACCCGGAGGCTCTGGTGCGCTTCGTCATATATAATGACAACTACACTGCCAGGGAGGCCCTGGAGAAGGGTGTCATAGACCTCATAGCCGAGAGCAGGGAGGACCTTATAGCCCAGCTAAACGGCAAGATAGTGGCACTCCCCTCTGGAGGCAGGGTTAAGCTAGAGTTAAACGGCAGTATAGAAGAGTATTCTCCAAGCATCAGGATTAGGCTCCTCCACATCATATCAGACCCCATAGTCTCAGGGCTTCTACTAAGCCTCGGAGCCCTAGCGCTTCTCTTCAGCATCGCAAGCGGCAACTTCCCAGGGATAGCTGTAGGCGGGTTCCTACTCCTACTAGGCCTTCTAGGCTCGGGCTTTAACCCCAACATAATAGCCCTCCTCCTACTACTTGGCGGGGCCGTGCTGGTATTCATAGAACTCTACACTCCAGGCTTCGGCCTTGTAGGGGGCACGGGCATCCTAATGCTAGTCTTGGGCCTAGCCTTAATGCCCATAAGGGGTGAGGGCCTAGCTGTTAGCGAAGAGTATGCAGATACCCTAGTGCTGCTAGTATACGCCATAGGCCTCTCGATAGGAGGGTTCACGGCCTTCAGCGTATATAAGGTTGTAAAGGCTAGGAGAGCACCGCCCAAGCTCTGGAAGCTCGAGGGCGCCGAGGGAGTGGCCCTAGACGATATACCGAAAGGAGGAGAAGGCTTCATAATACTCGAGGGAGAGTACTGGAAGGTAGTAGCAGTAGATGACGTAAAGAAAGGCGACAAGGTGGTAGTAATAGGCAAGGAAGGCCCCCTCCTAAAGGTTAAGAAGAAAGTGGAAGAGTAGAAGACTTCTAACACGTTATAAATTCCACCCTACATTTTAATATAATTTTAGAGCATGAGGGTGTAAACGTGGTGGGTAAAGGGTGTTCTTGTAAAGTAGCGCATCTAGTGCTCGTCGGTACCTCAACCCTAAGGAACTTTGCAGGCGCGCTCACCCGGTGCTTCGAGAGGGGGGACTGCTCAGCGTTGGGCCTATCCCCTATGGAGGCACGCGAGCTATACGAGGATGCTCGGGTTTGTCTCGAGGCTGCAGTTAAAGGGGGTGATAGCGAAGCCTGTAAGACTCTCATAACTTCAGGGAATCCTGTGTTCAAGGTGCTAGTAGACTTCATAGCTATCAATCCCCGGAGAGCGTCTGCAGAGTTAAATTCGATGTACAACGTCCTCGAGCGTGGATGTAGTGGCGTGGAGAAGGTAGTCTTGTACTCTACAGATACCCACGTAGGAGAGGCTTCAGCTAGGGCTGTGAAAAGCTATATCAAAAGCCGATGTGAGGGCTTAGAGGTAGAGGTGAAAAGGGTTGACGAGCTGGGAGTATCTCCGAGACTTCTGTGGAAGGGGCTTGCAAGGCTTGCTGTCGAGGTGAAGAGGACTGCGGAGGACCTACAGAGAAGGGGAGTTGCTGTTGCGTTAAACCTTACGGGCGGGTTCAAGCCCGAAGGGGGCTTCGCCCTCATAACCTCGTTCCCGTGGATCCACGCAGTCTACTACGTTCACGAGTCATTCCGCGAAGTGGTGGTTATTCCAGCTTTAACGGTCGAGGATGTAAAGCTTATTGTAGAGTCTGGAGCCTTAAGAGGTAATATTATCGATTTAGAAGGGGCTTCAAAGGCTATACCCAAGGCCTCAACAAGGCTATGCATGATAGCTAACGCAATAAAGAGCGTCGCACCAGAACTTGTAGAAGAGTGTGAATGCAGTTGCCTCACCGAGGATAAAAGGGGTGTAATCAGGATTAGCCCTCACTTATCGGGGCTGCTCATAGATGTAGCTTCGGCTTGACACGTAATGTAATTGCGTTTTACCTTATAACGCTTAAATATGAATTCGGCTGTAGTTTAGCATTCGAGTTTGGTGGGATTTTGGTGGGTGAGAGGAAGAGCCTGGTAGTTACAGCAGCATTTATACTGCTCTACGCCGCCCTCTACCTCTACTATATATTCCCGAGCGTCAACTCGCCTGACCCGGTATTTTTAGGGTTAAGTAAGGCGTTGACGTACTCGCTATTCATTTGGGTGCTTCTCATGGCTGTCATAGTCGCCGCCTACATCTACGTGTGGAGGTGAAGGGTGCTATGGCTAATCCTACTATCGTTACTGCTATAGTGTTTATCTATGTTCTGGGTATGCTAGCCATCGGTTATATAGCATGGAAGAGGTTTAGAGGGACTATAGAGGACTTCTATCTAGCCAGTAGGACTGTGGGGGGCCTTGTCCTCTTCCTCACTCTCGCGGCCACGTATCATAGCGCCTTTGCATTCCTCACAAGTGTAGCGGTATTTTCATCCTCTGGAGTCTCGTTCTGGATAGCCAGCATGGCTTGGACTACGCTTGCCGCAGTAGGCGGCTATGTCCTGGGGAAGAGGTTTTTCCTTCTAGGCAAGGCTAGGGGTTTCATAACCCCTGCAGACCTGCTAGCAGACTTCTACAATAGCGAGGCTATAAGGGTAGTAACAGCTCTCCTTCAAGCGCTATTCGTGATAGGCTACATTGTAGTGCAAGCTATAGGCTTGGGGATTATATTGAGCATTGCCTCGGGGGGAGCTATAAGCTATGAGCTAGCGAGCCTTATATTCGTCGCTATAACGGCTTTCTACCTAGTCCTGGGAGGCAACAGGGCTGCATTTTGGACTGACGCTCTCCAAGGCGTCTTGATGTACGTGGGGATATGGATAGTAGGGTTTTTCGTCCTATTCAAGTTCTTCGGGGGCCCCACAGGCCTCTTCGACTCGGTACGGGAGGTCAACCCTGACTTACTGAAGCTTAACTGGGGGCCGGGGCTTTTCACTAGCTTTATACTAGCCTTCAGCTTCGGCATCATACTACTACCTCACCTATGGCTTCGCTACTACAGCGCCATCGACGTGAGAGCCATTAAAATCGGGAGCGTCGGGATGGCACTCTACATCAGCAGCTACTACATACCAGCAATGATAGTAGGCCTCGCCGCTGCTGTATTCAACGTTACAGGCCTCTCCCTAGGCGGTGAGAAAGTTTTAGAGCCAGGCTTCATAAAGAGCCTATCGGACGCCTATGGTAGCCGCGATGCGGTCATGGCTTACATGATCTACACGCTCACCCCCTCGATACTAGCTGGTATCCTGCTGGCGGGGGCTGCCTCAGCGGCTATGTCAACCCTTGATAGCCTTCTAGCGGCTACAGCAATGGTCCTCACCCGCGACGTATACCAGAGGTACATTTCTCCGAGAGCTAACGAGTCACAGCTAGTAATAGTATCTAGGCTCCTAGTAGCGGCGTGGGCCGTCATAGGCTATATACTAGCTATTACCAAGCCGGGCTTGATATTCGATATTGTCGCTATAGCCGCTAGCGGGGGCCTCCAATTCCTAGTGCCAGCAGCCCAAGCGGTATTCCCCCGAAAAGTCTACGTAACCGGTACTGGAGCTCTGGCAGGAATAATAGTGGGTACAATAGTAACAATACTCCTAACCAACAGGTTCCCCTTTGCAGAAGCCCTAGGGCTACCAGCACTACACCCAGCACAAGCGGGGGTAATCGGCCTGGTATTCAACGCTATCGTAGCTGTAATAGTGTCTCGGCTTATGCCGAAGCCTGTTAAGAGTGAGGAGTACTCGAAGATAGTAGGGTGAAGCCTCTAATAACCTCTCCTTTCATCTAACCTATTTTTCTGGGAAGGCTTGTAGCCATAGTACTTTGAAGCTTGTTCTAGAGTTACCCTACCCTCCCGTAGGTCCTTCTCCACGAGGCTTTTAGGCCTTAGCCGGGGATCTCCCCAGCCGCCTCCCCCAGCCGTCTTGATTACTATCATGTCTCCGCTGTTTAATGACACTGTAGCCTTGCTAGGAAGCTTCTCCACCCTTCCATCACCCCTAACCACGAGGTACTCAGCAGGCTCCCCTGGAAGACCTCCTTGGAGACCCCAAGGCCTGAGCTTGACCCTCTCGCCCGTGATAGTGACCCTCACGTTATCCTCTAGCACAGCAAACGCCCTGATAACGCCCAGACCCCCCCTATACCTCCCAGGACCTCCACTACCATCCCTCAGCTTATACTGTATGAATAGTACTGGGTAGCTAGACTCAAGCACCTCTATAGGGGTATTCATGGTGTTTGTCATGTTAGTGTGCACGCCATCAACCCCGTCGCAGCACGGGCGCCCACCGCTGCCACAGGCTATAGTCTCATAGAAAGCCCAGCCCCTGCCACCTACAGCCACGTTATTCATGCTACCACATGACGCCGCTGGCACCTTGGAGGGGAGTAGTTGAGCTAGGGCTTTGTACACTGCATCAACAATCCTCTGGCTAGTCTCCACGTTACCTGCAGAAACCGGAGCCGGCCTGACAGGATTTACTAGTGTACCCTTCGGAGCCCTTATCTCGATAACCCTCTCAAACCCCCCGTTCATGGGCATCTCGGGGTCTAGTATCGACTTGAGGGCGAATAAGGTTGCAGCTACTGTTACGCCAAACACAGCGTTTATGGGAGCATCCACCTGAGGACTAGTGCCCTCAAAGTCCACCTTGACGGAATCCCTCCTAAAAGACACCCTAGCCCTAATCCTGACAAGCCCATCTCCCAGCTCTAGGTAGTCCTCGCCGGTAGCGGAGCCCTCTATCCCCAGCTCCCTCACGGTATTCCTAGTATAGGCTTCCACGTAGTCTAAGGCCCATGACCACGTATCTAAGAGGGTACTCACACCATACTTCTCAGCAAGCTTCCTAACCGCTACTTCCCCCACGTTGAGAGAGGCTAGCTGGGCTTTGAGATCACCTGAAACATATCTGGGGGTCCTCACGTTTGCCTGGAGAAGCCTTATCACGTCCCTTCTAAGCCGGCCCCTTTCAACTAGCTTGGTGGGCGGGATAACGATCCCTTCTTGCACAAGTTCTACAACATTGCCTCCAATGCTACCTGGTACTTGCCCTCCAACGTCAACATGGTGGGCTTTATTAGCTACAAACGCTATTAGCCTGCCGAGGTAGTAGACGGGCTTTATCAACATAATGTCGTTGAGGTGGGTGCCGGCTATGTAGGGGTCGTTAACTATTACAACGTCGCCTTCCTCCATACTCAATCCAAGCCTTTCCGCCTCCCTCATGACATTCTTAAGGCCTACAGCCATGCTACCCAGGTGTACCGGGATATGCTCAGCCTGCGCGACAAGCTCCCCATCGGGGGTTAGGATCGCACAGCTAAAGTCTAGCCTATCCCTAATATTAGGGCTGTATGAGGTTCTCTTCAACACAACACCCATTTCTTCTGCAGCAAAGATGGCGGCGTGGAGTATGACGTCCCTAATGCCGCCCTCAGACCTTAACCCTGATCTCTCCATAATCACCCACGCTCCCTTTAGACCCCGGGGGGAGGTAGAGGGTTGAGTCCTTAAAGACCACTAGCGCAGGGCCTTCAACAGAGTCCCCAGGACCGAGAGCCTCAGCTTTATACAGTGTAGCATCAACCCACTCTCCCGAAAGGTATATCCTAATGGAGCGTGTAGGACCTCCTCCGCCCCCACTACCTTTCTTTTTGAGGAGGGAAAGAGGCTTCTCAGTAACTCCTATAGCCTCTACCCTAGCGGCTGCAATTTCCACGGGATCCTCGGGACTGTAGAAGCCATATCTGCTTTCGAAGAGGGTTTCGAATAAGCTCCTAGCTTCCCCGAGCCCTCTATAAGGAATCTCGATCGATTCTAGCTGCCCCTTATACCTCATTTCAAGGCTTCTTGCCAAGACAACCCTATCCTTTTCGACACCCATAGAGTCCATAGCCTCCAAGGCCTCAGCCTCTAGGCCCGCGAACACCTCGTCTAGATACTCTTCCGATACCTCATCCAACTCCATGTTTATGGGGGCTACTAGAATCTTCTTGTAGTCGCTGAGCAATAGGCCTAGAGCGGAGAAAACCCCTGGATATGGAGGCACTATGACTTCTCTCACACCGACCTCCCTCGCTATATCGACAGCGTGTAGGGGGCCTGCACCGCCGAAGGCCACCATAGACATCTCTGAGGGGTCAAGCCCTCTCTCTACAGTGACGAGCCTTACAGCCCTAGCCATGACTGTATTGGCAAGGTCTACTACGGCCTGCGCTGCCTCGAAGGGGGATGTGAAGCCGGCCTTCCTCGCAAGGGACTCTAGGGCCTTGATAGCTAGCTCCCTAGAGATCTTTACAAGACCGCCTGCAAGCTCCTCAGGCAGCCTACCTAGGACTGCGTTGGCATCGGTTATAGTAGGCTCGCTCCCGCCCCTACCATAGCAGGCGGGGCCGGGATCTGCTCCGGCGCTAAGAGGACCTATCCTTAAGGCACCGCCCCTATCCACCCAGGCGATAGTCCCGCCGCCAGCACTAACCTCAGCCAGGTCTATGAAAGGGTACCTCACAGGGTACCCGCTACCCCTAACAAGCCTCCCCATGTGAACCTTACCCCCGACCTCGTAGACCTCGGTATAGTATGGTCTCCCGTTAACCACGCTACCAGCCTTGGCAGTCGTACCTCCCATGTCGAAGGATACGACGTTTTCAACACCTAGGAGGCGGGAGTAGGTTGCAGAGGCTACTACCCCAGCGGCAGGCCCGCTCTCAATGAAGGCTGCTGGCACCCTCAACGCTTCTTCAGGGGTAGCTAAGCCTCCATCACTCTTCATGACTAGTAGCTTACCGTGGAAACCCCTAGACTCCAGCGACCTCCTAAGAGCCTCTATATACTGTGATAGGAGGGGCTTGAGGACTGCGTTTACCACAGTAGTGCTAGTCCTCTCGTACTCTCCAGGCCTGGGATCAACATCGCTACTCAAAACTACCTGAGCCTGAGGACACTCATCTCGAATAGCCTCGGCAACCATTATTTCATGCCGGGGATTAGCATAGCTGTGTAAGAGCGATACGGCGAATACCACGTTATCTCCACACTCCCTCCCAGCAACAGTTCTAACGTACCTTATGTCGAGGGCCTCGACCTCTTCACCCCTATAGTTGAGCCTCCCAGGTACTCCATACCTCAAGGTCCTCGGCACTAGAGGCTCAGGCTTATTAAAGTAGGGGTCGTATAGGCTAGGCCTATTCTGCCTCCCAATCTCTATCACATCCTCGAATCCCTGGTTAGTAAGGAGGACGACTTTAGGCTTCTCCAAATGAACTTGACCGAAGAGTAGGTTTGTGCCTAGCGTAGTGGCTGTAACAAGCTCCCTTAGCTGCCGTAAATCGGCGTTGACATTATCGAGCGCCTCCACTACACTCTTCCAAGGCTCCCTAGGCCTTGTTAGGACCTTAGAGATCCTAATCCCACCTCTATCAACATAGACTACGTCTGTGAACGTACCTCCAACGTCAACTCCAGCCCGAGGCAAAACCCTGCTAACCCCGGGTTAAAATCCGTAGAACATTCTCTCTAATCAGCCTTTCCATAGCCCCCCAAAGGCCTTAAGCTCTATCCTGCTACCTCAGCTTCTTCTCGAGGAACAGCCTCATCCTCTCCTTAGCCTCACCCCCGAGGACAAGACTCTCTAGCGACCTGAGTAGCGTGAGGGCTTCCCCCACCCCCTGAAGGCTAGCAGCTTTAATTATACTCAGCGCCTGCTGCGGCACCCTCGAAAGCTCCCGAGCAACGTCCAAAGCTCGAGGAAGGGGATCGCCGTCAACCACCTCATCCACTATACCCAGAGCCATAGCCTCCTCGGCGCTGAATAGCCTCCCGCTCAACGCTAGAGTCCTAGCCCTCTTACCTCCAAGCTGTAATAGGCCTACCGTGAGCAGCAGGGGCGGGACTAAGCCTATCCTAGACTCGGGGAAGCCTATCAAGGCGCCCTTATAGGCTACAACATAGTCCATAAGCAGTAGGACCTCGGCCCCGCCACCTACAGCCACTCCATTGACAGCAGCTACGACAGGCCTCCGGCAGGCGGCGAGAGCAGTAACAGCTTTCTCTAGAGAGTGGAAGAACCTTGAAGCCTCGATAGGGTCCTGTAGCCCGTGCATCTCACCTATGTCATCGCCCGAGCTGAAAGCCCTCCCAGCACCAGTAACGACTATTGCGGAAGCGCTCCTACACGCTTTATTGAGGGCTTCAGCTAGGCTAAGCCACATGCCCGATGTCATGGCATTAAGCTTTTCAGGCCTGCTAAGCCGTAAGAGTGTGAGTCCGTCAAGCTCTTCATAGGCTACGCTCAAAGCTACCAGCCGGTTAGTGGGGGTGGAGAAGAGGGGATTTCTAGGGGTGAGGGGGCTAGAACTTTACAAGCTCGGGGAACGGTATCTCTAGCTCTTCCAGCACGCCGGAGAACCTGCCTATACCTTCCATCACCAGGCTCACTATCTCCTCGTCCCTTAGCCCCCGACTCCTAAGGTAGAAGAGTATGTCCTCTCCGAGGCTAGCCACTGCAGCCGAGTGCCCGGCCTTAGTGACCTCTCCAGTATGGATCTCTAGGACCGGGACCGCGTATCCCTTGCCCTTCTCGCTGAGTAGGAAAACGTAGCTCTCAACCTCGGAGCTAGCCCACCTAGCACTCTCCCCTAGCATTGCAACGCCTCTCTGAGCCAGGTAGCCGTCCCCTATAACCACGCCCCTGCTCCTTACAACACCCTCGCTCTCCGGGCCGTAGTGGAGGGCGCTCAGTATAAAGTCTGTGGCTGTGGAGGGCCTGGCTATGTTGCTAGCCCTGCTCTCTAGCTTAGCCAGTCTACCTTTAACGAGGTTGTCTTCTTGGAGCCTAGTCATCCTACCGCCGGACACTAGGAACCTCTGGTCGACTTCGGCTTGCTCTCCTATCTCAGTAGCCTTGAGCAGGTAGACGGCGTGTTCACGCTTGTGGAGGGCTAGTGTTACTAGTTTAACCTTAGCCCTAGGTCCTACCCTCGTCTCCACAACTACAGTCTTCAAGGCCCGGGAGGACCCCGCGTAGTCAACGTATATGATCTCGCCGCTAGCACCCTCCCCAACATCGAATAGTATATGGTGCCCCGTGTAACCGTCGCCTCCAAGACTAACCACTACTAACCTACCAAACTCGGCTCCAGGGTCTACGGTAACCCTAACGCCCAGATTCCACCTCCAAGCGTGGTATGCCTGCATCTTGTTAGCGACTTTAATGAGGCTCCAAGGCTGCAATCCGTCCCCCAGGTTTGCAGGATCTATAGCTTCAACCTCAACTGAAGGAGGTATGTGTCCTTCCAGCCTAACACTAGTCCCAACATAGACTCTAGGCGCTTCAGGCAAACTTAGAAAGCCTGGTAGAGCGTCCTCCGTGCTTGAATACTCCAGGTCGAAGAGTTCCTGGTACACCTTCCAGTTCGTATAGTACCTTACTGTAGGCGTGTCCGCTATGGGCTGGAAGGGGAGGGTCTCGAGGAGCCTACGGTATTCCTCTCTAGCAGGCGCCACCGCCACCACTACACACCTCCAAAAGAAGTTGTGAGGGGCTAGCCAAAGGCTCCATACTCGCTAAACTCTAGTTGTACCACCTTAGTGAGCACAGTGGCGTACTCGAATGGGAGCTCTCTCAGCACGTCCTCCAGGAATCCGAGCACTATCAGGCTCTTAGCCTCATCCTCGGTAAGCCCTCTGCTAGTTAGGTAGAAGAGCTGCTCCTCCGTTAGTCTGCCTGTGGTGGCCTCGTGGTTTACGCTGGCTGTAGGCTCGTCTACCTGGTTGTGTGGGTATGTGTGGGCCTTGCTCTTATCGTCTAGTATGAGCGACTCGCACTCCACGTTAGCGGTAGCGTTCCTAGCACCCCTCACTACCCTCACGATCCCCCGGTAGACGTTTATGCCTCCGTCAGCGCTTATCGTCTTGTTAATGATCTGGCTCCTAGTGTTCCTGCCTACGTGTATAACCTTGCTCCCGCTATCCTTCAAGTAGGGTCCTTTAGCTATCGTGACGACAGCGCTCCTAGTAGCGCTGTTATCGCCTCTCAGCACAGTGCTGGGGTAGACGTAGGTTAGCTTGCTCCCAATACTACCCTCAACCCAGTCAACCCTAGCGCCCTCCTCTGCTATAGCCCTCTTATTGTTCAAGTTAATCACGTCCTTACTCCAGTTTTGCACTGTTATTATCTTGACGGTAGCGTTTCTGTGAGCATATGCCTCGACCATGCCATCGTGGAAGCTAAACCTAGAGAGCCTCGGGGCACTGCAGCCCTCAATCCACTCCACGTAGGCGCCCTCATCAGCTATGATAAGGCTATGCTCGAACTGGCCCTCACCGCTCCTACCTATCAGGAAAAAGCTCTCTATAGGCTCTCTAATCTTCACGCCCGGCGGGACGTAGATGAAGGTGCCGCCACTCCACAGAGCCCCGTGTAGGGCTGCAAACTTGTGGTCGCTTGGCGGGAATATCCTCATAAAGTACCTCTTCACAAGGTCCGGGTACTTTTGCACAGCCTCCTCCATAGGCAGGACTATAACGCCCTTCTCCTCAAGGTACTTCTTGATCCTAGCGTAGACCGTCTCACTGTCAAACACGCCCACCAGGCCCGCAAGGAACCTGGCCTCCAGCTCGGGCAAGCCTAGCCTCTCATAGTATTCTCTTATCTCCTTGGGTAGCTCATCCCAGCTAGCAGCCCTCTCAGTCTCAGGCTTAGCGTAGTATACCATCTCGTCTAGGTCTAGAACCTCGATCCCGGTAAGCCACTTAGGCCAAGGAAGCTTGTAGAACAGCTCCAGGCTCCTAAGCCTAAGCCTTCTCATCCAGTCAGGCTCCTTCTTAATCCTGCTTATCTCCTCAACCATGCTCCTCGTAATCTTACCCCTAATCTCCACTTCAGTGCGTATAGGCCTCTCCCTCCCCAATAGCTGCTCTGCCAAGTCTACATCCTTGAGGAGTTCTTTCTTGAGTTCGGCCATGTCGCCCATAAGCCCCACACCTCCCTTTAACCCACGTTAAACATATGCGCTAGGGGGGCTTAAGCGCTAATACTACCTTTCTCCTTAGCCAGCTTAGCCTTCAAGTAGGCGTATCCCTTCTCCTCCACGAGCTGGGCTAGCTCTGGGCCGCCCGTAGCGGCTACCCTACCATCTAGTAGCACAGTAACCCTGTCAGGCTTGACGTAGCCTAGTAGCCTCGCGTAGTGAGTTATCAGTAGCACGCCCTTACCTGACTCCTTAAGGCTCCTTATATAGTCAGCTACAATCCTAAGCCCGTCTATATCTAAGCCCGAATCGGGCTCGTCGAATATCACTATCTTTGGCTCGAATAGGATGGCCTGCATTATCTCGCTCCTCTTCTTCTCTCCCCCGCTAAACCCAACGTTAACCTCCCTCTGCAGTATCTCCTTGGGGAGCCCCAGCTTAGTGGCAACCTCGTACATGCGCTTGATAACCTTGGGGTCCTTAGGCCTAGTCAGGTCCTGGGCTCCCAGCCTCTTATTAGTATACGTTATTATGAGGCTACTCAGCCTCACTCCGGGAACCTGAGGGGGGTCCTGTTGGGCGAGGAAGAGCCCTTTAAGGGCCCTCTCCTCCGGTGGCAGGTCCTTAATGCTCTCTCCATCCAATAGTATATCTCCCTCTAGCACCTCGTAGATCTCCCTCCCCATTATCACATAAGCGAGGCTACTCTTACCGCTACCATTAGGCCCCATAATAACGTGGATCTCGCCATAGTCAACCTTCAAGTTGACATTCCTAAGTACGACCTTATCCCCGACCTTAGCCGTGAGATTAACAACCTCGAGGCCCATGAAAGATCCCCCTTTAACCCAGGTTAAAGGTGGAGTGGCGAGGCTAATATACCTCACAGGCCCAACGAGATTTGAAGAATCAAAAAAATTTAATTGCTATCATATTACAGCGAGTTATACCAGCAAGACTCCCTAGCCTTCCCCGCTTCCCATCCTCTTCCTAGCCTCTTCGATTAGGTCCTCTGCCTCCTCTATCAACTTCTTAGCCTCCTCCACTAGCTGTTTAGCCCTCTCAACATCACCGGCCTGAAGAGCTCCCTCAGCCTCTCCAAGCTTCTGCATGGCGTCAGCGAGCTTCTGCATAGCCTCTTCTAGGAGCTTCTGAGCCTCATGGTCACCCTTCCTCCTAGCATCCCTTAGCAGCTCTCTAGCCTCCTCCATCAGGCTCTCGGCTTTCTCTCTCAGCTCTTCTATAGTCTTCGTCAGCTCGTCTTCAACAGACTCCTCCAGCGCCTTCTCGGCCTCTTCTATGATCTTCTCGGCCTCCTCCACCATAGCCTTAGCCTCCTCCAGCTTCTCCTTAGCCTTCTCGTAGTCACCATTCTCCAATGCGTCCTTAGCCTCTTTCAGAGCCTCCATAGCCTCCTTTAGAAGGTCCATAGCCTCTCTCAGCCGCTCCGCGATGTCGCTTCTCCCCTTCTCCTCGGCCTTCCTTAGTAGTTCTGCGGCCTTCTCCATCAACTCCCTAGCCTCTTCCATTAGCTCTTCTATAGCCTTCGCAAGATCCTTTACAGCCTCTTCCAGCCTCATTCTAGCCTCCTCTAAGAGCCTCTCAGCCTGGTCTAGTAGCTCGTCTGCAGCCTCCACTAGCTGTTTAGCCCTCTCAACATCGCCATCTTCTAGGGCGGCTCTCGCCTCTTCCAAGTTATCTTCAGCCTTGCCAATAAACTCTAGAGCCTTACTGGCTAGCTCTTCCGCGACGCTGTCGCCAGCGTCCCTCGCAGCCTGTAGGACATCTTCGGCTTCCTTCCTCAGATTCTCAGCCTTCCTCGACAGCTCCTCGATCTCCTTCTTAACATCCTCAACCCTCTCCCTATGCTCTCTTAAAGCCTCCTCAGCCCTCTCTAGCATGTCATCCGCCTTCGACACCATCTCCTCGGCAGCGCGGATCATACTCCAAGCCCCGTCATAATCCCCATTCTCAGCGGCTTCCAACGCATCCTCCAGCATCCCCTCGGCCTCATCGAGCATCTCAACAGCCTTCTCCACGAGCCTCAGAGCCTCCTCAGCACCAGCCTTCTCAGCCTCCTCCCTGATCTCCCCGGCCTTCTCCCTAAGCTCGCTTATCCTCTCCCTAACCTCCCGAACCTTCTCCTCAACCTCCCTAAGCTTCTCCGCCTCGCTTATCTTCTCTCTAGCCTCCTCAACCAGCTTCTCCGCCCTGTCTAGGAGCTTCTCCGCCTCTTCGAGAAGCTTCTCCGCCCTCCCCCTATCACCTTCATCAAGGGCCTTAAGAGCCTCCTCTACCAAGCCTTCTACCTCCTCTAGCGTAGACAGAGCCTCTTCAAGTAGGTCTACGGCCTCGCTAGCACCAGCATTCCTAGCCTCATCTAAGAGCCTCTCAGCCTCGACCCGCAGCCTCTCAGCTTCACCCTTAATCTCGGCGGCTTTCCTCTTCAGCCTATCCTTCTCCTCCTCCACCGCCTCCTCAAGCAGATACTTGGCTTTAGCTAGCATCTTCTTAGCCTCAGCCAGCGCCTTCATAGCCTCCTCCAAGCTCTTAGCCGCAGAGTCTAGGTCGCCAGAGTCTAGGTAAGACGAGGCCTCTTCAGCCAGGCTAATAGCCTCCTCCGCGAGCCTTACAGCCTCCTCCGCAGCATCCACCGCATCGCTAGCTCCAATCTCCTCGGCCTCGGCCTTCACCTCGAGGGCTTCACTCCTCACTTCCTCAGCTTCCTCCATAACCTCCCTTATAGCCTCTCTCAGAGCCCCAGCCTTCTCCGCCCTCTCTTCTAACATCATCTCAGCTTCCTCCATCATCTTGGCAGCCTCCTCGACTAGACTCCTCGCCTCCTCGATGTACCCTCTAGCCACGTCTATAGAGCCCTCCTTCACTGCAGCCTCAGCATTATCGAGAACCTCCTCAGCCCTATCCAGCAAGCCTAAGGCCTCTTCCACTAGCCTTTTAACATCGCCGTCAACTCCCTCCTCCTCCAGCTCCTTTAACAAGTCCTTTGCCTCCTCTCTCAGCTCTCTCACGGCCTCCCTTAGCTCCTCTATAGAGTTTAGGACCTCCTCGGCTTTCTCAGCTTTCACACCCTTAACCTCGATCTGGGCTGCCAGCACGGCCTCCCTTGCCTCGTCTATGAGGCGGAGAGCCTCTACGGCCTTCTCTAGAGCCTGACTCGTGTTACCATTATCAAGGGCTTGCCTAGCTTCGTCGAGCAACTGGTTAGCCTGGGACAATGCATCCCTAGCCTCCCGTAGGAGTTCCAGAACCCCCTCATCGCCTAGGTCTCTGGCAGCGGCTTCCAGCTCCTCTACCTCCTTCAATAGCCTCTCTAGAGCGGCCTCTGCAAACGCTATAACAGGCTCAGGGCTTCCAGCCTCCTCTATGAGACTATACACCTCCTCTCTAGCCTCCTCAACAAGCACCTCAGCCCTCTCAACTAAACCCTTAGCTTCGCCAACCTTACCCTGAGCTAGGACCTCCAGAGCCGTATCCATCATCTCAACAGCCTTCTCCAGCTTAGCTAGGGCACCCTGAAGCCTCCCCTTGACATCCTGAGGAGCGTCCTCTAACGCTGTGGAGGCTAGATTCGAGAGTTCTAGGGCGTAGGTCCTGAGGGCTGCAGCCTTCTCTGATACCTCTATAGCCTCCATTGCAGCGCCCATCCTAGCCTCACGATAGGCTTCTAGTGCAAGCTCGTAAGCGTCTCTAGCAATGCTATAAGCTTCCCTAGCAAGCTCTAAGGCCTCCCCGGGCCTACCCTCCTCGAGGGCCTTCACCGCCTCCTCTAGGATGGACTTAGCCCTCTCTAATAAGTTCCTAGCCTCCGTTATGGCCTCAGAAGCCTCCCCGCCCTCTATAACTTCCTCAGCCCTCTTTAACGCCTCGAGGGCCTTCTCAAGCATCCTTTGAGCGTCTTTCAGCGCCTTCTCAGCCTTCTTAGTAGAATCTTCGTGGACCTCGACCAGGGCTTTAGCAGACTCGATTAGGTCCTCAGCCAGGTCTAGAGCCTCCTCAGCATCCTCCACTAGATCCTCTGCATCGTCAATCCTCCCCTCTTCAAGGGCTTTACGTGCTTCCCCAAGCAGGTCTAACGCTTTATTAACATATTCTCTAGCCCGCCCTAGAATCTCAACCGCCTCCTCAACGTTCATGTCAGAAGCTGTCCTCTCTAATTCACCTATGAGTTCTTGGAGCCTTGAAGCCTCAGCCTCCAGCCTGTCAATATCGTCCTGGAGATCTCTTTCTTTGCCTTTCGGGCTCAACATTTCATCTACAGCTTCAACGAGGCTTTCAGCAGCCCTCACAAGCCCCTGGGCACTACCTACAAGCTTTACAGCCTCCGCGTAACGACCTTCCTCCAGGGCTTCTTCAGCTCTAGCTACGAGCTCTTCAGCCTCGTTTACGTGTTTCTCAGCCCTCTCTAATAGAGTCTCGGCACCCTTACCCTGGGGCGGGTTCTTAACCAGGATCTCCCTCAAGGCTTCTATCCTCGCCTTTACATCGCTTATCCTAGCCTTAACCTCCTCTATAGCCTCCCTTATACTCGGCGGCAGTGCCTCCTCAGCCTTGCCTGCTGAGCCTCCTTTCACTGCGGTCTCAGCTACCAGGATGCTAGTCTTAGCAGTCTCCAGAACCGAGATTGCTGTCTCAACGCCTATCAAAGCCTCTTCGGCTCCCTCTTCCTTGAGCTTCTCTCTAACCTTCCCTAATACCACTATAGCCTTCTCAACGCTCTCTCTAGCCTTTTCGAGGGCTTCTAGGGCATCGCCTTTAACAGCATGTTCGACTGCAGCCTCGGTGACGACCTCAGCCGCATCCATCCCCGCCTGAGAAGCTAGTAGGGCCTCTACGCGGGCAAGCTCCTCTAAAGCAGTTAGCGGGTCGCCTTCGGCAGCCTTCTTTAGAGCCTCAGCTATCCCCCTAAGCTCCGGGATTCCTCGAGACTCTGCAATGGCCTCGAGGACCTTGGCAGCCCTCTGTAGAACCTCGCTTGCTAGTCTAGTCTTCAGTTCCTCTCCCCTAGTGGACTCTGCAAGAACCTCCCGGACCTTGGCGAGCACCTCTTCTCCCCGGGAGGCTAGGTCTCTAGCTTTCTCGGGCGGAATTGTAGTGGGGTCGGCGCTTAAGATCTCGTCTACAACAGCCCTCTCGTCCTCGCTAAGGGTTTCTAGAACGTGTGGAGCAGTCTCTACAATGCTCTTAAACACTCTCTGTAGTACTGCCACCTTGAGAGCGTCAATCCCCACGCTTTCAGGCTCAGACTGTGCTAGGCTGTTCGTCACGGGTAAGGCTAGGTTTAGTATTAGCATAGCCAGCAGGGCTAAGGCCCAGGCGCTCCGCAGACCGCTCACCCCGGCTCACCCTCCGGGGTGGTGTGAGGGGGTACCCTCCGCATTAAGAACCCCCTGGAATGTGGGGTGGAACCGTTCCACAGGCCTGGAACGCAGAGTAGCCATGTATTCTAGGTGGTCTTCCACGTTATATAGCCATTGTGGTGGGACCTCGCTTTTTAACCGGTATATTGGGGGGAGTGGTTTAAACGGGGATCCTCTGTGGACGGGTCCGCTTTGAGGTTTGCTGTGGCCGCGCTTGGACTCGCATTACTAGCCCTTACTTGGAACGCTGTAGGCGCCTGGGGAGAGGCTATTGGTAGTGCCGAGATTAGTATAGCCTCTGACGGCGTTGTAGAGGTTAAGCTTGAAGCCTCCGTAACTCCGGGTCTAAACGAGATCCCGCTACCTGTAGAACCCGTGCCAACTACTATACTAGTAGAGATAGACGGTACCATAATACCGCCGCTCTATGTAGAAGGAGTGTTATACGTGCCTAGCGAGGGCGAGGGTGTGGCCAAGGTGTCTTACATAGCTAAGGTCGAAGTGACTGACGGCATTGTAAGCTTCAATGTGAACCCTAGCGGCGAGGTAACCCTTATTGTTGACCCCCAGGTGATACTGCTAAGCCTCCCCGAGGGTATCACTGGTTACGACATAGGCAGTAACGGGAGCCTAGTGATAAAGTTTACAGGACCGTCAGTCATAAAGTTCACTCTATCACAGGCAGTAACAACACCCCCGCCACCAACGGGTGAAGTAACGACTACAGAGGCCACCCAGCAGCAAACTACTATGACCGAAACAGCAACTCCAGGAAGTGAGGGTGAGGGAGAGGAGACAAAAACGCCGCCTCCAAGTCCTACTCCGCAGCCAGCTACGACACCCACCACGCAAGGTGAGGACGGGAATAGGGGGCTACTAGTCATAGCAGCCCTAGGTGCTCTCTCGCTCCTAGTAGCCGGGGGTGCTGTATACCTGCTATTAAGGTCTAGAGGTGGTCGCGGCGGTGGGGAGGTTGAAACGGCTATACTAGAGCCGGGGGAGCTCGACCAGACGGATAGAGAGATAATAGAGGCTCTCAAGAAGGCTGGCGGCGAGGTCCTACAGTCTGAGTTACAGAGGATGCTAAACATGCCTAAGTCCACTCTCTGGAGGAGGCTTAGGAGGCTTAGGGAGATGGGGTATATTGACATTGTGAGGGAGGGGAAGACTAATAGGGTTAAGCTTCTCAGGGAGCCGGGGGACTAGCACTTAACCTGCTCCTACCACTGAGCCTTTAAACCCGCGTTAAGGCGGCGGGGCTTCAGTGTTTTGCCTGATAGATAAGATTCCTCCGCAATCCATATATGAAGTGGATGGGTGTGGTGGTCCTCCTTGGCGCAGCAGCCCGAGTGTAAGGTTGAGGGCAACTATATTGTCGTCCCCAAGGGCCTCGTTAACGTTATAGTGGATGAGACTAAGGTTAGCGGTGTGGACCCTAAGGGAGAAGCTACTATCTATAGAGGTTATACCATAGAGGATATAGGGGAGCACGCCACCTTCTACGAGGCAGCCCACCTTATACTCTACGGTCAACTGCCATGCGACGACGAGCTTAAAGAGATAAAAAGGAAGATCGACGCTTACAGGGGTCAAGTCCCGGAGAAGCTGTTCGACGCCCTGAAGCTGCTACCCCCCACCCACCCCATGTATTATGGCATTTTCGGTGCTAGCTTCCTAGGCCAATACTACGCTCCCGAGTGGAAGTTCGACCCTGACTTCCTCTACGACCATGCGCTAAGGCTCATAGCACAGTTACCCGTGATCTTCGCTGCGGGCTGGCACCTAGCCCATAATGGGACCTTCTACAGGCCCGACCCTAGTAAGGATCATGCATGGGATGTGTTGAGGATGATCGTGGGGAGGGAGCCTAGCGACATTGAGGCTAGGGCGTTTGAGTCAACCCTAGTACTCTACATGGATCACGGGTTCAACGCTTCAACTTTCACGGTTAGGGTTATAGGCAGCACGCTAAGCGACCTCTACAGCGCCGTCGCAGGGGGGATAGCTGCTCTCAAGGGCCCCCTACATGGCGGTGCTAATGAGAAGGCTATGGAGATGCTTCTTGAGGCTAGGAGGATTGCGGAGGAGAAGGGTGTGCCTCTCGAGGAGTACATTGAGGAGTACATTAAGGAGAAGCTTGCCAGGAAGGAGAAGATCATGGGGTTCGGCCATAGGATCTACAAGATCCACGATCCCAGGACGGACGTCGCAGCCAAGTACGTGGCTAAGCTGAAGGACGGGGAGTTCTGGCTCAAGGTGCTAAAGAAGGCTGAGGAGGTAATGTGGAAGGAGAAGAAGATACCCTCTAACATAGACCTCTACACAGGCGTCCTTTACTACCAGCTAGGCATACCGATACCAATGTATACGCCCATATTCGCTATGGGTAGAGTTGTAGGGTGGAGTGCCCACTACATAGAGCAGGTGCTCAACAACAAGCTTATAAGGCCTACAGAGAAGTATACTGGGCCCGTAGGGCTAAAGTATCAGCCTATCGAGGTTAGGTGTAAGAGGTAACAGCCCCCTACTACCCCCCGACACTCTTTTTCCTCCAGGCCCTCGGATAAACCCCCCTCTCAATTATTATCCTCGATGGCTTAACGGCGATTCCCCTCTTAGCCTCAAGCATCTCATCCCAGCCTAACTCAGCTACTCCCAGCCCCACCAGCTCGCCCTTAAGGGTTAGCATAGCCACGAGGTCGCCCCGGGAAAAGCCTTCTTCCACCGCTGCTACACCAGGGACTGCGAGCTGAGCACCGTGAGCCAGGCTATCTACAGCCGTATCCCTTACCACCACCTTCGGTATGTGGCACACGCTAAGCTCTCCAGGCACGACCACCCTCCTAAGCATGTCGTCACTCCCCTCCTCCCTCCACCTGTAAATGGCCTCTGCTAGGTCCTGCATACGAACTAGGAGGCCGCTATCCTCGCTGAAGGGCCCGGTTCTAGTCCTCCTAAGCTCCCTCATATGCGCTCCAACTCCGAGCACGAGGCCGATGTCCCAGCACAGCTTCCTCATATACGTGCCAGCGTCGCAGTCAACCCTCAAAATCGCGAACCTCTCGCCATCATACTCAACCAACTCGATCTTATAGACCCTACGGGTCCTAAGCGCCCTCTTAACACTACTCCTCAACGGGGGCCTCTGGTATATCTCCCCTTCAAACTCCCTCAAAACACTCCTAAGCCTATCCTCAGGCACAGGCCTATGCAACTGCATAACACACACATACTCCTTAGTGGAGTGCATGACAGTCCCTATAATCCTCGTCATCCTCTCCAGGGCCACGGGGAGTACTCCGGTAACCTTAGGATCACCCCGCCCCCCGCCCTTGAGGGGTAGGGGGGCTCTAGGGTCCCCCCGTGGCCCGCCCTCTTTAGCCCTAGCATCTTCTTGACCCACGCTACTACTTCGTGGCTGGTTGGGCCTGGAGGTTTATCTAGTACTATGAGGCCGTACTGGATGTACTTATCTAGGGGTCTCCTCCAGGGTATGTGGCCGTATTTTGGGTCTGTGGGCTCTTCTACTTTGAAGTGTATCTTCCTCTCGTTCCCGCATATACTCTTAATCTTCTCGATGAACTTGAGCCCCTCGGCCGTAGCATCATATTCCTCTGCCATACCCGCTCTCACCCCCGGGACTCTAAGTTTTGTCGGGAGGCCTCAACTCTTAAGGCCCTCATGCATGGGTACCTGGTGGAGCTTATTTCCTGGGGTTGCTAGTGGTATTCTACTTGAGGGGGTTGGATGGGGGAGTATCACGGTTATACTGGGATCGTGGCTGAGGTCCTTAGGAAGGCTGGAGTGAAGCCCGGCGACCTCGTGAGGATTAGGAGGGGCGATGGGGCTGAGTTCGAGGGCGTGCTCATGCCTCGCTATAGCCTCTCTCCGGGCCCCTACGTCGTCGTTAAACTTAGGAATGGCTACAACGTGGGGGTTAGGGTGGATCCTTCCACGTCTATAGAGAGGGTTGGGGAGGTGCCTCGAGGCAAGCCTGGGGAGCCTATGCCTCTCGTGGAGGGCCCCCTCAAGCCTCCCAGGGAGAGGGTTATGATTGTTGGCGCTGGGGGTACTGTTGCTAGTAGGATAGACTATGAGACGGGGGCTGTGAAGCCCTACCTATCCGTAGACGAGCTGTCACTGAGCGTCCCGGAGTTGTGGCGGTACGCTGACATCGATGCCATGCAGGTATTCCAGATCCTTAGTGAAGATATGAAGCCGAGCATGTGGTCTAGGATCGTGGATGAGGTTGCGAGGGCTATAGAGAGGGGTTATGACGGGGTAGTTGTGACGCATGGGACAGACACTATGGCATACACGGCTGCAGCGCTAGCATTCGCATTCCACAAGGGCCTCCCAGTCCCGGTAGCCCTTACCGGGGCACAGAGGAGTAGTGATAGGCCTAGCAGCGATGCAGCCTTCAATCTAACAGCCGCAGTACTAACCGCAGCCCGAGCCCCCTTCGCTGAAGTAGTGGTTGTAATGCACGGGGAGACCGGGGATAGCTATGCATTAGCGCATAGGGGCGTTAGGGTTAAGAAGATGCACTCTAGCAGGCGGGATGCATTCCAGAGCGTGAATGCCCCGCCCTTGGCGAAGGTCCTACCCTACGAGGGGAAGATAGAGATGATCGATCAAAGGTATAGGGAGCGTGGCAGGGAGGAGCTAGTCGTTGAAAACGGGTTCCACGAGAGGGTAGCTCTCATAAAGCATTTTCCGGGCGACATAGCCTCCGTTATAGACGCCCTCGTTGACAAGGGGTTTAAGGGTATTGTGATCGAGGGGACGGGCTTCGGCCACGTGAGCAGCGACGCTATAAAGAGCCTTGAGAGGGCTAGGGAGGAGGGTGTCGCAGTGGCTATTGTAACCCAGACCATATTCGGTAGGGTTAACCTTAACGTATACAGTACGGGGAGGATGATGCTGGCTGCAGGGGTCATACCCCTGGAGGATATGACTGCTGAGGCGGCTTATGCAAAGCTATCATGGGCTCTAGCCAGGGCCGAGAGCCTTGAGGAAGTTAGGAGGATCATGCTGACAAACCTTGCCGGGGAGATGAGCGGGAGGCACCATCTCAGGCTCTATACCCACACAGGGAGGTGGTGAAGGCGTGCCTGGGCTAGACTATAAGGCCCTGGGAGTCAAGGTAGGCCTCGAGATACACCAACAGCTTGACACAACGCATAAGCTGTTCTGCGAGTGCCCGGCAGAGCTTACCGATGATGAGGGAGACGTGTTCCTTAGGATGCTCAGGCCTACTAGGAGCGAGCTGGGTGACGTGGACCCCGCAGCCCTCTTCGAGTGGAGAAGGGGAAGAATGTACCGCTACCACGCTCCCCCAAGCCATACATGCCTTGTGGAGGCCGACGAGGAACCCCCTCACCCTATTAATAGAGAGGCTGTTGCGATCGCCCTTGGAGTTGCTATGGCTTTGAGATCGACGATAGTAGACGAGATCCACGTTATGAGGAAGACTGTAATAGATGGGAGCAACACCAGCGGATTCCAGAGGACTGCAATAGTGGCCCTAGGGGGCGCCATAGAGGTTGGCGGGAAGACCGTGCCAATCGAGACTATCGTGGTGGAGGAGGATGCTGCGAGAAAGCTTGGCGAGCAGGGTAGGATCGTGGACTACAAGCTAGACAGGCTAGGAATACCCTTGATAGAGATTGCTACGGCGCCCGTCATAGAGACTCCAGAGGAGGCTAAGAGGGTGGCTCTAGCCATTGGCAGGCTCCTAAGGCTCACGGGTAAGGTTAAGAGGGGCCTTGGGACTATAAGGCAGGACCTAAACGTGAGCATTAGGGGAGGGGCTAAGACGGAGATCAAGGGGGTCCAAAGGCTAGAGCTTATTCCTAAGGTGGTGGAGAACGAGGTCCTAAGGCAGGTTAGGCTCCTTGAGATCAAGGATGAGCTGAGGAGGAGGGGGCTTACAGAGGAAGCACTAAGGGAGGTTAGGCCTGTAGATTTGACAGGCCTGCTTAGGGCGTCTAAGAGCCGGGTTATAAAGAGGGCCTTAAAGAGTGGAGGGAAGGTTCTAGGAGTAAAGCTACCGCTTATGCATGGTATACTGGGCCGCGAGGTAATGCCTGGAAGGAGGTTTGGGGGAGAGGTCGCAGACTACGCTAGGTTCTGGGCGGGCGTAGCGGGAATCATACACAGCGACGAGCTCCCCGGCTACGGGATAACCGAAGAGGAGATAGAAAGGATAGCCGAGGTCCTGGGCGTCGTTAGAGGGCGTGACGCGTTCGTGCTGGTGGCAGATAGCGAGGAGAAGGCTAGAAAGGCCATTGACGTGGTGATCTGGAGGGTTAAGATGGCACTCGAGGGGGTACCGGAGGAGACTAGGGCCGCCCTGGAGGACGGTACTACAAGGTATATGAGGCCTAGGCCGGGGAGCGCTAGGATGTACCCGGAGACAGACATACCCCCGCAGCCCGTGACCCAGGACCTACTTGAAGAGGCTAAGAGGTACGTCCCCAAACCGCCAGACGCTGTAGTCAAGGAGCTAGTAGAGAGATACGGACTCTCGAAAGACCTAGCGGAGGCTGTAGTCGATGATGAGAGGTTTAGGGTTATAGTGGAGGCCCTAGAGAGGTTTAAGGGATCCCTAGAGCCCAGCTATGTAGCCGGATTCTTCATAGTAACGCTTAGAGGGCTTAGGGGTGAGGGGCTAGACACCGATAGTATCCCCGATGAGAAGCTGGTAGAGGTTCTAGAGGCTGTTGCTAAGGGTGAGGTTGCCAGAGAGGCTGCAGAGAGCATCGCAGGCTATCTAGCGAAGAACCCTGAAGCTAGCGTAGACGAGGCCGTCGAGGCCCTAGGCCTGAGGAAGATGGGGAGGGAGGAGGTTGAGAAAGTGCTAGAGGAGATTGTAGCCCAGCTCAGGGATGAGATATTAAAGAGGGGTGAGAGGGCTATGGGGCTAGTCATGGGAAGGGCGATGGCCAAGCTTAGGGGAAGGGCTGATGGGAGGCTAGTGGCAGAGGTTGCCAGGGAGAAGATCAGGGAGGTCCTAGCTAGAAGAGGCTAAATTCCCCGGGCTTTTATTGTGAGGGTAGGACCTCAGCAATCGCTCCCCCTATCACAGCCCTGCAAGGCTCTTCAAAGGCCAATTCACATCATCGGCCCCGACATCAACGTCGTTATATTGGGAGGGTCTGGAGGGCTATTATGCCTACGAGGCTTGTTATCAGTAGGAGTAGTGATGCGTGTATGAAGCCACTAGCCACAGTTCCATCCCTGATCTTCCCGGCTACGATGCCCATAAGCCATGAGTTGAATATTGAGCCTAGTAGCAGGAACAGCGCTATCTTAGCCAGCTCCTCCTTCTCGGTAATAACGCTCACGCTAGCAAAGCCCGCTCCTATTGTGCCCGCCCCCTCGGGCGTTATCGTCTGTAGCGTCTGAGTTATGAATGATAAGATTAGTATGCTCGAGGCAGTTACTAGTATAGCCCCTAGGTAAGGCATTAGGATGTACACCCTCAGCTTCCTCTTCAACTCTTCTTCCAGAAGTACGAGGCTATGTGTGAACCTTGCCAGAGTCTCAAGCACGTCAGGACTGCCACCGCCTAGCTCGATGGAGTCCACTAGAAACCTCATAGTGGAGAGTACAACCCAGTCTCTCACCCCCTTTACAGCACCCCTAACGGCCTCCTCGATGTTGAGGCCCAGCCTAACCCCGGTAGCCATCCTTCTGACTATCGGGTTTAAGGGTCCATAGTCCCTTATACTCACGTTCTCGATGCTTCTCTCAGGGCTCAGACCCGTCTTTCTAACCTCTGTAAGGTCTCTTAGGAAGTTGGCTAGCGCCAAGCCTAGGCCTCTGTGCCTGCGCGCTACTATTATGTAGGCGATTGCTGGGGGTATGCTGAAGGCTAGTAAATATGCGTCGAGGGTGATCACACTCTTAACTATAAAGGCCTTATCGTAGGTTACAGTGCCTGCAAAGATCGTTATAACGCCAGTTAGTATCATAGCGGCCGTGCCTACGGCTAGCGAGAGAGGTATGCTATAGTAGATTATGGCTTTATAATAGGCTGTCACCTTTACAGGGCTCTTAGGCTGGGCCCTGTGGATTAGATACAACATGACGAGGGTGGTGAAGGGTAGGAAGACGAAGGAGAATAGTATCATCTGGGCAACGCCGCCAAAGACTCCCCCTTGCCCTCCTCCCAGCACACTACTTATAGTGAAGAACACGTAGAACGCTATCACGGCTATAACTGCTACAGTAATATAGATTTCAGTGTAGAGGCTTACACGGTCGGCTATAGCCTTAATATCGCTAAGACGGGACTCGAATATATCGTTAGCCTTTATCTCAAGGTAGTGTACAACGTCACCCCCAATCTTTACCGTCGTAGTATAGCCTAGCATGAGGTCCCTATACCTATGGCTGGGATGATAGATCGCGTTGTCTTCGACAGCGTCTAGAGGATCCCTCCCAAGGAGCTTAATGTTCCTCAGTATTAACTGGGCCTCTCTCCTCACAGCACTAAATATCTTAAGCTCTGCAACCCTTGAAAGCACCACACTAATAGGAACCCTAGCCCTAGACATTGTAGCCAGGTATACTGCAAAGAATGGTAGCTCAGTATCTACGCCCTCCTTTCTCTCGGATATCTTGAGGGAGGGGTAGAGTAGGAAGAATGCTAGCACTATTACCGGGAGCATCATGAGGATGAAGATGAGTGATGCCTTTATGGGCAAGCTAACACCGCTCAGGGCTATCCAGATTGAGAAGTAGAATGCTAATAGGAAGGTAGTTACTGTTGCTAAAACCATTCTAGAGGCGTATAAGTGAGGATACGTGGTGATACCAGCCCTCCTAATCGCCTCTTCCAGCTCAAAGTTCCTTACAACCCACCTACCTATCCCTCCAAAATAATTGACAGCAATATAGTCTACCACGTCCATAAGGCCGGGCCTGGGCCTCTCAACCCTATACCTACGCTCTTCAACTCGCCTACGCCTTCTAAGCCTTGCTAAGACGCCGGACAAAGCCACCTTAAATCCCCCGGCCTTTCTAACCTCTAAACCCTTAGATCCTGTATGCCTCTAGCTCCTTAACGGCTCTCTCATACGTCTTCTCGGGGTTCATATAGTACCTGAATATGACTTCTGCCACTTTATCGTAGCTCCTTATACCTGCAATCCTCATCCACTCAAGTATGATCCTCCTCCTTTCTAAGTCATTTATCAGGTCCTCGAAGGTCACGCCTGCAAGCTTACTTACCTCGCTGAGTAGGTGGCTTCTCTCGAATTCGTGTTCGTGTTCTTTAGTGTATGGGTTCCATCTTGCAACCTCCCGGTAGACTCCATAGTCCACGATCTCCCAAAGGTTCGTTATCCTCCTTGCGATCTGGTAGGAGCCGTCTGGGTTGAGGATCCTAACTCTCTTAATTGCTAGGGCGAATTTCAGCAAGGGTATGTAGCTCGGCGGTATATTCATCGGGGGGCTTGTCAACCTCTTAACCATAGCCTCTACGTCCTCAGAGTGGATCGTAGTTAGGCCTCCGTGACCTGTAGCCATAGCCTGGAAGAGAACGTAGGCCTCCTCACCCCTAACCTCACCCACTATTATCACGTCCGGCCTATACCTCAAGCTAACCTTGACTAGGTCGTAGAGTGTTACCTCACCTATCTTCTCTACCCCAAGCCCGTAGCTAGGCCTGGAGGCCAGTTGAACCCAGTTCTTGTGAGGTAGCTTAAGCTCAGGGGTATCCTCTATAGTCACTATCTTGATGTTGGGCCTGAATAGCGTGGCTATGGCGTTTAACGTCGTAGTCTTACCCGAGCCCGTCACACCCATTATTATCCCTGGCATCTTATAGTCCATAGCGATCCAGAGGTACGCTGCCATATAGGATGAAAGGGTGCCATAGTCTATAAGGTCTATTATGCTTAGGGGCTTCTCCTTGAACTTCCTTATAGTGAATGTAGAGCCGGAAGTGCTCACTTCGCGTTTGAAGGTCACCGCGAGCCTGTGACCCTCGGGGAGTATAGCGTCTACTATGGGGAACGCCACGCTCACGTGCCTCCCAGCCTTGTGAACCAGCCTGAGTACAAGCTTATCCAGCTCCTCGTCAGAGGAAAACACAATGTTGGTCGGGAGGCTCTCATACTTCTGGTGCCAAACGTAGATGGGCCTACCCACCCCGTCGCAGCTTATATCCTCAATATAGGAGTCCTTCATCAGCACGTGGATAGGCCCATATCCTATGGTATCCCTCGTTATATAGTAGAGTATCTTGCCCCAGCTCACCTGGGGGTAGATACCTCCAAACCTTATCCTGTATATGCTTACGATCCTCTTAATCTGCCCTATGAAGTAGTCGCGCTCCCACTCATACCTCTCAACCCCCTTAACTTCCTCAGTAGGGGTAGGAGGCAGGGGCTTGAGCTCCCAGTTCAAGATCTCCATTATCCTCTCGTAAGCCCTCCTCTCCTCAGGGGTCATCTCAAGCTCGTCTACAAAGTACACGTAGGAGCCCGAGTTCTTGTCCTCGAGGATCAGCACTCTAGCCCAAGGATCCTCGATGACATAGTCTTCTATTATGTTGTACGAGGCTTCAAGCTTAAGCTCCTTACGGCTCCTAGCAGCCTCAATATCTTTCCTACGCTCTTTGAGCTCTCTCTCAACAACGGTATCTATATCCTCAACTTCATCACTAACCTGCTTCTCGGCACCCCCCTTAAAGATCCTCGGCAGAAGCCTTCTCAGGGGCGGGGCCATTCATTTCAACCCATCTATTTTAATGTGAGCCGAAATAGTAACTTAAGCGTTCCGTACCCCTTGTAAAAAGCGCATTTAACCTCTCGAGCGAAACCGTTTTTAAACCTCGTTTTATGTTGGAGCCCGATATGCATGGGTAGTGAGGAGGGTTAAAGCTTATAGGACTTGCAGGTTGACAGAACAAATATCCCGAAGACAGGGGATGTGAGAGCCTATTATATTAGCGTGTGGAAGCCTGGTGGGAATTTATGAATGGGAGTCTATTACTGGAAAAGGCTGTGTGGCAGGAAGTCTTTGACGCAGCTAGGGAGATTTACATGAAAGTTTTCAGAGGGCCTGACGACTGGGATAGAGTTAAGGTCTTCCTGGCATATAAGATAGCCGGCATCCTTAGAAAATATTTCATGACAGTCAAGCGGATCGCCCTCCTCGACTTATCCGGAGGCGAGTGTGTTGAGGGCGAGAGAGGGAGTTTTGACATTGATATTATTGTGGAGGTGGGTAGTGAGGCTGAAGCTTATGCTTTGGCTAGTCTGGAACCTATCATAGATAATGCTTTGAAGGAGGCGTTTGTCTTTACCGTTAGTGAGAGTGTCTACAGGGAGCTGCTTAAAAAGTATGGTAGAGGCCTTAACCATAATATAGTTGAGTTTCACATAAACGATAGCTACGTGTTGAAACTTGCAAACAGTAGCTCGTGCCCTCCTATAGAGCTGTGAAGGCCTTTAAAGTGCATGCATAGCTTGGTGTAGACTCGATCTTCTATTGCTTCTTAATCCTCTTCCCGGAAGCACAAGTCTATTGGGGCTAGGCGGTTTGCCCCTTAGGATAGCCGTTGGGGTTAAATGGGTTCCCAACACGCAGGCAGTCAGGATTGACCCTAAGACGGGCACTCTCATTAGGCAGGGTGTACCGAGCATAATAAACCCTAACGACCTCTCAGCAGTAGAGCTGGCATTAAGGCTCAGAGACGCTTATGGGGGCGAGGTCCTAGCGGTCTCAATGGCTCCCCCACCAGCCGTTAAGGGCTTAGAGGCTCTCATAGGCATGGGGGTCGACTACGCCTACCTGTTCTCGGATAGGGTCTTCGCGGGTGCTGATACACTAGCTACAAGCTACGTACTAGCTCAGGGCATAAGGTTCATTGAAAAGGAGAGGGGCAGGGTAGACTTGCTAGTGTTTGGGCAGGAGACCATAGATTCTAGCACAGCCCACGTACCAGCTCAGACTGCAAGCTGGCTTGGATGGCCCTACATATACTATGTTAGGAGGGCCGAGCTGGTGGGCGACGGCGTGTTGAGGGTCGAGAGGTTTATTGAGGGTTATGTAGAGGTGTACGATCTACCTTTGCCGGCTGTAGTTTCTGTCGCTGCTAGGTCCTACAAGCCGCGTCATGTAACCCTTTCGGGGAAGGTTAGGGCTAAGGTTGAGAGGCCCATAAGGATCGTGTCTAATAAGGAGTTGGGGCTTGACCCTAGGTGCGTGGGGCTGAAGGGTAGCCCAACTATAGTGGCTAGGGTAACCTACCTACCCGAAGTTCCCAGGAAGAAGGAAGTCTACGTAGCTAAGGACCCAAGGGACGGTGCTAGGTGGCTTCTCAAAAAGCTGCTAACAGACCCTGAGACGAGGGACGTGATTCTCTCCTACCTCTGGGGTGGGAAAGGTGGCGGCAGGACTTGACTGCTCCAAGCTTTGCCCCGAATGGCCTTGCGAGAGTCCCGGCGATTTTAAGGGGGTCTGGGTTGTAGCAGAGCTCGTCGACGGAGAAGTATCAGAGCCTAGCCTCCAAATGCTGACTCCGGCTAGGAAGATCGCGGAGAAGCTTGGAGACCCCGTTACTGGGGTCATCGTAGGACCTCCGGGAGCTGAGAAGGGGGCGGAGGAGCTTATTAAGAGGGGCGCGGATGAGGTCATAGTAGTCGAGCATGAAGGCTTGAGCGAGTACTACCCTGAGGTGTACGGTGAGGTTATAGCGAGGCTCGCAGCCGAGAGGAAGCCCTCAGTGATACTTCTAGCAGCTACTGCTAGGGGGAGGGAGATGGCCCCTTACATAGCCAACACCTTAAGGGCTGGGATCACTGCTGATTGCACAGACTTCGAGGTAGACGAGAAGACTAGGGACGTTCTCATGATTAGGCCTCCATTCGCAGCCATAATGCTAGCCTACATTAGGACCCCCTTCCGGAGGCCTCAGATAGGTACTGCGAGGCCCAACGTATTCCCGGTACCCCCAAGGGACGAGTCTAGGAAGGGGAGGGTTGTCAGGGTTGAGGTCGAGCCCCCAAAGCCAAGGGCTAGGCTTGTTTCGAGGAAGCGTATAGGTAGGAGGGAGACACCCATAGAGAAGGCTGACGTGATAGTAGCTGGCGGTAGGGGGCTTGGGGGCCCTGAGGGCTTTAAGCTCCTCGAGGAGCTGGCTTCCCTAATAGGTGGTGTCGTAGCTGGAAGTAGGAAAGCTGTCGATGCTGGATGGATAGAGGCTGACAGGCAGGTAGGCCTCACAGGGAAGACCGTGAAGCCCAGGCTATACATTGCAGTCGGGATAAGCGGGTCGGCCCAGCACATGGTGGGTGTGAGGGAGGCTAGGAGGATAGCTGCGATAAACATAGACCCTGAAGCGCCGATAGCCTCGCAGGCCGACTACACTGTGGTAGGGGATTATAGGGAGATCATCCCAGCCCTTATAGATGAGCTTAAGAGGCTTAAGGAGGAGGGTGCAAAGTATCTCGAAGAACTCCTAGCAGGGGAGGTTGTAGTAGTAGAGCCTGAAAGGTAGGAGGTGGAAGGCTGTGGGTGGAGTAGCCGGGGCCGGTGGCACGAGCTATGACGTAGCCGTAGTCGGCGGGGGGCCTGGAGGCCTTACTGCGGCTTACCTGCTAGCCAAGTCAGGGTTTAAGGTTATAGTGCTTGAGAGGGGTCGCGAGCCCGGGGCTAAGTCCCTCTTTGGAGGAAAGGTTTATGCAGCTCCTCTCAGGGAAGTGTGGCCTAGACTCGACAAAGAGGCTCCCGTTCATAGGTGGGTGGGTGTTGAGAGGTTTAGCGTGTCATGGCAGGGTAGGGTTGTGACGCTAGAATATAGGCTTGGTAGGAGGGTTGCCTTCACCACCCACCTACCAGAGCTTGTAAAGTGGATGGCTCGGAAGGCTGAAGAGTCTGGTGCTCTCGTGGTAGACGAGGTCGTGGTAGACGAGATCCTTGTTAAGGATGGGAAGGTGGTGGGGGTTAGGAGCGGAAGCGACGAAGTACATGCTAAGGTAGTAGTGGACGCTGAGGGAGTAAATAGGCTGCTCCTCGAGAAGCTGGGGCTAGCCGGTCCCCCCGACCCTCGTAGGCTCGCTCTGGGAGTTAAAGAGGTTCTTAGGATGAAGCCTGATGCTATAGAGGCATCTTTCGGGCTAGGTAAGGGTGAGGGCCTTGCCTGGCTTGTACTGGGGGACGTGACTCAGGGGCTCCCTGGAGGAGGCTTCATATATACCATGAAGGATACTGTTAGCGTTGGGATCGTGCTGAGGGTTGCCAATGCGGCCGAGGCGGCTGAGAAGGGCTTGTTGAGGGAACATGTTTACAAGCTGGTCGAGTCATTCAGGCTACACCCCTACTTCTCAAGGCTATGGGGGGATGCTGATGTTGCCGAGTATGGTGCTAGGCTGGCGATCGAAGGTGGTCTGGGCTACATGCCTAGAAGGCTTGTAGCCGATGGACTGGTTGTAGTGGGTGATGCTGCAGGGCTTCTACTCAACACTGGTTACACGATCAGGGGTGTAGACTTCGCTGTGGCTAGCGGGAGGATGGCGGCTGAAGCCATAGCCAGAGCCCTCGAGCTGGGTGACACCTCCGCTGAGACGCTTAGAGACTATGAGGCTAGGCTTAAGTCTAGCTTCGTGTACAAGGAGCTTGTGAGGCACAAGTCCATAGAGGATGTGATGTCAGACCCCTGGTTCTTCTCTAAGCTTCCAGCCATCCTAGTCGACGCACTCTCACAGATGTTCGAGGCTGACTATGAGGAGCCTACACCGCTAGAGGCTATTCTAGAGGCTGGTAGGAAGCATAAAGCCCCCCTGCTCCTACTACTAGCTAAGATGCTAAAGCTGGCAGAGGTCTAGTCGCTCCAACGCAGCCAGAATAACAACCTTAACCACTAACCAATATTCTCGGTGGAGGATAGTGGCTAAGCTCCTAATGATCCCAGGCCCTACACCAGTAGCCCCTGAGGTCCTACTCTCCTCCGCAGCTCCAGTAATCTCCCACACCTCACCCGAGTTCGACGAGATACACTCCGACGCCCTAAGGATGCTAGCGAAGGTGTTCGAGACCAAAGGGCCGATAGTCTTGCTACCCGGCAGTGGTAGCCTAGCTATGGAGTTCGCTTCTAGGAGTATAGTTGAAGAGAGGGGCGAGAAGGCCCTGGTATTAAAGGCCGGGTACTTTGGAGGCTACCTAGAGAAGGCTCTCAGGGCTGCGGGGGCCGAGGTTAAAGTGGTGGAGGCCCCCCTGGGTAGGGGGTTTAGGAGTGAGGACCTAGCGAGAGCTTTGGATGAGAGTGGCGCTAGTATAGTGGCTTTCCAGCACGTAGAGACTAGCACCTCCGTAGCCAATCCTGTAGGAGAGCTGGCAGGGGAAGCTAAGAGGAAGGGGGCTAAGGTCCTGGTTGACGGAGTTGCATCTATCGGAGGCATGGAGATGAGGATGGAGGAGTGGGGGGTGGACGTGTGCCTCACCGGAAGCCAGAAGGCCCTATCAACCCCCCCGGGCCTAGCGATCGTAGCCTACTCGTCGAAGGCTAAACGCCTCCTAGAGAGGGATGGCGAGGGGCTATACTTCGACTTCAAGGCTGTGGCTAGGGAGATGGAGTCTACGAGGAACTACCACTTCACTCCAGCAGTTAACCTGGTTATTGCCCTCAGGGAGAGCCTTCGCAGGATCCTCTCGGAGGGGCTTGCCGAGAGGTATAGGAGGCATAAGGTCCTAGCGAGGGCTGTGCAAGCCGGCGTCGAGGCCCTGGGCCTCAAGATCGTGGCTGAAGAAGGGTTCCGGGCCGACACAGTAACAGCTATATGGCTCCCCGAGGGGATACAGTGGCCTAAGCTATACGCTGAAATGAAGGCTCGCGGAGTAGAGATAGCTGGAGGCTTAGGGGAGCTTAAGGGTAGGATCTTCAGGATAGGCCACATGGGCGAGGTCGACGCAAACGACGTGACAGCCACCCTCGCAGCCCTCGAGCGGAGCCTGAGAAGGCAAGGGTACAAGGTCGAGCTTGGAGTCGGCGTTAAGGCAGCGCAGGAAGTACTCGCCGAGGAGGGTTTCTAGTCGCCTAATGCCCTATCACCGGCATCCCCTAACCCTGGTACTATGAAGAACTTTTTATTAAGCTCCGGGTCGACGGCGAGAGTGTAGACTGGCACGTCAGGGTGCACGGCCCAAAGCCTTTCAAGGCCCTGTCTAGCGGCTATCACAGAAGCCACTATAACCTTCCTAGCACCTCTAGCCTTGGCTATATCGACAGAAGCCACTGCGGTACCCCCCGTAGCCAGCATAGGGTCGGCTATGACCGTGAGCCCATCAAGCTTCTCGGGTAGACGGACATAGTAGACCTCAACCCTGACATTCTCCCCCTCTTCAACCCTCCTAGCCGCTATCAAGCCTATCCTGGCGAAGGGGAGTGCCTCGACTATGCCTTCAACTAAGGGTATGCTAGCCCCCAGAACCCCCACTACGTGTAGGTCCTCCCCCGGCTCCAGCTCTACAGCCTTAGCTTCAAGGGGGGTTGTTACCTCAACATCACGCCACTCAAGCTCTCGGGATATGTAGGCTCCTAGGAGTAATCCGGCAGCCCTTAAAGAGCTACGAAACTCCACGTAGCCGGTACTCTTATCCCTTAACCGTCTGAGAATATACCTTGCAAGGGGTAGGGAGTCGCCTAGGACCTCCAGCTTGCCTCCCATCACGGAGCCTCAAAAAGGGTGTTATGGCTGGAGGGTTTAGCTTATTCGAACTCCTCCTCCGAGGCGAATATGAGGGCTGGGTTTTCGAGCATCCTCTTAACCTCTACGAGGAACCTAGCAGCGTATCCGCCCTCTATAACTCTATGGTCGAAGCTTAGCGATATGTAAGCAAGCCTCCTAGGCTTAAGCTCCCCCTCGACGAAGACCGGCTTCTCAACGGCCCTGTGTATCCCTAGTATGGCTACGTTTGGCGGGTAGATTACGGGGAAGCCTAGGACACTCCCTATGCTACCCACGTTAGTCACCGTGAACGTGGCCCCCGTCACGTCGTCTGTGGAGAGCTTCATCTCCCGAGCCTTACTCGCAAGTTCCTCAAGATCCCTAGCTATCCTGAAGAGCCCCTTCCTATCAACATCCTTAATGACGGGTACGACAAGCCCATGAGGAGTGTCAACGGCTATTCCAAGGTTAACCCTCTTCTTAACAACAATCTCCATCCTCTCCTCGTCTAGCTCAGAGTTCATCAAGGGATACTTCTTCAACGCCCGGGCCACAGCCTTCAGTATGAACGGTAGTATAGTTAGCCTTACACCCTTAGACTCAGCCTCCCTCCTAAGACTCTCCCTAAGCCTGAAAAGCTCTGTCAAGTCAACCTCCTCGGCTAGATAAGCGTGTGGTATCCTAGACTTAGACTCGCTCATCGTCTTAGCCATGATCCTCTTAATCCCCCTAAGAGGCACCCTCTCCTCCTCTACAGCCTCAACCTTAACAGCCGGAGGCTGAGGTTGCGGTGGTGGAGGCGCCTTCAGCTTCTCAGCAGCCCTCCTAACGTCCTCCTCAGTTATAGCCCCCCGGGGCCCGGTACCCTCTATCTCCTCTAGCTTAACGCCTAGCTGCCTGGCAAGCTTCCTCACTCTCGGGGGCGCCCTTATGAGTCTTCTCGGCCTCCTCACAGCTACTGCTTCTAGTCGGGCTTCAGCCCTAGCTGGAGCTTCCTTCGCCTCCGAAGGCTTAGCTTCAGGCTTCTCTTCTCTAGCGGGTACGGGTGCTTCTTCTTCAACCTCGATCTCTACGAAGGGCTGCCCTACTTGGACTACGTCTCCGGGCTTCGCTAGGAGTTTCACTACCCTTCCCGTGTATGGCGAGGGGATCTCCATCGTGGCCTTGGCGGTTAAGACTTTAACCATAGGCTGGAACTGCTTTATCCTGTCGCCCTCCTTGACGAGCCACTCTACAATCTCAGCCTCGGCAAGCCCCTCCCCAAGGTCGGGTAGCTTGACCTGTATGACCCTACCCACACTAGTCACCCCCACAAGCTGCTACCACTCCATAACCTCCATGAGGGCCCTGTAGATCCTGGCTACGTTGGGCATATAGAGCTTCTCGTGTACCAAGGGGAATGGAGTGTCGTAGCTTGCAACCCTCTTCACAGGCCCCCTCAGAAGGTCTATATGGTTCTCCGCTATGTAAGCTGAGATCTCGGCTCCGGGCCCGAGGGTCTTCCAGGCCTCATGCACTATAACTAACCTTCCGGTCTTCTCTAGGCTCGAGACCACTAGGTCCTTATCCCAGGGAAAGAGGGTCCTGAGGTCTATTATCTCGACACTCCATCCACGCCTCTTCTCGGCTAGCTCTGCGGCCTTCTCAGCAACATAGACCATCGCACCCCAAGTCACCAGGGTCACGTCGTCGCCCTCCCTCACGACCCTACCCTTGCCTAGAGGTATTGTGTAGTCGTCCTCAGGCACTTCCTCCCTCACGGTCCTATAGACGCTCTTCGGCTCGAGAAATATGACTGCGTCGTCAACCCTAATAGACTCCTTAAGCAGCCCCTTAGCGTCGTAGGGCCTGGAGGGCATGACCACATAGAGCCCCGGAGTGTGTATGAAGTACGCCTCGTTGCTCTGGCTATGATGCATCCCGCCCCTAATGCCGCCGCAGCATGGCCCCCTTATCACTAGGGGCACCTTATACATGCCAGCGCTCCTAAACCGCATCCACGCGGCATTGTTCACTATCTGGTCGAAGGCCTCGTATATGAAGTCTATGAACTGTATTTCTGCTACAGGCCTCAACCCGTACATGGCCATGCCTATAGCCACGCCAACTATACCCATCTCGGTGAGCGGTGTATCTATAACCCTCTCTTCCCCGAACTCCTCTATAAGCCCCTCAGTTACAAGGAAAACCCCGCCCATCCTTCCCACATCCTCCCCTAGCACCACTACCCTAGGATCCCTCCGCATCTCCTCCCGCAGAGCCATGTTTAAGGCTTGAACCATGTTGACCCTAGGCAACACCCCCACCCCCAGGGTTTACTCTTCAAGCTCTATGCCAAGCTCCTCAGCTATCTTCAAGCTCTCCTCGAACTCCTTCTTCTCCTCCTCGAGGACCCAAGGAGGCCTCTCATATACGTTCTCGAAGAATACGTCCTTAGGGAGGCCGGGCTTCTGTAGGACCTTCCTCACTATCTCCTCCACTCTAGAGTCCCACTCCTCCTCAAGCTGTAACGCCTCCTTTTCGGTTAAGACGCCTTGGCTCTCCAGGAACTTCCTATATCTCCTTAGAGGCTCGTACCTCTCAGCAATCTTAACCTCTTCCTCCCTCCTATACCTCGAGGGGTCGTCTGCCGTCGTGTGGGCTCCTAGCCTGTAGGTTACTGCTTCTACGAGGGTAGGTCCTTCCCGCCTCCTAGCCCTCTCGATGGCTCTAGAAACTATGCTATATACTGCTAGGACGTCGTTACCGTCAACCCTGATCCCGGGTACCCCGTAGGCTAGCGCCTTGACGGCGAATGATGGAGCCGCTGTCTGCCTCTTCGTAGGAACGCTTATCGCCCACTGGTTGTTTTGCAGCACATACACTACTGGAGCCTTAAAGACGCCGGCGAAATTTAGGCCCGTATGGAAGTCTCCCCGGCTGCTAGCTCCGTCGCCGAACATGGCGACGACTACAGTGTCATGACCTAGTATCTTAGCGGCTATAGCGGCCCCCGTTGCCAGGGGGATCTGGTTGCCTACGGGCACGGGGGCAGGGACTATATTGTACTTCCTGTTACCGTATATAGCGAAGTCGCTACCCTTTAGAGGGTCGTCTATAGTATTCATAGCCCTATCAAGGATCTCCTCTTCACTCATGCCTCTAACAATGTAGGCGCCAAGCTCCCTATAGCTCGGGAAGAGCCAGTCGTGGGGCTTCATAGGCTTCGCTGTGCCTACAGCCGTCGCTTCTTGCCCCCTATTTGGTGCATGAAGGGCCACTTTACCCATCCTCTGTAGCTTAAGGAGCCAGCCGTCTAGAACCCGGGCTCTCACCATGTACTCGTATATCTCAGCCAACTCCCTGTTAGTAAGCTTGGGTAATAGGGACTCGTCTACGACCCGCCCCTCCTCGTCTATAGCCCTCTTAAACCCCAGAGCCTCCCTTAGCATGCCGCTATACTCTTCCAAGACCCTGGGGGGGAGAGGCTTGAATGGGAGGTCTACATCGCCTAGAAGCGAGGTCACAGGGCCCCCTCAATATCTGCTATAAGGGAGGGTCTATAAATGGGGCGTGATCGCCCCCTATAAATTCCCGGTGTCCATGATGGGCCTAGAGGAAGTTAAGCCTGCATTCAACCGGGACCTACTTAGGAGGGTTATCCGGGAGGCCGACGCCTGGCTCTCCGAGAGAGATAAGGTTAGGGAGGAAGCTATCAGGATCGCCAGGGACGTTAACAGGTACTCCGGCTGGGCTGTTACAGCGGTGCATAAGGGAGACTTTGACGAGGCACTCTCACACCTCTCCAAGGCCTCGGAGGCGGCTAAGAGACTCTTAGAACTCGTCTCTCCCTACCCGGAGCTAGCTAATGCGGGCTTTGCAGCCTCAGCACTAGCTGAATACGCTGAAGCTTCTATCTTTGTCGGTGTTGTGCTAGGCCGGGGACTACCCACGCCGGAGGACCTAGGAGTAGGCTACGTAGCCTACCTCCAGGGGCTCGGCGACGCTGTGGGCGAGTTTAGGAGGCTTGCTCTGGAGTTTGCCAGGCGTGGCGAGATAGAGGTTGCTTGGAGGCTGTTAGAGGCTATGGAAGCCATATACCTAGAGTTAAGGGCCCTAGACTACCCCGAGGCCCTGGCGCCGGGTATAAGGCATAAGGCCGACGTAGCTCGGAGGCTGGTAGACGATACCAAAGCCCTCCTCATAGATGTCGAATACGTCTCGAGGCTCCAGGCAGCCCTGAGGGAAGCTGAAAAGAGGGGCTCGGCTGAAAAAACCTAGCTTCCCCTGGTGAACGTGATGGCTACAACCTTCACCTCGGTCATCTCCAGCATTGAATCCCTGACTCCCTCCCTCCCGATACCGCTCTTCTTAACTCCGCCGAACGGGAGAGAGTCCCACCTTAGCCTTGTAGAGTCGTTGATAATCACGCCTCCAGCCCTAATCTCCCGGGCTAGCTGGAGCGCTCTCTCCAGGTCCCTAGTGAATATGGCTGCCTGGAGCCCGTACTCAGTGGAGTTAGCCAGCTTTACAGCCTCCTCGTCGCTTGAGACTACAGCTATGGGGGCTATAGGGCCGAAGACCTCCCTCCTCATAACCTCCATCTCAGGCCCAGCATCTTCCACGACGGTTATCGGGTAGAAGCTCCCCGGAAGCCCAGGCTTCTCAACGAGCACCCTAACCCTGCCACCCTTCCCCCGGGCATCCTCAACGAACTCGTCAAGCCTCCTCACTGCGTCACCGCTGATCACGGGCCCCACATCAGTATCCTCGCTTAGGGGGTCGCCTAGCCTCAGCTTGGAGGCTAGCTCCTCGAACAGCCTGACAAACTTATCTGCCACCTTCTCGTGGACTATTATCCTCTTAGCAGCGTTGCAGTTTTGACCGGCGTACTCGTAGCGGGCCCTTACAGCTATTCTGGCAGCCCTCTCCACGTCTGCATCGTCTAGCACTATCATGGGGTCTGAGCCCCCCAGCTCCATTATAACCCTCTTCCCCCGGGCTACCGCTGTAGAAGCTATCTTCAAGCCCACCTCGGTGGAGCCCGTGAAGGTTATGAGCCCTATATCCTCGTTCTCCACAAGCTCACTCCCGATCTCCCCACTAAACCCCGTGACGACTCTGACAGCGTTCTCAGGCAAACCAGCCTCTATGAGAGCCTCCCTAAGCTTGAGAGCGCTTAGTGGCGTTGCAGCGCTCGGCTTGACCACTACGCTGTTACCAGCAGCTATAGCCGGGGCCACCTTATGGGCCATACTGTTAACGGGGAAGTTGAAGGGGAGTATAGCTGCCACCACGCCGATAGGCTCTCTAACAGTCATTACAAGCCTGTTCTCGTTCCCCGGAGGGTACTCGTAGGCGTCGACCCTGTGAACTCTACCCTCAAGCACTATTGGAGCCTCCTCGGCCGCCTGCCTAAAGACCCTGGAGGCTCGTAGGACCTCCACCCTAGCATCCCTAATAGGCTTCCCAGCCTCGAGGGCGAGGAGTCTCGCGAACTCCTCCCTCCTCTCGTCAAGTATCTCGGAGACCCTCCTAAGCACCGCAGCCCTCTTATACAGGGGCATCTTGGAGACTTCCTCAAACCCCTCGACAGCCCTAGAGATCTCCTCCCTCACCTCACCCACAGTCATGGCGGGAACCTTGCCTACGAGCTCGCCCGTAGCGGGGCTCCTAACCTCTATTACCCTCTCCAAACCGGCGCACCCCAAGATAGGACCTAACCCAGCCCGCACTACCCACTAGATCTAGCTATCCTAGCCTGCTTTAACACTAGATCAAGGCCCACGTTCACTCGGACACGTCAGCCACTATAGACTCAACAGTCTCTAGCAGCTCGCCTGGCTTGAACTCGAGCAGCGTCATCTCGTCGCCGCCCCCTCCATAAGCTACACTCATAGAAGCTACACGGCTATCAACGATCACCCTAACACCCTCGGGGAGAGCGACTGGAGGCACTCCTCCAGCCGGGTAGCCTGTGAGCCCCACCACCTCTCCCCTCCTAGCGAGCCTACACTCCCCCGCAATCCTGGCAACCTTGTCGAGGCTGAGCCTCCGGTCTCCAGGGATTATGGCAGCGTACACTCCACCCTCACACACTAGGACGAGAGTCTTAACGATAAGTGACGCATCCACGTCTAGCTGGCTCGCAGCTTCAGCTACAGTCCTAGTAGGCCCCGGCATAGTTATGAGCCTCCACCCCAACCCCTTCTCCCTAATCCACGCCTCAACCCTCTCCCTACCCAACGCTTATGCACCAGTCCCACCCCATTGTAGCGTCATACAAAATATAATGCTAGATGCTAGCGTAGGTCCTACCATGCCCGCCTGAGCACACGTGTATTGCCGGGTTATAGTAGGCGTATAGTGCTCGTGTCAGCCTTGACCCTCACCTTAACCCTAACCCTGGGCTCGCCCTCAGCCCTCCTCTCTACCAGCAGCCTAGTACGCCTCAGGTTCTCCTCCTCCACCTCATAAACCTTGTCGCCCTCAAACTCCGCCCTGAAGCTGGAGGCGTCGGCCTCCAGGTCCACCCAGTACTCGCCCTCCTCTACAGGCGTAACATAGACTTTAGCAGATGATACGTCAAGGCTTGCATATACTCCGCCACCCGGTAGCAGAGGGGCTTCCACCTTAATGCCGCTAGCGTCGGATTTAATGCTAAGGTACTCGAGGGGCCTAGCCCTCGCCTCCACCCTAACGTTACTTGCATCCGCAACTATCCCTACAGCCTTCATTGGAGCCTCAACCTCGATGTCGGCTGCCTCGGCAATGAGCCTAGCCAGCCTCTTACCCTCATACTCCTCCAACATTAGCTTGACCTCACCCGTCTCTACCTTAAACCCTGAAATCTTAACCCTCCCCGGAGGGCTCTCCCTAACCCTAACATTGCTAGCCCCAGCCTCGACTAGGAGTACTACAGGCTCCTCCACTTCTACCTGGGACTCCACCTTAACCCTACCCCTCTTCCAGAAGCCCGTAGTAGCCTTCACAGCCTCTGATATCCCCTCCCAGACAGCCGATGTGACCTCAGCCACCACATCGCCTATGACGCTAGTTATCTCGTCGTAACGCTCTCCCAGCCAGTAGATCCTAACGTCAAACCCCCTACGACGCCTACCCCTCAACCCCCACCACCTCCCTTGAATACACGCCTCCAAGACCTTCTGGAGGCTAGGCGGCCCGCTCCTAGAGGGCTTGGAAGCCCTAGCTTAGAGAGGGCTCCGTCATACTCTCTGATAAGATCCTCCGCGAGGCCTTGGGGGAGACTCCTAACCTTGACCCGGAACCTAAGCCTGCTCGATATCCTCCACGACTTCAAGGCGAAGTATAGTCTTAAGTATAGTGCTATGAACCTCGCCGCCAAGGCTAACACCCTACACCCCAGAGCCAGGGCCCCTAGAATCTCTGCCGCCCTCCTCATCGCCCGCAAGCCTTATCACCATCCTCCTACCCCTCCTCTCAACTTCAACAACGCCGAGCTCCTCAAGCCTTCTAACCCTCTCCCTTATAACACTCCTAGAAGCAGTCCCCCTCAACCTCCTAACCTCCCTTTCCAACCCCCTAAGCGTCATGGGCCCGTTAACAGCTAGAGCCTCTACTATAGCCCTCGCTATCCCATCGTCGGCAACCTCGCCCTCAACACTAGATAGGACCTTTGCTATCCTCTTAGCGGCCGCAACAGCTTCCTGAGCTGGGATGGCAAATGCAGTTGCAACCTCCATAGCTAGCCTAGCCTCGTCACCCGCCATACCAACGATCCTCTCAAGCCGTTCAAGCTTCTCCAATACCCTCGAGAGCATTCTCTCTAGCCTCTCAAGTCTATCTTCAAGGCTCACATTATAGGCGCCCCCTAGGGCTTAATCCTACTTCTCCTCCTTCTTCCCAGCCTCCTTGAATATGGTGGTGATCAGGTTTGCTGGGTTGAACGATTGAACCCTAGCCTTAAAGTACTCCCTTGTCATCTCAGAAGCCATCTCCTCCGGCATTCCACTCTCCTTCAGCTTCCTGTAGAAGGCGGCTACCTCCTCGCCCAGCTTCGAACCATCCATAGCCGAGAGCATGGTCTTCATGATCCTGTCTATAGGCTCAGTCAGATCCTTAAGGAACTTCGACACCACATCCAAGACCTCCTTCAACTCCTCAACCTCGCTCCTAGACCTCCTATCCTTTTCCTCGCCAACCTCGACCTCAACCTCTCTAGCCTCCCCCGAGGAGCGGGTAAACCTTTCCACGAGCCTCCTAGCCTCCTCCCTCCTCTCTCCACTCAACGCATATCAGCCTCCACTACACTAGCTATTAGTGGTTCAAAGTATTCACGCTTAACACTTGAGGGTGGGCCACTGCAGGTCGCATGGGCGTGGCGGAAAGCTTCTCTTTAAGCACCCCTCAGAGCATTATAGTGGGGGTGTGTGGGTTGGTCCAAGTAGACCCTTCAGAGTATAGGCTGGAGTTCTTCAGGGAGATGGGGTTTGAGAGGAGGGTTGGTAAGAAGTGTAGGGAGGCCTATTGGACGCTAAACCCCGAGTTCACTGAGCCCCAGGACGCTCCGTGCGTCGAATACTGGTTTAAGGACATACCATCAACAAGCCCTATGACCGTTGGGGAGGCTAGGGAGGCGTTTCTCAGGTTCTTCGAGGAGAGGGGTCACGCTAGGGTTGAGCCCCGGCCTGTAGTGGCTAGGTGGAGGGAGGACCTCTACCTGACGATAGCCAGTATAGTAGTGTTCCAGCCACACGTGACTAGCGGCCTAGTACCTCCACCCGCGAACCCCCTGGTGATCAGCCAGCCTAGCATAAGGCTCGAGGACATTGATAACGTGGGTCTCACCATAGGAAGGCACCTAACCAGCTTCGAGATGGCGGCCCACCACGCATTCAACTACCCCGACAAGCAAGTCTACTGGAAGGAGGAGACTGTGAGGTACGCATTCGAATTCTTCACAAAGACCTTGGGGATACCTGAGGATATGATCGTGTTCAAGGAGTCCTGGTGGGAGGGCGGGGGTAACGCGGGCCCGAGCTTCGAGGTAGCTGTGGGCGGCTTAGAGCTAGCTACCCTAGTCTTCATGAAGTTCCGAGTAGTGAATGGAGGGTACGAGGAGATACCCCTAAAGATAGTGGATACGGGCTATGGGGTTGAGAGGCTAGCGTGGTTCACCCAGAAGACCCCCACAGCCTTCCACGCTGTCTACGGGGACCTCGTAGACAGGTTTAGGAGGAAGCTAGGTGTCCCCGAGCCTGACGAGGCCCTGCTATGGGCTGCCCATAAGGCTGCGGGCTCCCTAGACCCCGAGGACCCTGAGAGCGTTAGGTCCTACTACGCTAGGGTAGCCAGCGCGGCTGGCATGGCATTCGAGGAGGTTAAGTCTGCGCTTGAGAGGGAGGCCCGGCTCTACAGCATACTAGACCATACTAGGACCCTAGCCCTCATGCTCGCTGACGGCATAGTGCCCAGCAACTCCGGGGAGGGCTACCTGGCTAGGCTCGTAGCTAGGAGGACTATGAGGCAGATGGCTGCTCTCGGGGCTGAGGATGCAAGCCTCGTCGACCTCGTCGAGATGCAGGTTGAGGCTTGGAAGAGGGACTTCCCCAGGCTAGCGGCCAATAGGGACTACGTGCTAGACGCTACCCAGCTTGAGGAGGAGAGGTTCCGCGAAGCACTTAGGAGGGGGCTTCAGGTGGTAGCTAGGGAGCTTAGGAGGAAGGGAAGCCTAGGCCTCCAGGACCTGGTTAGATTCTACGACACCTATGGAGTGCCCCCGGAGATGGTTGCCGAGGCAGCTTCACAATTCAACGTCAAAGTCGAAGTGCCCCACAACTTCTACTCTATAGTAGCCTCCATGCACAGAGGGCCCGAGAGGATTAGGGGCTATGGGTTCGAGAAGGTAGAGCTCCCAAGGGAGGTGGTGGAGTGGGCTTCAAGGTTCTCTGAGACCCGGAGGGTATTCCACGAGGACCCCTACGCCAAAAGCCTCAAAGCTAGGCTCCTAGGCTCTATGGGAAGGTACCTGGTCTTCGACGCCACCATATTCTACCCTACAGGGGGAGGCCAAATACACGATACAGGCTACATAGTGGTGGGGGGTCGTAGGTATAGGATCGTTGATGTGCAAAAGGTTGGCGAGGTTATAGTGCACGTGGCTGACAGGGATGTAGCGGCTGAGCCTGGGGAGGAGGTTTACATGGAGCTAGACTGGGAGAGGAGGTACGCTATAATGAGGCATCACACAGCCACCCACGTACTAATAGCGGCTGCCAGGAAGGTCCTGGGGAGCCACGTGTGGCAGGCTGGTGCTGAAAAGACTGAGGAGAAAGGTAGGCTAGACATAACCCACCACAGGCCCCTTACGAAGGAGCAGGTTCGGAGGATTGAGGGGGAGGTTAACAGGGTTATCAGGGAGAGGAGGAGGGTTTGGGAGGAGATGGTTGAGAAGAACGTTGCCGAGGAGAAATACGGGTTCACGATATACCAGGGCGGCGTGCCGATGGAGAGGAGGCTGAGGCTAGTATTCGTTGAGGGCTGGGACGTGGAGGCGTGCTTCGGGACTCATGTCAGGAACACCGGTGAGATCGGCGGGTTTAAGATAATAAGCGCCCAGAGGATCCAGGATGGAGTTGTTAGGCTAGAGTACGTTGCGGGAGATAGGGTGGCTGAATACGCTGCAACCCTCGAGGAAAGGCTAGCCAGGGTGGGCGAAGCCTTAGGAGCACCCAGGGGCATGGAAGTTGAGAGGGCTGAGAGCATGAAGGAGATGGTAAAGACAATGCAGGAAGCGTTAAAGAGCTATAGGGAGGCCTGGGTAAAAGCCCTGGCAGAGAAGGCGTTGAAAACCGAGCCGATGGCTGGCGCTAGGCTGCTAGTGGAAGAGTCTCCGGAAAAGGATAGGAGAGCCGTGCAAGACGTCCTAAGGACTCTCACAGAGAGGGTGGAGGACCTGGTTGCAGCTATCATTGTGAGAGCAGGCGACAGCACTATAGTTGAGATGGCTGCGGGAAGAAAAGCTGCAGGCAGAATTAATGTGCCGGAGCTTGCTAGGAGGCTTGCTGAGGCTCTGGGCGGTAGGGGCGGCGGGCGTGGCAGCTATGCCTCAGTTAGACTACCCGGTAGTCCTCCTAGGGAGAGGGTGGCTGAGGTCCTACAGGCAGCCCTCCAGGCTGGAAGCTGAAGGGAGGCAATTGCAGTTGATATAAGTTTAAGCCCATAACCAACCCTAGTTTCAAGCACCTGTGCTGGTGAATAGTGCTAACCCCTCATTTACGCTTTTGGGTGGAACGTCGTGGTCTTCCCCTTCTCCAGCATCACAGACTTTAGCATAAAGCTCGATGAGGAGCACGAACTCTTCAGGAAGGCTGTAAGAGAGTTCGTTGAGAGCAAGGTGATGCCCCGGTGGCAGGAAATAGAGCGGGAGAATAGGATACCCGAGGATATAATAGAGGCAATGAAGGAGCAGGGCTTCTTCGGCGTGGGGATACCAGAAGAGTATGGCGGGCAAGGCGGGGGGCAACTCACCACAGCCATACTGGTAGAGGAGGTCTCGAGGGCTGTGCCAGCCCTCGGGGTAACCCTAGGCGTCAACCACCTCTTCGTAGTCCCCATACTCCTCTTCGGCAGTGAGGAGCAGAAGAAGAGGTACGTCACGCCTATAGCCCAGGGAGAGGCTAGGGGGGCCCACGCCAACACCGAGCCCACTGGGGGTAGCGATGTTGCTGGCATCCAGACTAGGGCTCGGAGGGTTAACGACCACTATGTGATCACCGGGAGGAAGGTATTCATAAGCGGGGCTGGGGATGCAGACTACCTCGTCGTATCCGCTAGGACCTCTCCTCCCAGGGAGGATAAGAGGTGGTGGGGTATCAGCGTCTTCATAGTAGAGAAGGGCTACCCAGGGCTCAAGATCGGGCAGCAGTTCAAGGTTATGGGGATGAGGGGGGAGCAGCCATACGAGGTTATACTAGACGAGGTTAAAGTGCCGGCTGAGAACCTAGTGGGGCCTGAGAACGAGGGATTCAAGGTTATAGTGACGACTTACGACCACACGAGGATAGGGATAGCAGCGCAGGCGGTAGGGATAGCGCAGGCGGCCTTCGAGAAGGCGCTAAACTATGCACTGCAGAGAGAGACCTTCGGGCAACTGCTTATACAGCACCAGATGATAATACAGAAGCTCGCGGACATGTACATGAGGCTCGAGGCGGCCCGGCTGCTGACGTACTGGGCCGCAAGCCTAGCTGATCAGGGTAAGAAGGAGTTCATAGTGGCTGCCAGCCTCGCTAAGGCTTTCGCAACAGAGGCTGCAGAGTGGATTGCAAGGCAAGCTATACAGATCCACGGAGGCTATGGGGTCGACGTGGAGACGGGGGTTGAAAGGTACCTGAGGGATGCCATCATAACCACGATCTACGAGGGGACCAATGAGATACAGAGGTTGACGATAGTAAGGCAGCTAGTTAGGCAAGCATTCGGCCTGAAGATATAAGGGTTTTAAATGCTGCTTACCCCTTCAACCCCCCGCTATAAGCTTGCCCAGGCCTAGAGGGTCCGATAGGACCTCGGCGTCCTCGCTGGGCCTCCATGAAGGCATGTTGGTGAGAGCGTAGGCCTCGCTGGGCGATAGGAGTAGAGGCTCCAGCCCCGGGGGTAGCTTTGGAGACTCCCTCTCAATCCTCTCCAGGGGCTCCAGGTCCTCGTACTCGGCGTCAATGACTATGAGTGTAGAGGAGAGCCTTACTATAGTGGCCTCCCCGCCCCTCTCCCCCACATATTTCCTCAACCTAGCAGCAGCAGCCCCAGCCATGTTATAGGCTTTGGGGGCGCCCTTCTCAATACAAGCCCCAGCCCCCTCTACTAGGGCTAGCGACGCCTCCAAGGCTCTCATAGCCTCGGCCTTGCTAGGCCCCCCGCTACCATAGTATAGGATGAGGTAGAGGTTAAGGTCGGAGACTAGCCTGTTAAGGTAGTCTAACGTGTAGGCATGACCTTCCACGCCCTCAAGGCACCCTGGAGCGCTTATAGCCATCAAGCTCAGCGGCCACGACCCTGGAGCACTAATGCCGCCAGCTTCTAGGAGAGCCTCTAAAGCCTCCCTCGCGGCCTTCCACGACTTTATGATAGCCCACCGGAAGTTATCAAAGTACACGTCACTCCAAGCAGACTTCAAAGTGTCCCTCGCAACATTCATCCTAGCAGAGGCAAAGCCTCTACCAGACAACACCCCTCCACCCCCTCATAGTGGGTTATGGACGGGCTACTACGTATAGTGTTTCAGGGTTCCACGCAACCCTCTCCCGAGAGGTGGCCTTATATGGGGAGGCTAGAGGTTAAGGTCCTAGACGGGACGCCACCACCGTTCACAAGAATGATATCCCCCTACCTCCTAATCTGCGGCGACGAGGCCATCATGATCGACTCTGGCTCTAGGACCTCGGCCGAAGCGTTGGTGGAGCAAGTTAAGGGCGAAGGTGTCAGGCTGAAGGCTATAGTGCTCACTCATATACACCTAGATCATGGGGGAGGTGCTGGAAGCCTATACAGGCTCCTTGGCAGCGTGGAGAAGGTCCTAGTCCACCCCCGGGGGCTACGCCACCTAGTAGACCCTTCCAGGCTGTGGGAGGCCTCTAGGTCCTATCTAGGCCCCTACGCCGACTACTTCGGAAAGCCGGAATCCCTGCCTGAAGGTGTCGTTGAAGCTCCAGATGATGGAGCTTCAATTGCCTTCTGCGGCGACAGGCTACGGATAATCTATACCCCCGGCCATGCGAGCCATCACATGAGCATGCTGCTCGAAGGCGAGGGCATACTATTCACCGGCGACTCGGCGGGCGTCTCAGTAGTGGACGACTCTGTGAGGGTTGAAGTCCCCACTAACCCTCCGCCCTTCAAGCCCCTCCTATACTATGAGAGCCTCCTCAAGATGATCAGGCTGGGGCGGGGTGTAGTGGAGAAGGTAGCCTTGGGCCACTACGGCTTCAGAGACGATGGGCTAGGGTACCTTGAAAGGCACGCCAGGGACATTATAAGGTGGTTCAAGATGGCATACGAAGCAGTATCTCGGGGCGCCTCAGACCCTGGGGCGCTAGCTGAGGTCCTGGCAAGGGAGTTGGAAGAGGCTTCACGAGGGTACAAGTCTAGCAACCCGATAGTTAGAGAGTTCTTCTACATGGGGGCGGTGAACGGCCTGCTAGACGCAGCCCTTAGAAAGGAGCCCCTACCTCAGGTGGCGTACACTTGAGGGTTGCACTGCTGTCAGGCGGCAAGGACTCGCTCTACGCTGCAATGCACTATTGGCCTCCCGACGTGGGCCTAGTCCTCCTCTACAAGTTCCCAGAGCCTAATCCTCACCTGGAGAACCTTGGTAAGACTGTGGAGACCATAACCCTCACAGGCGCCCCAGTAGTCGTAGCCAGGCTACCCAAAGGGAGGGAGTTCGAGGCTACCGTCACGGTACTCGAGAAGCTGGGAGCTAAGGAGATTGTGGCTGGGGATGTCTACATAGAGGACCACCTAAGGTATATGGAGAAGCTTGCCGGGACCGTCGGAGCTAGGCTCAGAGAGCCCCTCTGGGGTCTAGACCCCGGAGAACTTCTCTACAAGATAGTCGAGGCGGGCATTAAGGCTCTAATCATAGGGGCTCGGGGCGGGGCTAGGAGACTCATTGGCATGGAGCTTAGCTTAGCTACTGTGGACTCACTTGTAAGTGAGGCTAGGAGGGGCGGCTGGGACCCGCTGGGGGAGAGGGAGGAATATCATACTATAGTCTTAGAGTCCCCGGTCCACGCGGAGAGGCTGAGGTTCGAGGTCCTTGGAAGGGTTAATATAGGGAGTGTAGGGTACTTGAAGCTGGGTTAGGGTCTTAAAGCTTAAAACTCCGCAGTCATACTAATCCGTCTTGAACGGTCCTGAAGGCGTAGGTGGCGCCGTCATGGCTAGCAGGTTGGCTACAGCCACCATAATCCTGGGCCTGGCAGCCATCGTAGTCCTAGTAGGCATCGCATCCATAAAGGTGAGCCAGGCCCAGCTAAGCGAGGAAGAAGCCCGGAGCCTGTTCGAGAAGCTAGGGTGCACGGCATGCCACGTAGGAAACCAGCCCCTAGCTCCGGCTCTTAAGTGGGAGTTGATCCTCCAGGAACTCCAGAAAGTGCAGACAGAGTACGGCGGCGACCTAGACAAGTTCGCCCAGAGCATAGAATACTATGGAGGCAGGAAGTTCCAGAGCTGGCAGGAGCTCATCCAGCAGATGGCAGCCAACGTAGGGAGGAGCCCCGATGACCCCGAGATAAAGCAGATATTCGAGTTCTTCGCCTCCTATACTGGAGCAGCCCCAGCAGAGCCTCAGGAAACCCAGACCCCGGCCGAGACTCCGGCCGAGACAGCCACTCCCGCCCCAGCCCCACCAGCCGAAGAGACTCCTAAGGAAGCCCCCAAGGAAGAGGCTAAGGGCATACCCTTCGGCCTAGCCCTAGCCATAACAATAGTCATAGTAGCAGTTGTAGTGGGAGCAATATACATGGCAACCCGCAGGTAGCCCCTTTAACGCTTAAAGCCTACCTTTTTTAGAGCCCGACACCAGGAAACATTATACTTCATAACCTAGTAATTGGAGCCTTAAATCCTTAAAGACCGAGTATTAGGCTCGAGTCTAAGCCTCCCAACGACCGTATCAAACCTCAGACTACCCAGAGGGGGGGAGAGGCGGAGCACCCCAGCGAGCCCGTCGGGCCTCGTCACGACCAGCCTGCCGTACAAGCTATCACGTGAAGCCAACAGCCCGTAAGCCCTCTCGGTAATGTAGCTCTCGCCCTCGACAAGGCTAACACTATCACCCACATCGTACACGCCCACAGGATAATACCTACTATACACCTCCACCAGAGGCCTATCACCCTCAACCACAAGCAACCCCAGCTTACGCAGGAAACCAGGCCCCTCAAGCCTCAACAATACTAGATGCACTACCCTACTATCCACCAAGCTCTGACGCCGCAGAAGAACCCCACGCTCTAATGCACTTATCACAATGGACACCTATTACCCGCGTATATTTCTCTTCCACAGCCTAAACATAGCACGTAGATCTCACCGGAATGACAGTAGACAGCCCATAGAGTTTCCCTCCCGCAGGTCTTACATGTAAGATTCTCGAATGCTAAGATCCCCCTATTACCAGCATATAAGTCACTTTTGCATCCCGGGCATACAACGTATAAGCTTCCGGAGTGGTTGTAGATTATTTGATCCATAACGGTCTTACACTTGTTGCAATACGCTCTTACGACCCGGGGGACTTTGAGCTTTGCTGGCGTTATTGGTAGCTCGGCCGTCACGGCTAGTACTCCCTCCTCCTCATGAACCTATCTAGGACCTCCAGCGCCTCCCACACGTTATCGGACGTGTAGGAGATGCAGCCGACTCTGGCAAGCACCTGGCCAATCCTTGCCACGTCAAGATGGCCCACAGCTTTGAAGAGTGGTAGTAGCTGGGAGTTCCTCCTTATACACTCTATGACTATCCGCTCGAAAGCCTCGATTACCCTTTCTCCGAGGCCGGCTGATATGAGGGCTCTCCTAATATCATGCCTTAGCCTTTCTAACTCGTACTCACTACTAATCTCGCCTCACCTCCGTAATTATTATAATTGTACCGGGTGGATGTTTAAAAGTTTTACGGTTATGTTACTTTAGAGTAGTGTTTATGATAGTCCTTACATATATCTACCTGTGTTGTTTAGGGTTTAAAGGGTTTCTATATGGTTATCCTGTTTTAGGCAAGATTGAGATCAGGATCAGACTTATAAGCTGTTATACACTATTAAATCCATATCCGAGGGGGTCTTCATGGGCTCCGGGGAGAAGGAAGGGGAAGCTGAAGCTGGTAGGGGCGCCCTCTTCATAATGGTCCTCTGGGCCTTCCTCCTCGTCATAATGTGGGTTAGCATATTCCTCATAATGGTGTCGAGGGGGTTATACAGTGGTGCGTGAAGCAGGCATAATATACGAGTACATCTGGGTTGGCATCATTATAGCGGTCCTGGCGGGCTTCGCGGCCAGCCTAGGCTACTACAGCTTCGCTATGAACGTGAACCCCGCGTGTAAGGCGTATAAGGCTACCGAGGACCTACTCTCCCTCATAAGGGAGAACGCTCAGAAGGGCGGCGTGGTGGAGGAGGCGCCCGGCATCTATAAGGTCTACATTATAGGCAGGCAGTTCGTCTGGATACCCTCTGAGATCGTGCTAAAAGACCCAAGACAGGTCACATTCTACATAGTTTCAGAGGACGTCATACACGGCTTCGAGATCGCCGGGACTAACGTGAACTTCATGGTGTTCCCAGGCTACGTGGCAGAGTTCACATGGTACCCTCCCAGCGACATGAAGGGGGAGTTCCTCATAGTTTGTAACGAGTACTGCGGGGTGGGTCACCAGTTCATGAAGGGCAAGCTAGTGATCGAGAGGAGCGCCCAAGCACTCTCAGAAGAAGAGGAAGGTTATGGCTTCATAGAAGAACTCTTAAGGGACATTATTACGCTAACCACGTCTCTAGGAGCCATATCTAGCAGGTAAGCTACATGACCGAGTACACCTTTACCGATTCTAACCGTTATTTTAAACTTTAAAAAGCCATTTCCTTGGATAGTTAGGAGGGATGTAAAGGAGATGCGAGCAAAGTATCTTTTGGTAGCGGTAGCCGCTCTAGTCCTCGGCTTCGTAGTTAGCGCTGCTGTAGGCTTTCTTCTCTCTGACTATGTATTCAGGCATGCAGACGTCCCCGAGGCTAACGAATATGCGGGTGTGGTGGAACTCAACGTTCCTGTAGCCGAGATACAAGCCCGTTCTACAGCAGGGGAGGTTGTGGTACCTATTAAAGGCAAGGTGAATATCGTCTTGCCCCAGTATGTCCATTGCCCCGATATCTGTCATTGGGAGACTAGCATACTAGCCTATGTCCTCGAGAAACTCATAGAGGAGGGGCTCCAGGACGAAGTTGTTATAGTGACTCTCGGTGTAAACCCCTACTATGAGACCCTAGAGGACGCTCAGAACTACCTTCAAGCACGGGTCGGCAAGATGATGGAGAAGGGCGTGACTTGGATCTGGGTTCAAGACGACTTGGAGGTCATGAAGAAGCTCTGGAAGGAGTATAGATTTGCTGTGAAGCCCTACTGCGTGAAAGAAGATGGGAATGTGGTGGACCTCCCGGTGGATTTAACTAAGGAGGAAGTTGAGAAGTACCGGCGAGAATGCGAGTTTCTAGGGATAACGCATACGGGAGGCTTTGCCATAATAGATAAGAAGGGGATCTACCGGTACTTTATAGCGCCTACAAGCGAAGGTTGGGTTGAGGGGCAACAGGGGGTAGCCGAGGTGATATATTCTAAGGTTAAGGCCTTGATAGAGGAGGGGTGAAGCTAGAATGGGAGGTAGCTCGAGGCTTAGACTCGATAAAGCTCGGCCTGCCTCCGACAAGTCCATGCTATTGAAGCTTACCCTCTCAATATTCACTCTAATGGTCTTTGCAAGCCTCGTCCTAAGCTCCACGCCATCTGCAGACCTCCCCAGGATAACGTCGCCAGACGAGTACTGGCGGGCTGTAGGTAGCGGCGGCAAGGTGCTGATGTATTTTAGCCAGGCAGCATGCCCTGGCTGTAAGAAGATAGAGCCCTCCATAGCTAGGTTCGCCTCAGAGCAGAGCGAGGTTAAGGTGTATAAGGTTGACTTGGACGCCATAGCGGAGAAGTACGGTTATAGGGGGCTTATAGACTTTGTCAGCGAGATGGGCGTGAGGGGCACTCCAACCCTTATACTATATGTTAATGGGAGGGAGGTTGCAAGGCACGAAGGCACCTTCGGCTTCGGAGACCAGTACGAGCCTCTTAAGAGGTTCGTTGAGTCCTCTCTTCAAGGCGACACTGAGAATCTCTCAACAGGGACTGTCACTACAGGGCTGGAGGTCCTTGCAAGGACGACTACGCCAGCCCAAGTAACCCTAACCCTGCTAGCAAGCCTAGCCTTCGGCCTTATAGCTGCAGTCTCTCCATGCAGCCTCCCAATGGTAGCAGCTTTCGCAACCCTCAGTGACGAGTCACGGAGGTTTAGGGGGTTCGTCGCGACGCTAGCCTCTGTAGCTGCGGTGGCCTTTGCAGGCGGCTCCATATTCGCCCTTATATACGTAGTAGGAGACGCCCTAGTACCCTTTATAAGCCCAGGTGTCCTCCTAATCTTCGCGGCCTCAGCCTTCATAATAGCATGGGGCCTTATGAGCCTGGCTGGAAGAGAGCCTGTAATAGCCCTCTCAGGAAGGGCTAAGAGTCTTCTACCCGTTATAGGCCTCCAATGCAGCCTACCATTCCTAATCGCAGTTATAGCACTTGCTGGGAAGGCGCCACACCTGGCCCTAGGAGCCTCCCTCCTCTTCGCCGCAGGCTACGGCCTCCCCTATGCTCTCGCAGCCTCCGCTGGAGGGGAGTTCATGCAGAGGCTAACAAGGTACTCGGGAGGCAGGGCGCTCCAGGTCCTACAGGGCCTGCTACTAATAGCTGCGGGCCTCTACTTCTATTGGACCCTCCATAGCAGCCTTCTTAAAGTCTAAAGCTATCCTTTTTCTCCTCTATCCGCTTCCAGGATGTTTAAGACCCACACGTTCCTAACGCCCCTAATGCTCCTCAGACCCTTGGAGAGTATCGAGATCGTCTCAGCCTCTCCCGCCACTATGGCTATATTCAGACAGAGCTTCTCGGAGAGATGCTGGTGGTATAGAGCCTTGATGATGGGCTGGTAGCTATGTATTAGTCGTACGACCCTCTCGTCAACGCTTATGCTCTCCTCGTGATCCGTGACTATGACTAGGATAGACGTCATCCTAGACCTAGGGTCGGGAGGTGCTTCTGCTTCAAGGTGTTCCCTTATGAGCTCCCTAATCAGCTCGGACCTACTAGCGTAGCCTTTAATCTCCATGTACGAGTCTAGCTTCCTTAATAACTCTTCGGGTAGTGAAATGCTCACTACAGTCAAGCCGCGCACCCCTCTCTTATTAATCAGCGTTAAAGGCTTAATAAGGTTTAATAATAGGTCGGGGAACAATTAGCAAATGAGATTAATAGCTCAGGGTTCATTGTGGGCTTGAAGGGATTGATGGTGGAGGACCGTAGGTTCTGGCTGGCTCTGGGGGTTGCTTCAGTAACGTCCCTTGTAGACGCCTATTTCGGCTTTGCTAGAGTCAGCGGTTACATACTAGCAGTTATAGGAGGGGTTCTACTGGTAAGGTTCATACTATTCGTGTCGCGTAAAGGCAGGTTTACCCCAGACATACTCATGTCTACTGTAGCTATCGTCACCAGCCTTACAGGCAACTGGTTTGAGGGTTCCATAGTAATGGTACTCTACTCTATAGCAGAGCTCATGGAGGAAGCTGCAGAGGAGCTTGCTAAGAGGAGGCTCACAGGGCTGATTAAGCTTGTGCCGAGCCGGGTGGAGGTCCTGCGGGGAGGTAGAGCAGAGAAGGCGAGCATTTCGGAGGTGAAGCCCGGCGATATAGTCTACGTTAGGAAGGGCGAGGCAGTACCCGTCGACGGTATACTCTTAGACCGGGGAGTTTTTGACACAAAGTTCGTGACGGGAGAGCCAGTCCCGGTTGAACTCCAGCCAGGCGATGCAGTGGCTAGCGGTTTCATAAACGTTGGGAGCCCGGTAAGGGTGCGGGCTGTCAAGCTTCCGAGCGAGTCAACGCTTCAAAGGCTTGTTGAGGCTAGCCTGGAGTTCCTTGAGAGGAAGAGTCGTGTCGAACGGCTTGTCGAGAGGATCACGCCACCCATGACGGTGCTTGTGCTGTCAGCGAGCCTGGCAGCTTTCTGGCTCTATGGCATACCAGGTTTAGTCTCGGTATTGGTGGCTGGGTGTCCTAGCGCATACATTATCTCAGCCTCCACCTCGACGATGTTGACTGTTGCAGCCTTAGCTAGGAGAGGGGTGGTGGTTAAGGGCGGTCCACCCTTGGAGGCGTCTAAGCGTGTCAGGGCGGTGGTACTTGACAAGACTGGTACCCTGACGCTAGGCTCTCCAAAGCTCGCAAAGATAGTTCCCGAGGGCATGGAGGAGGAGGTCTTATCTCTAGCAGCATCCGCTGCCTTAGCTAGCCTACACCCCCTGAGCAGGGCTATCATATCTGAGGCGAGGGCTAGAGGCATCACGCCTCGGCCCCCTGAAGACGCTGAGGAGTATCCTGGGAAGGGTGTTAGGGCAAGGGTTGATGGGAGGGTGGTGATGCTGGGCTCTAAGGGCTTCGTAGGCTATCAGGGCAACGCCGAGTGCGACGGGCCCATAGTGTACGTGGCTTCTGACGGGCTCAAAGGGTATCTGTGCTTCCGCGATGAAGTGACAGAGGATGCTGTTAAAACTGTGAAAACCCTCAAGTCTATGGGGCTGAGGGTGGTTTTGGCGAGTGGTGATAAGAGGGAGAATGTGGAGAGGGCTGCTAGGAGGGTCGGCGTTGAAGAGTACTACTACTCTATGAAGCCTGACGACAAGGTGGCCCTAGTCGAGAGGCTGAGGCGAGAGACTGGCGGCGTTGCTATGGTAGGCGATGGCGTAAACGATATAGAAGCCCTAGCTGCGGCGGACCTAGGCATAGCTGTAGGGAGCATTGACGTTGTAGCCGACGTGGCGGACGCAGTAGTATCTAGGATAAGCCAGGTTGTCGAGGTTGTCAGGTCCGGTAGAGCTTACTACAACGCCGTGATAATAGCCTTCGTCACAGCCTCCCTCATAAAGGCTGTAGCGATTGTAGGCGGGATCTCAGGGGTACTCCCGCTATGGCTAGTAGCATTCCTGGGGGACGATGGCTCCACAATAACTGGCGTAGCCTTCTCCGCTGTAGCTATAGCTCTAAGCTTCAAAAGACTATAGCTAAGCCTTCCTCAGCTCCTACCTATGTTATACTCTATAAAACCTCCACGCTATACAACATCTTAGGGAGGCTAACATGGGTTCTTCTAGGGAATACAAACTACTATTCGTCGGTGCAATCGCATTAGCGCTAGTACTAGGTGCTGCCGCTGCATACTACCTACTTTTAAAGCCCTCGGAGGGGAGTCATAGCGGCATTAAGTTAGAGGATTTCTATGCTGTATATACAGGCTCTGTGATAGGAGTTTACGGTAAGATAGTAAATGATACGGGCTCGAGGGTCTGCATAGAGACTGTTATTCTAGCGGAGAATGCTGAAGGTGTGAAGGCTGAGATCCATAAGACTGTTAAGGAGGGCAATGTGTATAAGATGGTTCCTGTAGATACTCTGTGCATCGAGCCGGGAGGGGTTGTGGAGCTGAGGCATGGCCCCGGAGGCATGCATATAATGGTTATGCCGGGAAGCGCTGGTAAAGAGGCCTTGGAAGGGATAGTTTCGGATGGCTATGTTGAATTGAAGATAGTACTTGACGATGGTAGTGAGGCCTATGTGAAAGCTACTCTCAAATAGGCCTGAGGCTTCCAAGGACTTTATTAAGCCCTCTGCTTTCCCCTTTATTCGAGTACTGCCACCACCATTCCATGAGTGCTCGGCGCTATAATAGGCTTCCAGGGGCTCCTAGATACTGCTTTGAAGAACTCGTTTGGAGGGCGAGGATAGAAGGCATTGTGGAAGAGGGCTACACCACCCTTCTCAAGCTTATACTCTAGGAGCCTTAGGGCATCCACGTATAAATGTTTATCAATGTCTATGAACGCTAGAGAGAGACTATTATCCGGCATGTCCTTTAAAACTTTGAGAGCATCTGCCTCCCTAACCTCTATCTCAACCTTCCTAAGCCCTAGCCTATCTCCCAATACTCTAAGTCTCTCAGCCCTGCCAGGAAGATACTCGACAGCGACCACCCTGCAACTCTCTTTGCAGCCGGCTTCAACGCCCAATGCTATCCAGGCGGTTGAATAGCCTATACCGGCTCCGAAGTCTCCAAACAAGTTGCCACCCTTCAGCGCATAGTGGAAGGCTAGAACTTCTAGGAGCAGGCCGTCTGAAACGTCGATAGTGGGGATCCCTAGGAGGTCGCTCTCAGCCTTAATGTCTTCAAGAATCCTCAATATCTTATCCCAGAGTTCGGGTCTAGCTAGCTCCCCTCCTTCCAGGAAATGCAATACCCCCAATTCACCCTACCAGTAAAGTCCTTCGAGGCTATATTAATCCTCGCCTGCAAGATAACCTTAAGCCCGATTAAAAACACGCGTATATATCATTAACTACACGCGCCTCTAGAGCAGCATATTTACCCCCCTTCATGAACGATTTACATGGTTTATAGTTGTCAAATAGTTGGGGGTAGGTCGAATTATGTCTGTGAAAGTCAGAAGGAGAGACTTCCTGAAGCTGCTGGGAGGAGTTGGAGTTGTTGCCGCAGCGGGGGGACTACTCCCCCCCTTGGTGAGGTATGTCACACCGCCTATTCTCAAAGGAGAGATGCCTAGGAGCCTGCTGGTATGGGGGGACTGCAGGACCCCAGTTAAAGCGAGCGAACTAAAACCCAACACCAACTACATCTTTTACTACCCCCTCGTCGACACTCCTAACATCTTGCTTAAGCTCGAGTCGCCTGACGGGAAGCCTATAAGAATACCCGAGGTGAAGGTGCCGGCAAACATGAACGCCGCCCTAGAGCCTCCAGCCTGGCTCGACGGGAGCGTAGATGAAGGCGAGCTAGCTATCATACAGAAGATAGCTACTTCAGCGACATTCTACACATACCCCGGAGGGGTAGGAAAAGACAAGAACATAATAGCATACAGCGCCATCTGCCAACACCTAGGCTGCCCCTTCCC
>WAKF01000078.1 GCA_015523465.1 Aeropyrum sp.
CACCCCCCTCACGAGACCCCTCAGAGCCCTCCCCGCCTAGGACCTTCTCAACGTAGGCTGGGTGGTGGTGTTTCCACCATGAAAGGGGGACGTAGCCCTTGAGGGTGAACTGGCTCTTAAGTATAGGCCAATTAATCGGGGCTACAGCCATTAGGAAGTGAATGGGTAATCCAACGTAGAATAGGAATGCGCCTATGATGTGTAGCAGGCTCATAACTCCCCTCCAGAAGTCGCCTAGGATCTTGACGGCAAGCCACTTTTCCAGGACTAAGAAGAAGCCGCTGAATCCTAGGAGGGCTAGCCCCACCACGACCATCCAGATCCAGAGCTTCTGTAAGGGGTGATAGAAGTCTACCTTAGGCCTCTCAGGCTGCATTCCCAACCTATACTTCACTATGCCTATGAAGACCTCAACGTCCTCCCGGGTGGGTATTGCGGCCTTTATGCTAGAGGGCCTTACCGAGAAGGCTAGAGCTATGATAACTCCTATCAACATTAGGAGGGGCCCAACTATATCGTGTAGGATGCTTATTAGCTGGTAGGTGGGGGGTGATGTAGGTAGTCCTAGCAGCTTACCCCACCCGGCAAAGAGCTGCCTCTCCCCGATCTTGAAGAAGAACGCTAGCCCCGTGAAGAACAGTAGAACCATGCCGGCAAAGAGGAAGAGGTGGGCTAGCTGCGTGACGGGGCGGAAGCGTAGGACCTCCAATCCCTCGGGCCCCCGCCTAACGGCCTGGGAGGCGAATAGCCTCTCTCTCAACCCAGCCACCTTCAACCACCCCCGAGCTAGGAGGGTCTGATGATGGCGGTCCACACGCTGACGGCACCTAGGATGATCAATAGCGCTATGGCAGCCTGAGCCAGGCCGCTCCTAGTCTTGGCTACTACTTCGCTTAGCTGGGCTATCGAGGGGTCTTTCGTGAGCCTGATCTTGGCCCACATACCCAGGGCGTTTGGCTCAGGGTTGAAGTATTCAAGGGCTCCAGGCTGGATTCTCGGGTCCGCGTTGGGGTTCCAGCTTGCAGCGTCAACCTCTACGTCAACTAGGTTCTCTTCAGTACCCTCCGGCGTAACCTTCTTTACGAAGGCTCCGGCGTTGGTATCTATGGGCCTAAACTCTCCCAGGGGGGCGAAGAAGAGGCGTGGCTTTACAACCTCAGCCACCTTGCCTACAGGCCTTATCTTACCCTCCCTGTATAGCTTGCCTATGAGCGAGTTGGGGTCGTCTAGGTCCCCGAAGATCCTGGCGCCTGTAGGGCATGCAGCGACGCATGCAGGCTCGAGCCCCTTCTCGAGTAGGTGCTCGCAGAAGCTACACTTATCAGCCTTCCCGGTCCTCGGGTCAATGAAGATGGCGTTGTAGGGGCACGCCCTAGTGCAAGCCCTACAGCCTACACAAAGGTCTGGATCGAGCCTTACAATGCCGCCCTCAGTATGGTATAGCGCCCCTGTGGGGCATGAGTTGACGCAGGGAGCGTTCTCGCAGTGGTTGCACTGGGGGAGGTGTAGCATGAAGCCCAGCACGTTAGGGTACTCGCCCACGTAAACCTCGGTTATGAAGAGCCTCCACTTCCCGAGGGGCACGTCGAATTCCTGTTTACATGCCACTACGCATGCCCAGCATAGCATGCAGAGGTCTTCTATGGTGGCCATTGCATAGCGTGGCATGATGCTCGACACCCGCCTCATGGTTAGATTGGAGCCGAATCCCACTATATAAACACTCTTTTACATTAAACGTCAACTATATTTCACTAGACAAGTGTAAGGGCTTACTTGAGGAAGATGGAATAGGGCTTCCGGCGTTCGTGACGGAATCTACATGAAACATTATATTTGGAACTGAAAATTTAGATTTGGGGGGTCCACCATATGAGCTTGCCCCCGCCAAAGGTTGAGGCTAGCGCTAGGAAGTGGAGCCCTGAGGACCTCGCCAGGTCTGTAGCTAGAGTTTGGAGGCCCCTCACACCGCCTCTCGACGAGACCTCGCTAAGGATCCTTAAGTTCATGCTTGAATTCCGGAACCCTGCGTCGCTGTATAGGGTCTCTAAGGACCTGGGGATAAGCTTTAGCGCAGCTTACAAGAAGGGCCGGCTTCTGGAGCAGCACAGGCTTATACACCAGGTCTCTAAGTCTAGCTACATACCCACGATCAAGGGCTGCATAGCGGGAGTCTCCCTCGACGTAATAGATCCTCCAAGCTTCTACGCATGCGTAAGCGAGCGGTGGCCCCTACAAGCTCTAAACGTTACCCCCCTGGAGGCTGCAGCCCTCCTCTACGTGCTAGGGATCATAATGGGAAGGAGAGGCTTAGACCTGCCTAAGGCGACTATATGCAACTTCGAGGAGGCCTCCCTACACGTGTTCCGAGTCTATCTGAAGTCCGTCGTAACCCAGTATTTGATATCTGGCAACGTGAGGGAGGCCCTAGAGAAAGTGGCTTCAGGCTTTAACGCTCCCTCCCTCGTCGTAGCCGATGCTTTCAAGGCTGCCGTCAAGGGAATACTGGAGGTGGTACCTCCCTCCATAGTAACGGAGGACCATAGGATGCTGATAACATTGCACACTGGGATGCCTAAGGTCGTGGCTGTAGTGTGTAGGAGGAGGTGTAGGGTCTATGAGGAGGAGACAGGGATCACGTGCCCCCTAGCCTTAAGGGAGGTCTTCGAGGTCATAGAGTCCGCTAGGGCTGTGAAGGGGTGAGGCTGGTTTGCTCGAGAGGGATATGAGGATAGCTGGGGCTGTGAACCTCCTAACCTCCTTCCCCCCGCTCGCCAACGCCTTAATAATTGCTAGGTATGCATGGCAGCCCCTGGAGGAGGCTAGGCTTAGGGGGTGGCCTGAGGGGGTTGTGGATACCGTTAGGGAGGTCCTCTCCCGTGCTCCCGAGGAGGTCATAGAGCTAGTGCTCTCGAGGCTAGAGCGTGTAGAGTGGTTCGCGGCCAACTACTCAGACATGGTTTACCACGACGCGGTCAAGGGAGTAGTGGCGGCGGAGGCCGCCTACAACTACCTGAGAGGCCTAGAGGACCTGGGAGTTAGGATGTATAGGAGAGTACTCTGCATTCCCTTGGGGCTCGCGGGGGAGCTAGCAAGGCTGGGAGGCTCGGGCTTCGACGAGATCAGAAGGGCTGATATAGCCTTCCTAGCCAGAGTATACCCTGAGACAGACGAGGACGAGCCCGAGTATGGGGAGTGGGAGGATTACGCCTGCAGCCCCAGGTGGGCCCTGAAAGCCATAGACAGGCTCTCAGCCCTCATGGAGGGTGGCGGGGAGAGCGTAGCCAAGCTGGAGTCCACTTTGAGACGCCTCCTTGAGGAGGGTAACAGTAGGTCCTACGCCTTCATAAGAGCCGCCCTACTGGCGGGAGTCAAGGCTACATTGTCCATCCAGGGGCTGCTGGAGAAGTATGAGGGTGAGGTTGGGGATGTGGAGGGACTCCTTAGCCTTAAGGCTGGCATACCAGCACTAAACTACTCCCTGAGGAGGCTAGCCATAGAGGCTTTGAGGAGGGTGGAAGCAGGCATTCTCCAGGAAGCCGGCGTACCAGGCGTGGCAAATGCTGAGTGGGATGGCGATGCTGGGGGGTTTAGGGTTGAGGAGGGTCTCATAGTACTCCCCGAAGCCCTCCCAACACTATATCTGAAACACTATAAAGGCCCCATCACAGTCATGCCGCCCTCCCAAAACCTTGTAGAGGAGGTCCTCAGAGAAGCCGGGGCTAGCTACAAGATACTAGGC
>WAKF01000079.1 GCA_015523465.1 Aeropyrum sp.
CACATTATAGTCCTGAAGCTATGCAGAGGCAAGGCTCCGGCTCCTCAGCCGAGCTTCTTAGGGATCCTGACTATCAGCCTTCCACCCCTCCTCTCGACCCTAACCCCTCTAGGCTCTACAGGCTCGGGGAGAGCTATCTCACCCCTATACCTCCTAGCAGACACCCTATAGAACTCCCCGCCAAAAGCCGCCCCAGCAATCTCCCTCTTCACCTCAGCCTCCACAACAACCCTGTCCTCCACCACATAAACCTCTATGCTATCTTCAGCCGCCCCAGGTAGATCTACTACCAGCAGATACTCACCCCCCACATCATAGATGGTATAGAGGGGCTCAAGCTCCCCGGTTGTAAGGGATTTAAGCCTAGAGTCTAGAAGTCTCTCAACCTCCTCCTCCCACTCAGCCATCAGGGAGGCAATCTCCTCCATCTCGCTTAGAGCCCTCTCAAAACTCTCCAGCATCCTCCTCATACTCCCTAGAAGCCTTCTTCTCTCCCACTCCCAGCTATAGCTCAAGGCCCCCGCCGCCCCCCTTAGGTGTAGAGTACTGGGGCCCTATACTCAAGGCCTTTCCCTAGCCTTGCGAGTGCAGACTTCGTCTCTTTCATCAGCTCCTTAGTCCTAAGCCTTATCAGCTCAGCCTCCTTTAGGAGTTCTTCAACGTTAACCTTCACGCCAGTTATGCTCGAGATAGCTTCCACAGCCCTAGCTGCGGCCTCTGGGTCTGGCAGGTCTATGTAGGCGTCTACTAGGATCACAAGGTTGTGTACCCTCTTCCTAACAGCCTCCTTCAGTATCATGGCGTAGGCCCCAACGAGTATGCCCTGCTGGGGGATCTTGGCGTCTCTCAGGCTCCCAGCTAGTAGGGCCGCCTCCCTATCGCTGGCAAGCCAGTAGAGGGCCGGCTTCTCTTCCTGTATCCTCTGGGGGTTGCCTATGCCTGTAGCGCTTATAATGTACTCGATCCCCCTGCTTCTAGCATACTCAACTATAGCGGCGCTAAAGGAAGGGAGGACCGGGGGGATTAGTGGGATCTCTGAGAGTAGCACTGCAATGTCGCCCTTAGAGTACACCCTTATGGGGGGCATCACGTTACCCTTATCTATGACGAGGACTGGGGGTAAGGCTGTGTAGCTGTCAACACCCACCCTATACTCAAGGCCTAGCGCTCTAACCAGGTGGGAGGCAGCTATAGAGCCTACAAGCCCTACGTCGGGGACACCAACTACCAGGTAGCGCGGCCTGCCTAGATCGCTAACCTCTGTAAACGTGAAACCGTGAAACTCCTCTTCGAAAACCGGATGCGGCAACACTGGCACCCTCAAACTATACACTCGAAGCTAACCATATAAAATCGGCACGATAGCGTTAGATAATACCGGTGAAACCCGGAATCTAAGAGTACATCCCGCCTTGAGCTCGAAACCAAACAAAACCGGGGGCTATATGTTGGAGGGCGCTGAAAGCAAAGGGAAAGTGGAGGTCGCCATAGAGCCTTGGGACGCCTGCATACCGGACCTAGCATGCAATGTAGTGTGCCCTGAGGTCTTCATGTTCGATAGGGCTCGAGGAAAGGCTATCATAAACCCTGAATACAACATAGGCCCTCCCTGGAAAGGCATAGTTGACCGGGAGCTTAGGAAGTGCGTCGAGATTGCAGCCAAAGCTTGTCCTCTGGGTATTATAAAGGTGAAGCCCGCCGACTAAAACAACCAAGTAGGGCGGCGCTTTGGTCGTAAGGAGGGAGGCTTTAAACTGGTTTAAAGAAGCCAAGGTAGACCTCTCAAGGGCCGAGAAAGCCTTCCGCGAGGGAGACTACGCACTTTCAACGTTTATGTCACAGCAAGCCTGCGAGAAGTCTTTCAAAGCAGCGTACCTGGGGGTGGCTAGAAGAGATTATCCCAGAACTCATGACCTCGTTGTACTCTACAATGGGTTAAAGAAGCTAATCAGGCTCGGGAGAGAAGTGGAGGAAATGCTTCCAGAAGTATCTCAATATTATACCGCAGCTAGGTACCCTAACGCAGGCCTGGAGCTACCCTCAGAGAGCATATCTAGGCTTCAAGCGGAGAGGGCTCTTAGAGTTGCAAGGGAGGTCGTTAGGGTTGTGGAGGAAGCACTTGAAAGAGAGGATCCCTGAGAAGCTCATTGTGGCACTGGAGGACCTAATCCGCGCCGTCAAGAAAGAGCTAGGCTCCTTCGAACTATACCTTATAGGAAGCTATGCTAGAGGCGACTGGGTTGAAGGTGTCAGCGACGTTGACATTATCGTAGTCTCCAAGGCCTTCGAAGGAGTGAACTTCTACGAGAGATGCGCAAGGATCCGCAGGCTAGCGCCGCCCGACACGCCATTCGAAATACTCTGCTACACTCCAGAAGAGCTGGAGAGGCTGAGAGAAGAGAGTAGCTTTCTTAGAGAGGCTTCAAGGTACTGGATAAGGCTTTGGCCTCCTAAAGACTTAGAAAAACGGGCTCGTCTAAGGTGAAACTAGTCCTGATTAAAGCGTATAGTAAGGCGGGAAAAAGTAGTTGTACTGTGCGGGTTAGAGGGGCATGTAGTAGTAGAATTCGATGGGGTGCGGGTATAGTCTTACCTTCTCTGCCTCCTCCCTCTTCACATCGATGTAAGTCTCCAGCAGTTCCTTGCTGAATGCAGGCTTGAGGTACTCGTTGTCGCTTTCAAGCTCGTCTAGCGCTTCGTCTAGGCTCTTAGGTAGGACCTTTATCCCTAGCTCCCTCAGCTTACCCTTATCCAGCTTGTATAGGTTGCCCTCGTAGGGGTCTGGGGGTTCGAGCTTCTTCTTCACGCCGTCCAAGCCAGCCATTACAACGGCCGCGAAGGCTAGGTAGCCGTTGGCGCTGGGGTCTGGGCTTCTAACCTCTATCCTTGTTGCCTTGGGGTTGCCCTTGTTGGAGGGTACCCTTATGAATGCACTCCTATTGTAGTAGCCCCAGGCTACGTAGACTGGAGCCTCGTAGCCGGGGACTAGCCTCCTATAACTGTTTGTGGTTGGTGACGTGAGGGCTGCAAGGCTCCTAGCGTGCTCCATTACACCCGCTATGAAGTGCCTCGCCACCTCGCTGATCCCTGAGTCGGGCGAGTAGAAGGCGTTGCCCCTCTCATCCCATAGGCTTACGTGCACGTGCATCCCGGAGCCGTTGTCGCCGTAGATGGGCTTAGGCATGAAGTTAGCTACAAGGCCCATCCTGCTAGCCACAACCCTGGCAACCCACTTTAGAGTTATGAAGGCGTCTCCCAGGCCTGCTGGGTCGAAGGGGCCTATGCTAGCCTCCATCTGGGACACTGCTACCTCGTGGTGCGTAGCGTTTATCTTGTACCCGAACTCCTCCATAGTCTTTACCAGCTCGACCCTATAGGGAGCTATTTTGTCGGCTGGCTCCGTATAGTGGTAGCTAAGCTTGACGAGAGTGTGGATTCCAGGCGACTCTTCGGGCTGCTCAGGGCTCGCTATCCTGTAGCCAAGCCCCCTGTGATACGCCAGAGCCTCCACGTCAACCTTGGAGAAGAGGAAGAACTCTACCTCAGTCCCCATAACAGGCTTGTAGCCTAGGGTTGCCGAGTACTCTGTAGCCCTCTCAGCAGCAAGCCTCGGGTCTAGCGTGTTCCTGGAGCCGTCAGGCCTGTAGATCCGAGCTATTACCCTCCAGACCCCCTCATGCCAGGGCACAGGCTTTAGCGTGTCCTTAACTGCTTCCAGTAGCATGTCGCTCTTCTCTATAGGAGCTATGCCCGCAACACTGCTACCGTCGAAGGCCGCTACGAACCTGTCTTCTATGTTCTCGTACGGCACTTCCACCTGCCTGAGGAAACCCGCTAAGTCCGTGTAGTGTACGAAGAGTATCTTACCCTTTGAAGGTATGCCCGGGGTCACAGAGCCTTTCCTAACCTGAGTCCCCTGCGGGTATTTAAGCGTTTACCCTCTCTAGCCCGGCTATAGTTAGGGCTCTTTCAAGGGCTTCTTCTACCCTACCCGCTTTAGCTAGTCTCTGGAACTCGCTGTCAGAGGCTATCTTGAAGTACAAGTCTATCCTAACCCTAACATCGGGAATTTTAGACTTGAGGGTTTTCTTGACGAGCTTTAGGCTCTCGTAAAGGTTCCGTAGGTCCTTCCGGGACTCGAGGAACCTTACAGCCTCCTCAAGGGCTGTTCTAGCCCCGATCCCTGTTAGCCCCAGGCTGGTGACGGCTATGTGCAAGTCACTCCACACCACAGCCCTGAAAGGCACTACCACGTCACCCAGATTAGCTTCTATGGCATTGTTGACTAGCTTACCCCTCTTCAAGGCCTCCTCGGCCACAACCCTAGCAGCCTCCTTATCGCCTAACGCCACTACCACAAGCCATGCTCTATCAATAAGCTCTCTCGCCTTCCCCAGGTCATCTGGTAGCTTTAGCTTGACGAGTTCCACAGCACCCATAGAGGCTAGGTCCTCCACCTCCCTCGAGAACCATTCTGCAGCGACCACCACGCGAGCTCCGGCTTCGGAGAACATTCTAGCCCTCCTACCCCCTACTGAGCCCCCTCCAAAAACCACGACTGTCTTACCGCTGACGTCTATGTATAGTGGCAAGTGCACCATGCACCCAGCCACCCCTAGCTGTAGAGGGGGCATAGGGGGTCGTCTCCCCAGAAGTCGCCCGTTAGGGCTAGAGCCCTCCCCCTACTACCCCCGCCACAGTAGGCTTTGTAGGGGCACCGGGAGCACCTGGGCCCTCTAAGGTGTCTGTGCACCTCTAGGAACGGCTTGAGCTTGGGGTTGCTGGGTGATAGGACCTCGGAGAGGTGCTGCTTCTTAAGGTCGCCTATCGTGATATAGTCTATGAACTGGCACGGCTTCACGGTTCCGTCAGGGTATATGCTTACAGCCTTCCTCCCGCAGTCACCCTGCGACCCTACAATCTCCAGCAAGGCTCCCTCTTCTTCTCGCGTGGAGGCGAGCTTCCTAGCCAGGTACACGCCTCCCTGGTTGAACCTAACAAGCAGTATTTCAAGGATACCCTCATACTCCCGAGCCTTCTCCACGAGCACGTCAAGCAACCACCTTAGCTGGTCGACTGTGGGCAGGTCCTCCCTTATTAGAGCCCCCCTGCCGACAGTGTCTAAGACGTATAGGGCGAGCCTTGAGGCTCCCAGCTTCACGGTGAAGTCTACGATCCTCGGCGTTTCCTCTACGTTCCACCTGGTTATCGTTGTCCTAACGCCCACTGGAAGCCCATAGTCTGTGAGGACCCTAATACCCCTGATAGCCCTCTCAAAAGCCCCTCTAGCACCCCGGAACTTGTCGTGTAGCTCGGGGTTTATACTGTCTATCGATACTCCCACGTACTTGAAGCCGAGTTCTGAGAGCCTGGAGGCAACCTTATCGTTTATGAGAGTACCGTTAGTGCTGAGGCTCATCGTAGGCTTCCCAAGCTCTGAGAGCCTCTCTGAGACCTCCCAGAAACCCCTGGCTACCAGGGGCTCACCCCCACTCAATACTACATGAGGTATCCCATGCTCCCATAGCATCTCAGCTATCCTCAGCTTATCCTCAACGCCCAGCTCGCCGCCCCTGCCGGGGGCGGCGTTTATGTAGCAGTGGGCGCAGTATAGGTTGCAGTTGTAGGTTAAGTTCCAGAAGACTATGGGTCTGAGGGGGCTGGTGAAGTTGCTGGGCCTCCTACCCCTCCTCCCCGTTATCCTCTCAGATACCGTCCCCTTACCTGTGACTAGTATAGAGAGGGGGATCACCCGCCGTCACCCGGCATCATGCTAGCCCATGCCCCGGGCTTGTAGATGCATGCAGGGTCCTCGGCGAAGGGGTCTCCGGTGTAGGCGAAGGCCCTAGCCCTACTACCCCCACATATATCCTTGAACTCGCAGACACCGCACTTACCCTTGAGCTTGCTCCTAAGAGTCTGGAATAGCATGGAGCGCCTGTAGATATCCCTTAGGCTCCTAACCCTCACGTTGCCCGCTGAGAGGGGTAGGAAGCCGCTGGGATACACGTTGCCGTCGTGGGACACGAAGATTATGCCCCTACCATCCATAGTGCCTACCGTATGAGCCATAGGGGGGCCTCGAGGCTCTCCCAGGACCTCTACAAGCCTATTCATAAGCCTCCTATACAGGGCTCCAGGCCTCACCAGGTCCTCCACACTCCCCCCAGCCGCCTCGAGCTTTGAAGCTGCGAGGGCTATCCGCCTGAAGAAGGGCCCCTCGACAGTCCTCACCCTGAGCCCGTACTTGCTAGCCTGGTAGAGGAAGAGTGATACATCCTCCCACTCGCTTGGCGTCAGGTCTTCTTGGAACCCGGCCCTGCCTACAGGTATTAGGTAGAAGACTTCCCACGTCTTAACTCTAAGATCTAGGAGGAGCTTAACCATGTCTGGGAGACCCTCAACAGTACTCTTCATTACCACAGTATTGACTTGGACTCTTAGAGGCCTCTTAGATAGCTCTCTGAGCACCCATATAGTCCTCTCCCACGTCCCCTCAATACCCCTAATCCTATCGTGAACCTCGGGGTAGGGAGAGTCTAGGCTTATGGATACTGCGCCTACGCCAAGCTTCACAAAGCGGTCCATAACCTCGGTGGTGAGTAGTGGCGTCACGCTAGGGGCTACAGCCCTCCTAACCCCCAGCTTAGCCGCGTAGGAGAGAAGGTCCCAGATGTCGCGCCTCATTAGGAGGTCGCCGCCGGTGAAGACGAGGATGGGGGTAGGCCGGCCGAAGCTCGCTACATCTTCTATGAGCCGTAGTCCCTCTTCCGTGCTCAGCTCGCCCGGTAGAGGCTCTTTTATGGCCTCGGCCCTGCAGTGCTTACATTCTAGGAGGCAGGCTTTGGTCGTCTCCCAGAAGACTATTAGGGGTTTTTCGTGGTAGGGCCACTCACCCCTCCCATGCATGCTATAGCCCCTCTACCCCTCTTTCAAGGATATGTCATGGGCGGTGATTTCATGTAGTGGGTACCAGCACTTCCCCTCCAATACAATGTACTTGTTGGTATGGCGTAGGTCTTATCACGTAATAGCCCAGCATGGTTAGGCCGCCCTAAGAGCCTTGAACGGCAGAGTCCTACAGGACCCTGTGGGCTTGAGGCCTATGCCCCGCCTCGTCATAGTATACCACGACCCGGGAGACCCAGAAGGCCACTTAATGGTAGAAAGGCTCCTAGAAAGGGTCTGTAAGGGTGTGGGCCTCACAGAATGCACCAAAACCCCCATCTCCGAGGTTGAAGAGGGGAAGGCGAGTTTCTCCAAGGACGACCTAGTATACGCACTCTTCCTGGGAAGGGGAGGTCACTTCGAGACCGTCAAGGAGGCTGTTTATAAGGCGGGGGCTAGGCTACTTGGCTCCATACCTCCCAGGCTAGTAGCCGAGGCCCTAGCCCCCACGCTTAAAGGGTGTAAGAGCGTTGACCTAGCTTATTGGCCTGCTAAGAGGTTTGTTGAGAGGCACATGGCCGACTTGGAGGAAGCTAGGAGAGCCCTTGAAAAAGCCCTTGGAGTGCCCGTAAGGCTTAGGTCTAAGTGTGAGGGCTGTAATGCGGACTGCATTGTCGGCTATACTCTAATGCCCGGGAGACTCTCTAGGAAAGTTGAGTCCCTGAAAGACAGGGCTAAGGCGTCTTACCTGCTACCCTACCTTGAGGGGCCGCTGGTGGAGTATGTGGAAAAACTCGTTGAGGAGGCCTTAGGGACTGGTAGGTCCTAGCCGCCACGCTCACTCCATGTAGTTCGGAGCCTTCGGATACTTCTTCCAGAGGTCCGGGTCGTGGCATATAACTATCTTAGCCTTCTGAGCCCTCTCCCAAAGCTTTAACTGCTTTACGAAGGTAAGCCACTCGTCGTAGTCTGCTAGTAGCCACCCTTTACTCTCAACCTCCAGTTCCCTGGGGAGGTGTATGTGGTCTCCCGTAAAGAAGTACACGTTGCCCTTCTTAGTCTTCACCGAGAGTACTACGTGGCCCGGCGTGTGGCCCCCTGAGAAGTATATCCTGATGCCTTCAGCCAGCTCGAAGAAGTTCCCGTCGAATATGAACCAGTTAGCACCCTTCAGAGGCTCTAGGTTCGCTGACTGGTAGGCTCCCTCCTTGCCCATCCATAGCATCATTAGGGCGAACTGGAGCTCCTTCTTATGGACTATTATTGGGGTCTTATGGTCTTTGAACAAGTACGTCTGGCCCACGTGGTCGAAGTGGAGGTGCGACTGAATTACGTACGCTACATCCTCGGGCTTCAAGCCCACAGCCTTCAACTGGTTCTCGAGCCTGTTCTCGTCTCCGAACTTTATAATGGGAAACGCCTCCAACACGGGCCTTGTATGGGTTTCCCAGGCGTCGGGGGCTACGCCGGTATCAAATAGGATATAGCCTATGTCGGTGTCTAGGAGTACCCCTGAAACTGGTATCTCCACCCAGACTCTCCTAGGCTCCCTTTCGCTGTAAGTAGCAGCCCCCCACCCCGGGAGGAACCAGCCTCCATCCCCCGCTAGCCACCCATAGTCTAGTAG
>WAKF01000080.1 GCA_015523465.1 Aeropyrum sp.
AAGTACCTTGCATAGCCTGGGTCGCCCTCCATGTACTTTACGCTGTAAATCGCTATGAGAAGGCTAACCCACGAGACCACAAGCGCCATGACCGTTGAGAGGCCGTCGAAGAAGCTACCTAGGCCAACGTCTATCCAGGGGATCCAGAGTTTCCGGGGAGCCACGTAGACTGGAGTACCCTCTCCAAACACCTTTAATGCTATCGCCGTTGAGACTAGGGCTGAGACTAGTATGCCTGCGACCGCGAGTACCCCATAAACTATATCCCTCCTATACCCGTAGAGCCATAGCACCCCCATTACAGCAGAGGCTAGGTAGGGGGCTAGCCACGCAAGACTCCAAGGCATGAAGGGAAGCTCCACGAAGCCGCCCTCAACCACAGCCCATCACCTCAAGTACGCAGAGACCATAGCCTCAACCGAGGCTTGAGCTGCCGAGAACAGGGGACCTGCGACTACGAACATCATGATACCCAGTATAGCCACCGTGACCACCGTAGCCTTGAACTCGTCAACCACCTCTCCTCCCCCAGAAGCCTTAGGGGGTCCAAAGAAGATCCGCCTCATAGTTATAAACGAGTAGGCGGCAGTCACCAGGAAGGCTACTATGAGCGCCAGCGACACTGCTATGAGCCTCCAAGCCTCCGAGACTCCAGGGTTCACAGCGACTCCCAACACTATCATCAGCTCGCCCCAGAAGCCAAAGCTCGGCGGTATCCCGGCTAGGTGGAGGAAGCCTATTAGAGCTGAGGCTGCAATCGCCGGGTATAGGCGAGCCAGGCCTCCCATAAGGTTTATAGCCCTGAGCCCTCCAAGCTCTGCTATGAACACGCCGGCAGTCATGAAGAGGACTGCCTTTCCTATAGCGTGGCTGAGGTAAAAGAGCATCGCACCCGCTATCCCGTAGGAGGTTAAGGTGGCCAGGCCTAGGAGCAGATAGCCCATCTGGCTAACACTAGAGTAGGCTAGGAGCCTCTTAAAATCGTTCTGCTGGAGGGCTACTAGGCCCCCGTAGACTATGGTAGCTATCGCTAGGCCTAGGAGTAGGGGTGATAGGTCCTCGAAGGCTGAGGGGAAGAATGAGAGGCCGAATCTGGCTAGCCCGTACGCCCCTAATCCTACGAGGTTTGGTGATAGAAGGGCTGAGATAGGTGTGGGGGCTTCTGCGTGAGCGTAGGGTAGCCACATGTGGACTCCAAGCACAGCCATCTTAACCAGCATGCCCAGTATGAAGAGGATTGCAGCCGCCATCACGAGGCCTCCCAGGGCTTCCTCGAAGGTCGTGTAGACTAGCCTCCCCGCCTCTAGTACTGCAGCGTTGAAGGTGCCCGAAGAGAAGCCGTATACGAGGGCTCCAGCTAGCATTGCAGCCCCTCCCAGGTGAGTCCACACGAAGTATAGGAGTGCTATCCTCCTCCTATCGCCGTAGCCATAGTAGAGTATGAGTAGGAATGATGATATGAGGCTTATCTCGAGGAATATGTAGAATGCTATGAAGTTGACTGAGTATGCTATTCCCAGCATAGAGACAGCGAAGAGGGTGTAGAGGAAGTAGTAGGCCCTAAATCCCGGGGGCCTCTCGCCATGAGCCTCCATCTCCCCTATCCTATGCTCCATGTACTTTAAACTGTAGATGGCAACTAATGCCGTGACGAGCGAGACCCCCAGGACTACGGGGGCTGAGAGGCCGTCGATGGCGAGGATTATCTCGCCGAGACCGGCGTCCTTCAAGTCTATCACAAGGGGGTCTACGACGCCCTCTCCCACAAGCCCCCTAGCAAGATAGTACGCTGAGATAGCCGCCGGGGCTAATAGTGAGGCTGCTATGGCGTAGGCTACAGGCCTAACGTTCTCAGCCTTCTTACCAGACGCTGCGAGGGATAGGATCACGGGCGCTATTATCGTGGCCCAGAGAAGAGGATACCCGAGCATCACCCCCCATCACACCCCCTCTTCCTCGATGGCGTCGCTCTCGAAGCTCCTAACCCTCCTATAGAGCCCTGCAACGACAGCCATAGCCACTAGTATCTCGCCGGTGACGACAGTAACCAGTATTATGCCGAGGGCTGTAGCGTAGGCTCCTATGGGAGACATGATAACGAGCACGGCAAGGAATATACCGTTGAATAGGACCTCAGCAGATATGAGCTGCCTTAACAGGTTCCTGCTAGCAGTCATCCCATAGCCTCCTAGGGCTATGAGGACCGCTGAGACCGCTAGGACTGTCTGAGCAAGGCCAATCTCCGAGACCATGCTACCCACCCCTCCTAGCGAGGGAGATAGCCTCTACAACAGTCACAGCCAGGCCCGCAAACATGACGATCACGGCAGGCAACATGGGGCCTAGGAGCACGGAGGCTACATCATCGAGCCCGGAGCCCCGGGGCTTAGCGAAGTCTCTGTAGACGCCTGTGACATAGAATGCTATGGCAGAGGCTGCTAGGAGGGCCGATCCTACAGCTACGCCCCTCCACTCATCCCGCGACTCGGTACCACCTCCGCCGAGCATCGAGACGGTTATTATTATGAACATTACCGCCGCCCCCACGTAGACTATGACTATAAACGCTGCCAGTATAGGGTAGCCGAGCATTGCTGCGAGTACTGCAGTAGATATTCCTAGCAGGGCGAGGGCCGAGGAAGCGTATACCAGGTCCCCGAGCCTTACAACCGCAACGCCAGAGGCTATGGCCGCCAGCGAGGCAAGGGCTAGTAATAGAGCCTCAACCTCCACTACAGCCCACCTTCACAAGCTACCCGCCTTCCCCTACAGGCACCTTAATAAGGCCCAGTTCCTCGTGAACCATTATTCTTACAGGCCTCCCCTCGAGCGCCGTCTTATATTCAGGCTCCTTCTGGAAGGTATCCAGGTCCCAGAACATCTCTGCTAGGTTATCGTACACCACGTCATGATAGTTTACGTGGTATAAGGCTTCTGTCGGGCAAACATCAACGCAGTAGCCGCAGAATATGCATCTCTGATAGTTTATCACTGGGTACTGTTTCATCCTGGGCTTCTCGGGGTGCTTAGGGTCGGGCTCCATGACCCTTATCATTTTCATGGCGGCGCTAGGGCATATCCTGGCGCATGCCGCGCAGCTAATACACTTCTTCTTCTCCAGTATTATGAAGCCCCTGTAACCCTCACTAAGCCTCGGATACTCTTTGGGGTAGACTAGCGTCATCCTACGGGGGTTTACGAAGTATTTAACCCCTATGGCGAGGACGTGGAGGTTGCTCCTTACCCCGTCGATCAGCGTACGCCTCTTCTCCAGGCTCTTCAACCCTATCCTAGGCGCCAACTAAACCCACCCTTCAAGCTTTAACCGGGCCCAGATACTACGGGTGGAGAATAAAGTTTATAAAATGGAGATATTATGGGGGGTCACGTCAAGCCTATACTAGCCTCGAATAAGCCTAAAGCTATCCCGGCTAGAGCCATAGGCAACAGTATCTTCCAAGCAAGGTCTAGGGCCTGATCTAGCCTATACCTCCCGTAGACCGCCCTGAGGAAGCTTATAGCGAGCACTACTATCACAGCCTTAACGACTACTACTACGCTAGGAAGTATGTACCCCATTAGGAGGCCCTCCCCCGGCACTAGCGGATACCAGCCTCCCAGGAATGTTAACGCTAGGATTATGGAGAGGGCGAACCTCCTCATATAAGCCCCTCCCATGTTGAGGGCGTAGAGTAGGCCGCTATACTCTGTGAAGGGCCCAGCAACCACCTCAGGCTCTGACTCCGGTATCTCGAAGGGGAAGGCTGAGGTTGACATTACTATTGCGATGAAGGCTGCGAGGAATGCTAGGGGGTTTAGGATTGCTAGCCACATTATCCCGCCCTGGGCTTCAACTATCGCCACGAGGTTGAAGGTTCCTGTGGAGGCTGCAGCTCCAAGGAAGCCGAGTATCGCTATTAGCTCGTATGCCACTATTATGAAGGCCTCCCTCACCCCTCCTATCACTGCGAAGGGGTTGTTGCTAGCCCAGCCAGCGGCTATTATGAAGATAGGCGGGAGGGTTACTATAGCCAGGGCTATTAGAAGGCTATACTCCATCGCCGAGGGCGGGAGAGGCCAATAGGCCGGGTTACTTGTGAATGGCACTACCGCTAGAGGTAGAAGCGCTATTACCATGCCAGCGATCGGCGCTGCCAGGAAGGGGATGAGGTCTACCGTCCTAGGTATTATGGGGTATTGGAAGGCGTAGCGGACCATGTCTGCTATCAGGTGTAGGAGCCCGCCTAGCCGGGGGCTAGCCCAGTAGGGTCCAAGCCTCCTTTGAACCCTGGCTGCAGCCTTCCTCTCAAACCAGACAGCTAGTACCGCTATGACGAGGCTCCCTAGGAAGCCTATCACGAGCACCTGCCACACGGGGGGCCAGCCTATGATAGCCGCAGCCACCTCAGCCAGCGACATTCTCCATCACCTGTCGGCCTCCGGGGGGAAGTAGTCGAGGCTCCCGTATATCGCTGGGAGGTCCATGACCCTATGGCCTGGAAGAGCGTATTTGAATGCGATAGCGTTCCTAGCGCTGGGAGTCACGATCCTAACCCTGTAGGGATTCATGCCGCCATCGCTCTCAACGTAATAGATTATCTCGCCCCTCCCAGTCTCACCCCTACCTATAGCCCTTCCAGCAGGCACCTTCATCGTAGCCATCCAGGGTAGGAGCTTAGCCCTACCCTGGGACTCCAGTATCTTCTTGTGGAGTGGCGGATACTTCTTGTATATGCTCTCATCCACTATAGGCTCCCGAGGCTTCTTCTCAAGCCACTCGACAACCTGCTCTATTATCCTCAGGCTCTGCCTTATCTCCTCCACCCTCACGTAGGTCCTAGCAAGGGCGTCACCCTCAGTATACACAGGAACCTCGAAATCCAGCTCGTCGTAGACTTCGTAAGGCTCTATAATCCTGACGTCGTACTGTATACCGCTACCCCTAGCGTTAGGACCTACGATCCCCAGCTCGGCTGCAAGCCTCTTCGGTATGACTCCTACATCCTCGAGCCTACTCCTAATCACAGGGTTATCTAGGAATATCTTACGGTATTCCTCAAGCCTCTTTCTCATGTACTTTACAGCCCTCCTAGCCATGTCAGGGAACCCCTGGGGAATGTCCCTCCTTACCCCGCCGGGTATTGGGTAGGAGTGGGTTAGCCTAGCCCCCGTCAGCTCCTCCGCCAACTGTATGAAAACCTCCCTATCGCCCATAGCCCACATGTACATGGTGCTATGACCGAGGAAGACTCCGAATATAGCGAAGCCGTAGAGGTGGGCTGCGATCCTGTTGATCTCGCATAGGAGGACCCTGAGGTACTTGGCCCTGAGTGGCGCCTCAACCCCCATAAGCTTCTCTACAGCTCTAACATAGGGTAGCGTTATGTTGCAGGCGTCGTGTATTGCCATCCTCTCGAATAGCGGGATAGGCTTGATCCACCCCCTAATCTCTCCCAGCTTCTCCATAGTCCTATGAACATATCCTATGTCGGGATCCGCCTCCACTATAACGTCTCCGTCAACCCTAATGATTATCCTCATGTGACCCGAGCCAGGGTGCTGGGGGCCTATGAACACCTCGTAGACATCCCTAGCTAGGCGGCGCGTGGGTATGACCTTAAGGCCCAGGTCGTCCCTCCAGCCCCCGTATACTCTAACCTCGCCTGACACGCTCAGGCACCCCCTCGTATATGGACTCTTCCCTAACCACGAAGTCCTTCCTCAAAGGCCTCTTCTCCGCTAGCTCCGGTATCAGTAGTAAAGGCCTGAGGTCTGGGTGGCCCTTGAAGGTCACACCAAAGAACTCATAGACCTCCCTCTCCATGAACTCGGCGCTAACCCAAACCCCGCTGAGGCTAGGCATCTCAGGGGCCTCCCTAGGTAGGTAGACTGCAAGTCCCACAATGCCCCCTACGATCTCGGGGTCTAGGTAGCTGGTCACGTGGTAGGCGACCTTAATAGACTTTTTCTTAGGGTAGTCAACGGCCGTCACACTAACTACGTGAGTGAACCCGGCGTTCTTTAAAGCCTCAGCAGCTTTTACTATGGAATCTACATCGACTACAAGGTCTACGAAGCCCTTACCCTCTTCCACGCTGAAGCTGATCCCAGCCTCCCTCAGGGCGCTTTCAGCCCTAGCCCTCGCCGCTTTTAGGGTGGCCTCGTAGTCTCGAGGACCCTCAACAAGCTCGGCTCCGGACAACGCCTAGAGCACCCCTCAACTTCGCAGGCCTCCGAGTCTTTAGAGGGATTAGACTCTTTCTAGGAGGGGCGATGTCTTCTGCCAGGCACAGTAGTCCTCCTTAGGCGCCACGTAGTCCCTGTCAGGCCTCCAGCCCTCCCTGATCCAGGAACTCGCCACCCTCCTACCCCTGATCTTACGCTGAAGCTCCACTATAGCCCTGGCCACAGACTCAGGCCTAGGAGGGCACCCTGGAATGTAGATGTCTATCGGTATAACCTCCCAAGGCCTCACCACATTATAGCTATTGTAGAATAACCCCCCGTCTAGGGCGCAAGCACCCATAGCTATAGCGTACTTGGGGTGAGGCATCTGCTCCCAAGTCACCCTAACAGCGCATGCCATCTTCCTCGTGACCGTACCCTCTATTACTATGAGGTTCGTCTGCCTAGGACCTACCCAGGGTAGGGCTCCGAACTGCTCCCCATCAAACCTGGGCCCGAACGTGGCAGCGAACTCCGTGCTACAGCAACTAGTGGTTAAGTGCACAGGCCATAGGCTGAAGGCGTTGGCCCAGTCCACTACCTTCTCTAGCTTCAGCTTCCCCAGTAGTATGTCACGGGCCCTCTTAGCGGCTACATCAAGATTACCTACGTAAACCTTACCCTCCTCCACTGCAAGCCACCCCCTAGTCTACGAACCACTCTTCAACCCTCCCCGAAACCTTGACCCCATAGTAGACTAAAGGGGTGTATACGGCTATTAAGAAGAGGTATAGTGCTGCTAGCTGGGCCGTGAACTCTTTAGCCCCCACAAGGGCTACTGCTAGCAGTATCACTGCAGGCTCCACAGCTAAGAATAGTATGAGGTAGCCTAGGTACTGCATGCTAACCTTACCCTTAGCCTCTCTCGGCCTCGGAAGGTTACCCGCCTCATACCTCTCATACTTAAGCTTCTCGCGCTCATCAACTGCTCTAGAGGGCGAGAGTAGCGTTCGGAGCATAAAGACCATAACTATAGTTAAGGCGAAGACTAGGAAGGGTATGACTGCTAGGGCCGTGACAAGGGTTACCGTAGGATCCCTAATCAGCTCCAGCACCATTCCACAGATGCCCCTAAAGCTTGGAGCGTGGAGAGTCTATATTATATAGCATGTGCTAGCGGACTCCACGCCATAACCACTACTAAAAATGCCCTCCCAGGTCCTCCCTCGAGGCCGAGTTGAAAATAAAGTGGCTTAAGGACCTATCAGGTCGTCAACGCTTGGAGGCTCTGGTGGTAGGCCTTTCCTCTCCCTGATCTTCCTGATCAAGTCAGGCAGCATCTGCTCTGGCACGGGGGCCCAGCCGCTAAACTCTACCCCCCAGAATGCCCTGCCTGCTGTGGCGCTCCTCAGCTCGCCCGCGAGGTCGAAGGACTCTGCTACCGGGACTTCAGCGGTGATTCTGGCTATGGGGCCCTGAGCATCTACATTCAGTATCCTACCCCTCTTTCTAGCAAGCACTGCCGCTATCTCGCTTAGGTAGTCCATAGGAGCCCTTATGTCGAGCTTCTGAAGCGGCTCGAGGAGAGTTGGCTTTGCCGTTAGTATCCCAGCCCATATGGCGTTCCTGGTTGCAGGGTATAGCTGAGCAGGTCCTCTGTGCACGGGGTCCTCGTGTATGACGGCGTCGTGTAGTATAACCTTCACGCCCCTCACAGGCTCGGCGGCTAGGGGGCCCTCCCTCATTGCCAACCTAAACCCGGCTATGATAGTGTCCTTCACGTCCCTTAGGTATTGGACTCCGGTCGTCTTATCCACGAACACGTTTATGTTCTCGTCTATAGCCCATATCCTCCTAGCCTCGTCGTAGTCCCACCCGGCCTTATCCCTGAGGATCTTAGCTCTCTCCCTCGGGTCCTGGTCCTCTGTTATGACGCCCCTCTGTATAAGCTCTATGGTCTCCTTGTTGAGGGGCTCAACGCTTATGTAGAGCTTGTTGTGCTTGTTGGGGCTCTTACCCTCGAACACCTCGCTGGAAGCTCTCACAGTCTCCCTGTAAACCACGATGGGCGGGCTTGCGGTCACCTCAACACCGAACTTGTCCTTCAACAGGGTCAACGCTATCTCCAGGTGTAGCGGGCCCATCCCCGAGAGTAGGTACTCGCCAGTCTCCTCGTTTATCTTCAGCACTAGGTTCGGGTCCTCGATGGTTAGCTTCTTGAGGGCGTCGATCATCTTGGGGAGGTCCTGGAGGGTCTTAGGCTGGATCGCTATGGTCACCACCGGCTCGCTCACATACCTTAGGCTCTCGAAGGGGGCTGCTTTATCCTCGTAGCCCACCCCCACTACAGTCTCTCCAGCCCTAACGTCTTGGAGGCCCATTACCGCCGCTATGTTGCCCGCCGGTATCTCCTTGGTAACCTCCCTGAAGGGGCCCATGTAGAGGCTTACCTGCAACACCCTACTCCTTTTACCAGCCCCGATCAGGTATACCTCTTCGCCGTGCCTGAGCGTTCCAGAGAAGACTCTGCCGGTAGCCACTAGCCCGGCCTTCTCCACCCTAACGTCGTTTATGAAGAATACTAGGGGGCCCTCCGGGTCGGCCTTCAACATAGCCTGGCCTATCTCACTGTTTATATCGCCCTTCCATATCTTGGGGATTCTATAGCTCTGAGCCTCCCTCGGGTTCGGTATGAACTTAATGACCATGTCTAGGAGGGATTCGTGTAGTGGTATCGTCCTCGAGAGCTCGGCTATGGCGTCCTTACCCTTATTGTATGCCGCTATTATATCCTTAAACGTTACCCCCTTCTTCCTAGCAGCAGGTATAGTTATACCCCACTTATCCTTAGCGCTACCGAAGGCAACCATGCCCTGGGCCGGGTCTAGCTTCCACTTCTTCCTAAACTCCGGCTCAGCGTAAAGGTCTATAAGGCCGTTAACCTCCTTTATGATCTCCACGAACCTCTGCTGGATCTTATCCGGAGAGAGCTTCAGCTCCTTAATCAACCTGTCAACCTTGTTTATGAATAGTATAGGCCTAACCCTCTCCTCCAGCGCCTGCCTGATAACGGTCTCGGTCTGGGTCATAACGCCCTCTACAGCGTCAACCACTACAATAGCGCCGTCGAGGACCCTAAGGCTACGGGTGACCCTACCCGAGAAGTCCACGTGACCCGGAGTATCTATCAGGTTGATAACGTAGGGCTTGCCGCCGTACTCGTGGTATAGGCTTATGTTTGCGCTCTTAACAGTGATACCCCTCTGCTTCTCCACCGTAAGGTAGTCTAGTACCAGGGCCTCGCCAGCTATCCTTTCAGAGATTATCCCTGCAGCCGCAAGCAGGCTATCGCTAGTCGTAGTCTTACCGTGATCGACGTGAGCTATGATACCTATGTTACGTATCTGCTCTATGTTTCTCATAATCTTCTCTATCTCGCTTACAAGCTTAACCCTACCACTCATAATACGCCACCCAACCCACGATTCCACGAATCAGTCTAGGTTTTATATCCTTTAAGCTCAAAGCCGCGCTGGGAAAACTATGGGCCCCTCCAAGACTATAGGAAAGCGGGTGAGAAGGGGGGGGTAGGACCTCCACTACCCCCCAGTATAGAAGTCCTCGAGAGTAGCCCTCTTCTGCCTACCCTGCCTAGGCTTATAGGGCGTCACTAGTATCCTCTTTATAACCTCGGCCCGCCTCTCACCCACACCCTCAACCCTCGAAAGCTCCGCTATGCTAGCCTTACAGAAGTTCTCTAGGCTCCCGAAGGTTTCGAGGAGCTTCTCCGCAGTCTTCCGACCTATCCCCGGGAAAGCCTGAAGTATGTAGAGCTGCCACTCCCTCACATCCTCAAGCTTCGGCTTCCTGTGTATCACGATCCTTTGCCCTCTACTCGCCGAGGCTTTTCTAGCTAGAGCCATTATAGCGTGGGCACTCCCCACCTCGTCCTCAGTATATATCACCTTGACGTTGTACTCTAGCGTGAGGGCTGCAAGGGCCCCGTAGAAGCTAGCCTCCCTCCCCCTATACCTCCTAGGAACCACCCTTCCCTCCACGATGAAGTACACGTGGTCGTAGTGCTCTGCCAGCCTCGATGCCTGCTCAAACAGCCTACCGTCGAAGAGGCTATTGGCGAAGTCATAGCTACTCTTCCTCTCCACAACTATATCCTCCGCCACCAAGTAATCCCCCATAGGGAGGGGCTTCTTTATAACCAGGGCCCCCAGGCTCTCGAGTATAGAGGGAACCCCACTCTTCTCCTCCCTAACGTCAACGTAGATCCTAGGCTTACCCTTAGCCTCCAAACCGCCCACCCAACCCTAAAGCGGTATGGTAGTACGCTAGGTTTCTAACGGTGCAAGCCGCATGAAACCCTCAAAGAAGTGGACCCCGAGGAAGGTTCTACCCCTTACACTCCTTAACCCCCCAGTTAACAAGGGTGAGCACTAGTAAAGCTGAAGAAGTGGTAGTCAGTGAGCGAAGGGTACCCTGGGGGTCCTTGAGTGACTCTAGCCTTGCATAGCATGTAAGCCGTGTGGTTTAGGTCTTTTGAGCGTCCTCTCAGCTCCTTTCCTTTTCTTGGAGGGAGGCTCTGTATTCAACGCATATTCTCCCCACCTTCCCTGGGAGTCTTTCTGCGAGCTCGTCTACTAGGTCCTCCGGCCCCTGAGCTGCGCTGTGG
>WAKF01000081.1 GCA_015523465.1 Aeropyrum sp.
GTGCACCAGGCCCCTACTGTGTATGTAGCGGAGGGCGTCGGCGAGCTGAGCCCCCACCAGGGCAGCCTCCGCGAGCCCCGGCCTCCAGCCCCGGGAGAGCAGGCCTCCTAGCGTGCCGCCGTCGGCGTACTCGTACACCAGCAACGGCGCTCTCCTAGAGTAGCCCAGCAGCCTCAGTATGTGCGGGTGGTTGAGGCGGGCCACGAAGCCAGCCTCCCTCGCGAACCCCTTCGCGACGGCCTCGGGGATCGCGGGGCTGAGACCCCCCTCCACCAGGACCTCATAACCCCTAGGAACCTTGAAGACCACGTTGCGCCCCCTCTTTCTGCACGCGTAGGAGCAGCAGCCCCAGCCACCGCACCCGAGCCTGCAGCACTCACAGCCTCCCCCGAAGCCCTCCGGCGCCACGTCGCCCGGGAGCCTGGCGCTGAACCAGCCGCCGCACCCACTACCCTCGCCAGCCCTCAACACCCTAACGCCCAGCAGACCCTCAACCCTAGGGCGCCCCGAGGCTATGAGAGTAGCCGCTGGAGCGGGGCTCTGGGTGATGGGGGCTCCGCGACCCTATACACAAAAACTCTATTGTCATCGCGATCGGCGGCGGCTAGGAGGCCAAGCCTAGAGTTATAGCTGAGCCTGTGGCTAAAGGGTAATTTTATGCTTTGCTCTAGCCGCGCCACCTCCTCGAAGCCTCCCCCTCAACCCTATACACCACGATGCCCTTACTATTGATGCCGGCTGCCAGCAGATCTTCGCCGAGCCAGGCCACAGCACCTACAGAAACGGCTTCATGGCTCGCCAGGGCCTCCAAGGACTCCCCCGCAACCCTGAGCAGCACGACTCTATCAGAAGCTCCTATCCTCTTAAGCGTTAAGGCTATGGTGCCTCGGGGGCTGGCCGCGGCATCGTATATTATTGTTAACTCACCCTCATCGTGATCGTGGCCTAGGAGGTCCTCGGGGCCCAGGGCGTCGACGGGTTCGCCATGCATGTCGAAAGCCGCTACGAGCGCCCTCCACCCAGACTCGTCCACCTCTTTGATCTTTGCAACGCCAAAGCCTATCACCAGGCCCCCGGCAGCCAAGACCCTAAAGAACTCGATGAGTAATCTTCTATCCTTGGCTTACTCTTAAAGCATTCGAGGCCAGCCTCCTCAGCTCCTCTTCCCCCAGCTCCCAGAGCTTCTCGAAGCCCCTAGCCGTGCGCCGGTAGAGGGCTATGAAGCCGTAGCCAGCGGCTGCTACGTGGTCGCCGGCCCAGTGAGTAGACTGTCCATCGAGGTATGACTCATCCACGTAGACCAGCTCGCCCGTAGAGGTGTCTACCACAACCAGCGTGGCTTTAGAGGCCGCCGCTGCCAGCAGTCTGGAGTCGGGGCTTCACGAGGGCCCATAAATAGAGCCTCTGTGCGGGTTGATCTTGCGGGCGAGAGTGAGGCCCCCGCCAGACGCCTCGTAGACGTAGATTTTGCTACTGGTGGCCACTGCTAGCCTCGAGCCGTCGGGGCTCCACGCAACCCCACTAACGTCGTCTGAGAACTTCCTGCTCCTTCCCACGAGCTCTATCGTGACGGTCAAAGGCGCCACTCCGCAGGCTCCTAACACTACACCCGCGACCTACGCCCCCATAAGCCTGAGGGTATGGAGGAGTTGATAAACGTCTCCTAGAGCCCCCGACGGCTATCATGGCGGCGTGGACAGGCTATACATTGCATAGCGGCCTTTCCGGGAGCGTGGGGGCTTCTAGGCTTCATACTGGTCGCCGTCTAGGGTCTCCCTGCATAGGCTATCTTAAGGCCTTCGCGGAGACCTGGTTGTGTCAGTGGTTAGAGGTAGGTTAGTGTGGAGTGTGATAGAAGGTTTATCAAGGACTACGCTGTGGTGACCGCTTTCTTCACCATAGTGCTTGCGGCGGCGCTGGCATACTCCACAATGCTGTTTAGAGGCGGGTTCGAGGAGCCCCTTGTAGCCGGGGCGGAGGTCTTGGGGGTGAGGGTCTCATTGGAGGAGTACGGGTTTGTGGAGGGCCTTTGCGTGGGCGGGGCTACCATAGTGAGGGGGCCTGTCTCTTATTACGTGTTAATGGTGGATAGCGGCGTGTACTCTCTCACCATAGCTTCTACGCTACTTGAAACCCCCGACGGGGTCTCCTATAGGCCTGTAGATGTTGATGATCTCGTTATAAACCCTCGCGGTAATGGTGGAGGCGAGTGTAGGGCTAGTGTGGAGGGCGCTAAGTTGTATACCCCGTTTTACGGTAAGGCGGAGCCCTTAAGGGCTCAAGATAGGATAGTCGTGGCATTCCCCGTTGACGCCAGCAAGCTAGGAGACTACACTCTACGCCTATTCCTGGCTGGTGAGAGGAGGGTAGTGGTTAATATAGGGTTTAGGGGCTCTGAGGTCTCAGGTATTACTATAGAGCTGCCAGGCTAGCGGTAGCCTCATCCGGCCATTGATGCATTGACGGAGGCGCTGATGGCATGCCCTGGGGTCGGCTTACTAAGCTGGTAGTCTCTACGGCTATGGAGTGGCCTAGCATTGTAGCCCTAGCCTTGTTCGCTGTAAACACCTCAATAGTAATCATGATCCAGAGGAAGGTCCTACAGTATTCCCTCAATAATCCATACTATGGGGTCTCGCTCCCAGAGACCGTCTTACTCATATTCTTTAACAACCTGTTAGCTGGGATTGTCTATTACATGGCGTTCACCACAATCTACAGGATAGCATTACCCGTCTCCTATGCTAGATGCGCTAGGATGTGGACTCCAGACTGCAAGCTAACACTACTCATGAAGAGAGCCCCGCTACCAATAGCCATAATAATATTCACGGTCATCACTATAGGCGTCACAATCAATTCAGGTAGACTCTTCGGTGCTGAGGGACTTGGCGAGATAGCCGGTAGGGTAGCCTACAGCATCGTGAACGCCTACGGCCTCCTAGAGCTAAGCGGGTACCTAGCGCTAGCCCTCTCACCCCTAGCAAGCAGAGGCGCATCATTGGCATTGGGAGGCGTAACATTGATATTGTTGGGGGCCCTTATAGAGGCATGGATCATTGTGGGCGGCTAAGCCTCGATCACGGTATAATAGCAGGCGTAGGTCCTCCAGGTTCCCTCCCTTACTATGAGGCCTGGGCGCCCTGTAGGACCTAGCCCTAGCCAGCCTTCTCTACGGACTCTCTCACCTTTAGGAGGAGGGAGGCCGTGTATAGCGCTATCGCCGGTATCGAGTCCACAGTTATGTACTCGTTGGGTGCGTGAGCCCTACCCCCATGCCCCGGGGCTGTGGCCACCACAGGCACCCCTAGCTTCCTTGTGAATAGGTAGAATGGCGCTGAGCCCGGTATCATCGGTATGACCCTGGGCTCGAGCCCGAGGGGCTTGTAGGCCTCTATCGCGGCCCTAGCCTGCGGAGACTTGGGGCTCGTCTTGCTCCAAGTGTAGCTGTCATGGATCTCCACTTCGACCAGGTCCTCCAGGCCCAGCCTCCTTATAATGGCTCTAAGCCCCTCAACAACGTCTTCGGGCTCTATGTTTGGGACTAGCCTGAAGTCTAGCCGCATCCTAGCCTCCGAGGGGGTTATAGTCTTAGTGCCGGGGCCCATGTAGCCTGAGGTGAAGCCGTCAATATTCACGGTGGGCTTGAAGTACACCGAGATGTACCATTCAACCCCCCTAACCCTAGGCCTCTCAACACCATACATCCCGAGGACCTCCTCTGCTGGGAAAGCCTCCATAATGTGATCCAGGTATTCTAGGTCCTCAGTGGTTGGTGTTACAGTCTTGTCCTCAAGCCACCCAAGCCTAGGCCCCCCGAGGGGGTCTATCAGCTCAGAGGCTATCTTGGCGAGCACCGCAGCAGGGTTGATCAGGCCCCGGCTGAAGCTACTGTGAACGTCGTACCTGCTAGTCTTAACCCTCAATTCGAGGAAGACTATACCCTTATTACCCAGAACCACACCAGGCTTACCCCTAACCCTCTCACTCGGGAAGGCAAAGTACGTCATGTAGGCGCCCCTCAGCTCCCCACCCCTATCCTCAACGAAACTGGGCATCGAGGGGCTCCCAAGCTCCTCCTCACCCTCAATAACGAAGACCACGTTCACTGGGGGCTCCAAGCCAGCCCTGTAGAAGGCCTCTATGCCTAGTAGGGCCGACATAAGGGCCCCCTTAGTATTGTAGGCCCCCCTCGCGATGATCCTGTCTTCGACTATCCTGGCCTCGAAGGGAGGCGCAACCCACTCCTCCAGAGGCTCGACGGGCTGCACATCGTACATGTTGTAGAAGATTATGGTGGCAGGCGCCCCCACGTCGAGGCGGCCATAGACTATTGGGTGACCCCCATACCTGAGCAGCGTGGCTTGAACCCCGAGTCTCTCCCCAAGCCAGTCCCTGAGGAAGCTTGCAGTCTCCTCGATCCCCTCCCCGCTACCCGATATACTAGGCATCCTCAGGAACCCTCTAACCTCCTCCACCAGGGCCTCCCTAGAGGACTCGATGTACCCCCTAACCCTCTCCCAAGCACCTCCAGCCAGCTATCCTCACCTTCACCAGACTCTACCCACCACGATATTTAACATTAAATCGTAGTGATGACACAAAGCCCGGAAGCCCAGATGGGGGGAGGTCCTAGCCTTCATTCCGCCTTATAAGCCAGCCACGCCCCCGCTATAATACTCCCCTCCCCCACGCATAATTGTGTAAGCAGGCTGGCGGTGGCGTGCTTTGGGGGATTCCGAGAGGCTCGAGAAGGTCTTGGGGGCTCTGGAGAGAGGGGAGATTAGTCATTCGAGGCTTGAGAAGGAGCTTGGCAACGCCAACGAGGCTGCGCTTGCTAGGAGGCTCTGGCTTGAGAGGAGTCTGGGCGTCAGCCTCTCCTCCCTCGCCAGCACCATCCTAGACTTCCAGGAGCTTTATGGGAGGAACATTGAGAACCCCATAGGGGCGGTGCAACTACCTGTAGGGGTCGCTGGGCCTCTCCGGGTTGAGGGTGACTACGCCAGGGGGGAGTTCTACGTGCCCCTGGCTACTAGCGAGGGGGCTCTGGTCGCCAGCGTTAACCGGGGGGCTAAGGCTGTGACCCTGAGCGGGGGGGCGAGGGTTAAGGTTGTATATGACGGGATGACCCGGGCCCCCCTACTGTGGACTCCCAGCGTGGTTGAGGCTGCTAGGCTTGCTGAGTGGGCTCGGGGTAGGCTGGAAGACTTCAACAGGGTGGTCTCGACTGTCACTAGGCACGGGAGGCTGGTGGACATCCAGCCCTTCATTGTGGGGAACCTGGTCTGGCTCCGCCTCGTGTACAAGACTGGGGACGCTATGGGCATGAACATGGCTACTATAGCGAGCGACAGGATATGCAAGTACATTGAGGACAACTACCCCGGTGAGGCCCGTTGCATAGCGTTGAGCGGCAACCTGTGCACGGACAAGAAGCCCGCCGCGATCAACAGGCTCCTAGGCCGGGGCAAGTACGTGGTGGCCGAGGCCATTATAAAGAGGGGGGTGGCACTGGAGGTCCTGAAGGCTGAGCCGGAGGCGATACACTACGTAAACACAGCCAAGAACCTGCTGGGGAGCGCTGTGGCGGGGAGCATGAGCTTCAACGCACACTACGCCAACATAATAGCGGCTGTCTTCATAGCCACAGGCCAAGACGCAGCCCAGGTGGTCGAGAGCAGCATGGGGTTCACATGGACGGAGCTGAGGGGAGAGGACCTATACATCTCCGTAACCCTTCCAAGCCTAGAAGTAGGCACTGTAGGCGGGGGCACAAGGCTACCAACACAGAGGGAAGCCCTAAGGCTAATGGGGGTCGAGGGCGGAGGAGACCCCCCGGGAACCAATGCCCTCAAACTCGCAGAGGTAATAGCAGCAGCCGTGCTAGCAGGCGAGCTAAGCCTACTAGCAGCCATAGCCGCAGGACACCTAGCAAGGGCACACGAGCTCCTAGGCAGAGGAGGCCTAAAACTCGGAAGACACAGGTAGTGGTACCCCTATTTGAAGTTTACATTCACAAGCTGGCTACGACGTCTACACGCTAGACGCAATAGTAAATGATGCCGGGAAGGGTATGGGGAGAAAGCGAAGGTTCAATCCTCGAGTAGCTCTCGGAGACTTTCTAGGGCCTCATAGCAGAGCCAGGGTTAGCTTTCAGCTAGCTTTCTTAGGAGGTCTACTGCCTCGTCGAGGCTTAGTTTGCCCCTAGCGTAGTTACGCCTGATCCTCTCCACTTCCTTGTGGTGCTTTGCAGCCGCTTGGGCTGATAGCTTCAGGAACTCCTCCTTCTTACCCCTGGCCTTCTCGATCGCTGCTAGGATCCTTAACAGCTCCCTGTCCCTGCTAGGCAAGGCTTCTCACCGATATGTATATTGCTGGCGGGCTAGTTTGGGGTTTCTGTGTGAATGCACCTCCTTGAAGAACTTGAACTGCACTAAGTCGCCCGTGACGAGTATGAAGCCTCTCGCAAAGGCTAAGTAGGCTATCGCGATGTCTATCCTCCTAGCCTGCTTAACCCACTTGTGGAAGCGCTCGTAGACCTCGCCCTCAACCCGGGAGTCTAGGCTGCCAGCGTCCCTAAGCCTCGATGTAGCCCGCCTAAGCACCCTACCCGGAAGCCTGGATCTAGCTCGGACCCTTCAAGATCCAGCCTTAAATAGAGGTATGAGGCGTGGAGTATGCAATCTTCTTCTAAGGCGTCAACGATCCCCCTCATAGCACGGGAGGCCTAAAGTTTGAAGGTGGGCTCTGGAGGTAGATGAAGGATGCTCGTGGAGAGGGCTAGAATGCTCGTAGAGAAGGCGTGTTCCACAGGGTGTCTCAGGGAGGATTGTGAGAAGCTAGCTGTAATAACGGAGACTCTGGAGGAGGCGCTCTCCGAGACAGGGGGCTGGGGCATGGAACTGGGGCTCCTATCCATAGCTGGCTACCTGAGGGAGGCGGCTAGAGTAGCGTGGGCTAGGGGCTGTAGAGGCGAGTCGAAGGCTCTGATGGAGGCGGCTGCTCTACTAGAGGCTGTAGCACGATAACGCCTATTAGGGGATATGGTGCATATGTAGCCAGGCCGGGATTTGAACCCGGGTCGCGGGCTCGAAAGGCCCGCATCCTAGGCCGTTAGACTACCTAACTATTCGTTGGAGAAGAAGGCAGATGAATATATACTAGCAGCGGGGGATTAAATGTCGTAAAATAGATACAGGGATAACCAAAGCCTTTCGCCGCTTTTAATGCTTAGTAGCATCTTGCGTTTTCCTCTAGATCCTCCTTGGCTTCAGCTCTTACAGCTAGGTTTAAGGAAGTTCTGTGAAAATAAGCGTAGGATTGCTTATTTGTACTGTATGTACGGTACTTACGGTACATGGGGCGCCGAAACAAAAATCTAGTCCTACATTGAAACCAGGTAATCCATGACGTACTAGTTTAGATACCGTACATACGGTACAAGCCGTGCATGGGATAGCCTGTCAACGCTATTACGCAAAAGTTTAAATAGTGTACTGTATGTACGGTATGTACGGTACTTCGGTGATGGGATGTGCCTCGGGCTGGTTATAGAAGTGTGACTGTCAGGGAGGAGACGTTTAGGATCCTCAGGGAGGTAGCTATGAGGAGGGGGATTAGCGTGGCTAAGCTTCTCGACGAGGTCGCCATAAAACTGGCGTCTAGCGAGCCCGACAGAAATACTGGTTTGAAAAGTAATGACGTGGAAAGTAGGCTGGAAGCCCTGGAAAACGAGGTAGAGAGGCTAAGGAAGGTCCTCCAGGACGCTATAGTGAGGCTAGACCTACTCCAGAGGAGAGTGATTGGGATTGAGGGACACGGGAAAAAGGAAGAGCCAGATACTTGAGGTAATAGACCTGTTAAACCCTTGGTGGAGTAACCCTCGAGGTTGGATGGAAAGCGACGCTGATCTTAGAACGGTTAAGGAGGGTGGGCTTACGCCACGCCTCTTCCGCCTGGCAGTAGAGAATTGGGTAAAGCCCGTTCTAGCTCGCCGGGGATGGGCTGTAAGAGTATTAAGGGGCCCTCGGAGAGTAGGGAAGACTACCCTCATGAAGATGCTGGTAAGAGAGACTATAAAGCTAGGGTTACCTCCACGTGCCATAGTTTATATGAGTCTAGACGATGAACGCATTAGACTCCTACTCAAGGAGCTCGGCTTGAAGGGTGTGTTGGAGACTGTTATAGAGGAGGCTAGGGCTGAAGGCGGTGGTAGGGCTATAGTTATAGTTGACGAGGCGACTTTCTATGAGGAGTGGGCACTTGCAGTCAAGAACCTCCACGACCAGGGAGTCTTAAGGAGGCCAGGCACACTATTAATAGTGACCGGTAGCTACTCCCTCGAGCTGAGCGAGGCTAAAAGGCTGCTTGAAGGCCGCATGGGCTCCATAGCTGGAGACTCCCGGGGCCAGAGGTTCATGTACCCCTTCAGGTTCTCGGAGGTGCTGGAGAGCCTCTCACCCGTAGTTGACGAGGCGTTCAAGAAGCTAGCCTACAAGGGGCACGCTCTTCGGGAAGAGCGTGCGAGGCTAACGCTACTCGATGATCTCTCAACGCCCGGTGCCCTCGACGCGGTGGATTTTATGGAGAGGCTGTGGGGCTAGATAGGATTCTATGCTGAGTCCCACTGGGACAATTATATGATGGTCGGCGGGTTCCCCCGAGCCCTCACTAGGATGATTAGAGTTGCTGAAGGTAGGGGGGCTATAGAGGACCTAGACGAGGACTACACGTCAGCCTACGACCTGCTACTCCGCGACGCTGGCAAGTTCGGGATAGACGAGGAGCACCTTGAGTTCTTTATAAGGGGGGCTCTCTTAGACCCTGTTAAGCGTACTAGCTACGGCGGCCTCTCAAGCATAATAGTGCCCGGGGGTAAGAGGAAGGGCGTTGGTCATGGAAGGCAGGTAGGGCTAGACTACGCCAGGAAAATGCTTAGCTACCCTTGTGGACGGATCACGCTATCTAACCCGGCTACGGTCTATAAGGCCTCCCAGCCTGGATAGAACATTAAGTGCTCCCAGCCCCGACCCCCTGGGCGAGATAAAGCTCATCTATACAGACCCCCTCCTATTCCACTCCCTATTCTGGGTCTCCCAGGGAGTGACTAGGAGGATAGCTGAGCACGCTAGAAGCATCATAGAACCTAGCCCCGGTATGCCTAGGTCCGGGTTGCTTGCCTCAGGCCTGCTAGAAGCTACTGTGTGTAGCCATGTAGCTAGGATCAACCTCCTAACCCAGAGCGACGATGTGGGAAACTACGGCTTCTGGATGCACGGGGGACGTGAAGCCTTTGACTGTGTATCATGGTGGATCGACGCTCACAATGCCAGAGTAGTTATAGTACCTGTAGAGGCTACATGGAGTTCCAGGAAGGCACTAGATAAGCGGGAGAACGCCGCGGCAACACTATCAGCGTTCAAGCGCAGGCTTATCGTCGCAGTGGGTGAGAAGAGAGTCAAGCCTAGGCTAGAATCGCGTGGCGACATTGAATTCATAGTTTTACCTGCTCCCCTATTCCTCGCGATAATATAGTATTATATCAAAATAATATTTAAGTTTATAATATTTCATAATGTTATAAAATCTATAGTGGTACTTGCATTACAGCAACCGCCCGAGGAATCCAGCTAGCGACTAAGAGTAGGGTGGTGTGGTAGCCGGGCCGGGATTCGAACCCGGGTCACGGGGGCCAAAACCCCGCATCCTGGGCCGCTAGACGACCCGGCTACGTGCCCGCCTGGTAAGTGTGCCTTGGGAGGGGATTAAGCTTAGCACTCAGAGGAGCGCTTAGATGTACTCCACCACAACACCCGCCTCGCCAGCGACTTCCAGCAGAGCCTTCCTCTGGGGGGCCTTTAGGCTCTTCTTCTCCACCAGCGCCACCCTGGCAGGGAGGGGGTAGGACCTCTCCAGCGCCGCCCTCAAAACCTCCCTTGGGACCCCCCTGTCGAAGGCGTACCTAGGTATCACGTGGCCCACACAATACTCGCTCTCCATTTGGAGGCGGGTGTGCTTCTGGGGGTAGTGTGGGCCTCCGAAGCCGGCGGCGGGTATGCACTTAGCCTCCACCCCCTCAAGGGCCTCCAGCGCCCTGGCTACAGCTATAGCTATAGTCTCCCACCCCCTCCTACTACCCCAGTCCTCAGGCGTGCTACCAAGCTCCACGAAGACAAGGGGCTTCTCGGGCCTCGTAGGGCCGTGATGAGTAGCCTCAAGGGTAACCTCGTGCGTCTCATCCAAGCCAGTCTCCCTAGAGGCCTCAACGAGCCCCCTAAGGAGGCTCTTAGCCAGCGCCGGGTAGGACCTGGCAAGCCTGTAGGGCTCCCCTCCAAGGCTATTATCGCTGGTGGGATTGCCGGGGTGGTGTACTGTGAGGCTCTTCCTCCCGCTCTCAGACCTATGCCTAGATAACACTATGACAGCCTCGGCTCCGGGGTCCGGTGTGGAGTCTAGCATCTCCAAGCCGGTACTATCCTCGGTGAAGCCCCCGAGCTTTAATCCCAGGACCTCAAAGCACTCAGAAGCCCCCGGGCACTCTACCCTTTCACCGCCGTAAAGCTCTACAAGCATCCTGGCAGAGCCGGTGCCTGCTGGGTCCCTTAGGCTGTAGGCCACAGCGATCCTCCTAGCCAACCCAGGGCTCCCGCTAGACAGGGTAAGTAAGGGCGCCCCGCCAAATATGCCCTTCTAGACGCGTAGGTCCTAGCTCTACGCCAGCACAAGAAGGGCTTTTGAGAGAGCCTTTCTCAGGGCCTTGCTTACAGCCGGCTTGCTAACACCCTCACTCCTAGCCAGTCTCGAGACGCTTAAACCCTCCTTAACACCCCTCTCAAGCAGCTCCCTCTGCCTCTCAGTTAATATTACAGCCTCCTTCCTCACAACCCTAAACTCCCTAACCCTACCCCTATTCGACTCTATGATCCTCCTAGCAGCCCAGTTATATAGTACGACGAACTTCATCCTATCCTCCTTCATGACTGGGGGTCCAACGAGGTAAGTGGCCTTAAGTAGCCTGCAGAAAACGCAGTTCCCGCATCCAGCTTTAACCTTCACAGAGTTCCCCCGGTTATCCTCGACCAGATGCTCTACCTCACCGTTATCGAGGAGCCTGTAGCCTAGATACCTTTTAGGACGTAGACTCTTCAGAGTGTCACACTGGTCCATCTCCACTATAGCTACGTAGCCGTCAGTAGTCAATCCTACCCCCGTCAACATAGTCTGAATTAGCATATGTAAAAACCTGTGTATAAACTCCCGAGGTTTACACGTGTTAACCGGATCGTGGAACACCCCCGCAAACCCATTACTAGTCTTCGGGGTAGAATTGTATGGTTAACGTGAGGGAGGTGCTAAATAACAACTGGAGCAGGCTAGTCCTGGCAATGTCGATCATAGTTTACATATTCTATTTCGCCGCTGCAGCATACACTTTCCTCAACCTACCACCCATACCCGACAAGGTGGTCACCGAGGATGGCAGGCTACTATTCACAGCCGACGACATAGTAGAGGGTAAGTACCTCAGCCAGAAGTACGGGCTCTACGACTACGGAGCTTTCCTAGGCTTCGGAGGCTACTTCGGCCCAGACTACACGGCCTACACGCTAGAGATCATAGCGAGGACTGCGGGCGGCGTGGCCAAGCTATCACCAGAGGGTGGCTCGGAGGATCTGAAGGCTCTGCTAGACCCCCGTCTGGTTGAGAGGGGAGGCGAGAAGGTTGTAATAGTCTCGGACGCCTTCGCCAAGGGCTATGAGAGGGCTGTGGAGTACTGGTATACAATGCTGTCACAACGCTCAGAAGAGCTAGGCCTCAAGCCCAACCTTATAACCGATAAGGGTGTAGTCGAAAAGATCGTTGCCTATTGGACTTGGGGGGTTATAATAGCTCTTATGGGCTATACTAACGGCTTCCCATACAAGCCTGGTATACTTGAAGCTAACGTGCACGTGCTTCAAGGCACCTGGATAACATTTATAATATTACTACTAGCTACAATGCCCATAGCCGGGTACGTGATAGTAAAGTTCATAGACTATTGGAGAGAGCCTAGGGTAGAGATACAGCTACCGCCGCCTACGAGAGCCCAGAAGATAGCGCTCATAGGAATGGCCCTAGCGGTTCTGGGCCTTTCAGTCCAAGGCCTTCTGGGAGGGTACTTGATGCACAAGTACTCCGAGCAGACGACCCTCTATGGGATTGAAGGGGTAAACAGCGTACTACCTTTCAACGTTGCTAGGGCGCTCCACTTCAACCTAGCTATACTATGGATCGTTGTGACCTGGATCTCATTCGCCCTCTTCATGCTACCCTACCTGGGCTACAGGCTTAGCGAGAGGCAGGTAACCGTTATACTAGGTCTGGGAGCTATAGTTGCTCTAGCCCTACTCTTCGGCATCTGGATCCACTACCTTAAGCCCCTCCCAGACCCCTGGTGGTACCTCATCGGCAGCCAGGGTAGGCCCTTCATAAACCAGGGTATAGTATACCTGATACTCATAGGCCTCCTAGGATTCATGCTAAGCTACATGCTGAGAAAGGCCTCGACCACAGCCCCAGGCCCCGTTGCACCTCTGGTCAAGATCGTCTCCATAGGCGTTGCAGGCATGTCCCTAGGAGCTATCGTGGCGGCCCTACCAATCTATAAGCCCTGGGCCCACTTCACTATGGACGAGTATTTCAGGTGGATCACTATACACAGCTTCGTAGAGGGCTTCTGGCCCGCGATAGTCATACCACTCCTCCTAGCCCTAATGGTGGTGAGAGGCCTGGTACCCCCCAAGCTGGCTGTAGCGGTAGCAGGGATGGACGCCTCCCTGGAGATAGCCACTGGCATGATAGGCACGGCTCATCACTACTATTGGGGAGGCCAACCCACATTCTGGCTCTACCTAGGAGCGGTGGCTAGCACACTAGAGGTCATACCCATAGGCTTCCTCATAGCCTACGCTGTAGTCTTATGGCTGAGAGGGCAGGTCAAGACCGAGCTAGACAAGACGATCGTTACCTTCGTGCTTGTAGCAGCCTTTGGAGGCGCTATAGGCGTAGTTGTCTTCGGAGCCGGGATGATCAACATGCCCATCATCAACTATTATCTACACGGAAGCCAGGGCACAATGGTGCACGCCCACCTAGCAATGCCGCTAGCCTATGGAGTACCAACAATGCTATTCTGGGTAGTATCATTCTACCTGGCAGGCCTAATAGACGACGGGAAGCTAAGGCTTCTGAGGAAAGCTGTAGTAGTCCTGGCGATAGGCTTCTACCTCCAGTACCTACTAAGCCTGGGACCGCTAATGGTGAAGCAGTACACGGCAGAGCTAGACACGGGGTACTGGTACATAAGGAGCCTGGTGACCCCCGACGGAGCCCCAGGCTTCTGGGATGAGCCCAGCGTAGAGAGGTTCATATGGCTCAGGATGATAGGCGACGTAGTAGCAGCCCTCGGCATACTAGCATTCCTAGTCGTCATGTGGAGCGCAGTGCCAAGGCTACTTAGAGAGCTAAGAGGGTGAAAAAACAAAGGGCGGGTAGGTCCTACCTCCCCTCTCTTTTTAACTCGTATTCTCAGGGGCGGGCCTAAACTTGACACCGTAGACTATAACTCCCTCATCACCTTCCTCATATAGCCTGCGGAATACTGCCTCAACAGCCATCCCTGACTTAAGTGTACCCGGCTCGGCGTCGACTATCTCACTTACAACCCTAGCCACTCCAAGGTCCACTAGCCCCACGATCACGGGGCTCTCCCTTCTAGCCCCTTCCTCCACGCTGTAGAGTATCGTGTAGGATACTAGCTTGCCCTGCCTTGGTAGTCTCACTTCCTCCACGTCCTCCGAGGAGCAGTAGGGGCATTTGGGTAGCGGCGGGTAGAAGGCCCTCCCACACTCCCTACATCTACCCCCTAGTAGCCTATACCTATAGATCCTCGTCCTCCACTGGTCCACGTTAACGCTCTCACCAGCCACAACTCAACCCCTCCGGGTGAATAGTGCTACGTAGGCTGAGCTCCCGTGACCGTTAATGGAGACTGCAGCTCCCCTCTTCGCCTCGGGCACTGAGATCCCGGGGAAGGTGCCTGAAAGCTGCATCGCCACCTCTGCTGCCATGTAGACTCCCGTAGCCCCTACAGGGTGGCCTCTAGCCTTAAGGCCGCCGCTAGGGTTTACTAGGGGGCCGCTACCCCCTGTGGTGAAGTCGCCCTCCGCAACCCTTTCAGCAGCCTTACCCCTCTCAGCCAGCCTGAGTTCCTCGAGTATTAGGAGGCCGAATATGGTGTAGGAGTCGTGTACCTCAAACACGTCAACGACCGCACCATCGCCAGCGGCTCTCCTCCAAGCCTCCCCCACAGCCTCAAGCCTCAAAGGATCATCAGCAACAGCCACGCTCAGAGGTCCTACAGCCGACTCCACAGCACTAATCCCCGCCATGCCGCCGTCAGGCTCGACTAGGAGGGCTGCAGCCCCGTCACCTAGGGGGAAGGAGTCGAGTAACGTTAGAGGCTCGGCAACCGGCATAGCTTTCAAGACGCTCTCAGGCTTTACAGCGAACCGTAACATAGCATATGGATTGCTCTTAGCATGCATGTGCATTTGCACGGGCCACGCCGCCAGGACCTCCCTAGACACCCCATACCTCTCCATGTACATTCTCGCAAGTAGCCCGGCGACAGCAGCATGCCCGATAGCATGAAAGCCGTCAGAGTACCTGTAGTAAACATGCTTAAGAACCCTATACACCCTATGGGATGGAGCGTCACTCAGCTTATCAACCCCCACAACCAAGACCCTATTACCGCCCAAGGCGAGGTGGAATGCGGCTTGGAGCGCGGCGAGGCCGCTAGCCTCCCCAGCCTCCACACTAAGAACCCTAGCCCTCCTAAGCCCCAGGTGCGACGCCATGTAAGAGGCTATGTCAAGCTGCGGCGTAAGGGCCCTGGATACCACTGTAGAGACTACAAGGTAGTCTATAGAGTTCCTCCCGGAGTCCCTAAGGGCATCGTCCACCGCCTCCCCAGCTAGGTCGTAGAGGCTCTTAGAGTAGTGGCGATCAACCTTCACGAGACCAGCAGCAGACACGCCTACATCCAAAAGGACCTACACCCCCCTAGAGCCCCTCCCTTACTCTAACCTTACTCCTAAACTTCACGTACGTCCCATAGTCTATATAGATCTTCCTGGAGACGTAGTCGTCCACGCGGGGGGCCCGGAGCCTCCTCTCCTCCACTACATCAGTAACTGTGACCGCGTAAGCATCACTGCCGGACCCGCTACCGAAGGGCGCCACCAGTATCCTAGAGCCGGGCTTCGCTGCATCGAGTATCCTTGCAAGCCCTATGAGGGCGCTAGCATTGTATGTGTTGCCTATGATCGGCGTTAAGAGCCCGGGCTTTACCTGCTCAGGCTTGAAGCCCAGCCTCAAGGCCACCTTTAAGGGGAACTTACCGTTGGGCTGGTGGAAGACGGCGTAGTCGAAGTCCGATGGCTTTAGGCCGGTAGCCTCGAATAGCCCTCTCACCGCAGACTCTATATGGTGGAAGTAGGCTGGCTCGCCGGTAAACCCTTCCCCGTGACTGGGATATGGCCTTTCAGCCCTCCTCCAGAAGTCAGGCGTGTCGGTCACATAGGTGTAGGCTGCTTCTACCAAGGCTGCAGCCCCCTTCGGGGGGCCTACAACGAAGGCCACAGCCCCGCTGGATGCCGTAAACTCCAGCACATCCCCGGGGCTTGCCTGCGCCGTGTCGCTACCCACAACCAGGGCGTACTCCATAGCCCCCGAGGACACCAGAGCCATAGCATTCCTAAGGCCCTCGCTTGCAGCCCTGCAGGCAAACTCGAGGTCGCTAGCCATCGTAGCCGGGGTAGCACCCACAGCCTCAGCTATGATCGTGGCGCTGGGCTTGACTGCGTAGGGCTTAGACTCACTGCCGAAGAATACGGCGGAGATCCTGGAAGGGTCCACGCCAGCCCTGGCAATTGCGTTCAAGGAGGCCTCAACGCCCATCGTAGTCGAATCCTCGTCGGGAGCGGCTACAGCCTTCTCCTCTATCCCAAGGGCCTTCCATTGGTGGTCCGGCCAGCCCCAAGCCCTAGCGATCTCACTCGCCCTAATCCTATAGACTGGCACGTAAGCACCCCAACCGTGAATCCCAGCTCCGGCCTTGAAGGGGTTATGCAAAGCCCCACGCCTCCCGGAGTCACAAACCCATAAATCCTGAAAGGCGCTTATAAAGGGCTCGCCTACAGCCGACATAAGATTACGTCTAAAGCCGACAGCCAGTGCTTAAACCCCAAGATTGCCTGGTGAAGATGTGTAGGTCCTACCCTGGAGGCCTTTAAGGCAACGGTCAAACCCTCCATCCAGCTTTAGGTAATTAGAGAGCGTGGCTGGAGGCTGCATAGAGGGTTGGAGAAGCTCTCCCAGGCTCGGATGCTGGGTGTTAGGGAGAGGGGTTCTCTATGGGGCAGGAGGATACTCTACATCATGGGCCTCCCACTCATAGGCCACATAGCCTTTGGAGTCATAGACCGGGGCACAAACGTGCTCCAGGTGAGGCCCTCAACGCTATGCTTCCACAACTGCATATTCTGCAGCGTTGACGCAGGCCCCGGGAGCAGGACTAGGGGTAGCGAGTTCCTAGTCGACCCAGACCTCCTCGTTGAGTGGGTTGGCAGGGTAGCCTTGGTGAAGGGAGGGGGGCTGGAGGCTCTGCTAGACGGCGTGGGGGAGCCTCTCACACACCCCAGGATAGCCGACATAATAGCCAGGCTGAAGGAGGTGCCGGGGGTTGAGAGGGTAGCCCTAGAGACTCACGGGGGAAGCCTCTCAAAGAGCTTGGCAAAGCTTCTAGACAAGGCTGGGCTAGACAGGATAAACCTCAGCGTAGATGCCATAAACCCGGGGCTCGCTAGGAGGCTGGTAGGCGCCGAGTGGTATGATGTAGGAAGAGTGTTGAGGATGGCCGAGTGGATAATAAGGGAGACGGGGATAGACGTGGTGCTAACTCCCGTAGTGGTCCCAGGTTACAATGAGGGAGAGATGAAGGCGCTTATAGAGTGGGCTAGGAGGGTGGGGGCTGGGAGGAAGTCTGGGTGGCCTACTGGAGTCCTCATACAGAAGTACGAGGTCCACAGGTACGGGAGGAAGCCCAGGCTCAAGGGGAGCCCCTGGAGCTGGCAGCGCTTCTACAAGTGGCTACGAGAGCTGGAGAGGGAGACTGGGTATAGGCTTCTAGTAGAGCCCAGGGA
>WAKF01000082.1 GCA_015523465.1 Aeropyrum sp.
CCCCATGCTTACCGAGTACCTGGTCGACGGTAGCCCCCTGGGGCTTAGCAGCCAGCTTAGGGTGGATGCTGTGGGAGAGGCTGGTGTCGTGGTTGAGGTTAAGTATGGGCTTGGGCCTTCTAGGAGGCACGCGGCGGCGCTTGCCGGCTACGCCCTCGCCCTCGAGGCCGAGGCTGAGGCGCCTGTGGACTATGGGGTCCTGGTCTACGTGAACGGGGTGCCCCGGGGGGAGCCTAGGCTTAGGGTGGAGCCTGTCTACATAGGGCCCAGGCTGAGGGAGGAGTTCCTGAGGCTCAGGGACGAGGCTATAGACACGCTGCTCCAGGGAGAGCCCCCTAGGGCTACCGGGTGTAGCGAGGCTTGCCCCTTCTACACTGCGTGCTGGGGGTGAGGCGTGTTGGGGGGTGTTAGGGTGCTGCATGTGGCAGGCTACGGGGTGAGGCTCGGGGCGCGGGGGTGGAGCCTTGTGGTTGAGGGGCCTGAGGGTAGGTCTACAGTGCCCCTATCTGAGGTTGACGTTGTGGTTGTGGCTACGAGTGGGGTGTCGATCTCGAGTAGCGCGCTTAGGAGGATGCTCAGGGCGGGTGTTGAGCTGGTGGTGCTAGACAGCCGGGGGGATCCTGTGGGCTTGCTGTATAGCAGCCACTACACCAGGACCCCGGCTACTAGGAGGGCGCAGTACGAGGCCTACAGGGACTGGAGGGGGCTTATGGTGGTTGAGGAGGTGGCGTCTGCTAAGATTGAGAGCCAGGCTTGCCACCTGGAGCACCTAGCACTTAGGACTGGGGAGAGGTGGCTCTCGAGGGAGGCTGAGAGGCTAAGGGCCAAGGCTGAAGAGGCTGTGGAGGCCGTTAGGGGGGCTGGGGGCGTTGAGGAGGCTAGGAGGAGGGCTATGAGGGTTGAGGCGGAGGCTGCGAGGAGGTACTGGGGCTCGCTCGCCTCTATAATGCCTAGGGAGCTGGGGTTTGAGGGTAGGAGCCAGGAAGCCCCGGACCCCTTCAATGCCGCCCTAAACTACGGCTACGGGATCCTATACTCCCTAGCCTGGAGGGCCCTAGTGCTCGCCGGTTTGGACCCCTACGCCGGGTTCCTGCATGTGGATAGGAGTGGTAAGCCCGTGCTGGCCTTCGACTACGTGGAGGTGTTTAGGGTAGCCGCCGTTGATGCACCCCTGGTTGAGGCTGTGTTGAGGGGGTGGAGGCCTAGGTTCGACGGGGCTCAGGGTAGGCTCTCGCCCGGTGATAGGGAGAGGGTTGCGGTGGAGGTTAAGGAGAGGCTCTCTAGGGCGGCGAGGGGGGCTTATAGGAGTATGAGCCTTGAGGAGGCTGTTAGGAGCTACGCCCTCAACCTAGCCTCGGCTCTGAGGGATGGGAGGAGGTGGAGTGCTTATAGGGGGTGCTAGGCCTTGTACCTCCTAGTAGTCTATGATGTGAGCGACGACGTTAAGAGGCAGAGGCTAGCTAGGGTGCTCGAGGCCTGGGGGCTTGCTAGGATTCAGAGGAGCGCCTTCGTAGGCAGGCTCAGCCACGCCCGGGCCCGGGACTTGGCTAGGCTCGTCGAAAGGATCATAGACCCTGAGACTGACGTGGTCCACATGGTTAGGCTTCAGGACTGGGAGTGGAGGTCCGCCATCGTAGTCGGGAGCCCTAGGTGGGGGCCTGGTAGGGTTGAGGGCGTCAAGCTACTACGATAGGGGCGTTTTAACTGCTGTAGACGTTAAGGACTACGTGTACTGCCCAGTGATACCCTGGCTTAAGGCCGTTCACGGGGTGGCTGAGGCTCCCACGCCCAGCATGGAGGCTGGGGTCGTTGATGTGGAGTATAAGGAGAAGGTGGCGGAGGAGCTCTCGCTCCCGGAGCCCCGGAGGTTCGAGGTTAAGCTTGTAGATCGGGGCCTCGGCGTCTCTGGCGTCGTTGATGTGGTTGCAGGTCCTAAGGGCGACATGGTGGTGGTCGAGGTTAAAGCTGGAGTTAGGAGGCCCCAGAGGCACCACCTAGCCCAGCTAAAGGTCTACGCCCTCCTAGCATCTAGGCTCCTAGGGAAGGTTAGGAGGGCCGCCCTCTACACCCCCGGCGGCGTCGTGTGGCTTAGGGTTGACTACAGGCTGCTGGAGGAGGCTAGGCTTCTCGTGGAGGAGGCGCGAAAGGCCGTGTACTCTGAGGCTCCGCCGCAGGCTAGGCAGCCTGAGGCTAAGTGCCGCTACTGCTTCTACAGCCAGAGGTGTCCCGTTAGGGGGATTTAGGCCTTGTAGTCCGCCCGGGTTAATGGTGTCTTTCGAGTGGAAAGCTTGATGCAGGCATACGAGCTTGTGAGGGCGGAGAGGGTTAGGGGCTCTAGCTGGGCCTTAGCCACCCTAGCCCGGGGGGTCCTGGAGGACCTAGAGTCCGGGCGCCGCTTGGATTGCGGTAGGGCCGCTAGCCTCATTCGGAGAGCATTCCCGGGTTCTGGGGCCCTGGAGAATCTGGCCTGGATCGTCTCGGGGCTCTGTGGCGAGTGGGGGAGGCTTGAGGACTCCCTTAGGAGGCTTCTAGACCTTGTTGACCGGGGGGCTGTGGAGGCCTCTTCTAGGGCTGCCAGCGTCATTGGGGGCTTTGATGTAGTTGTGACTATCAGCTTTAGCAGGGCTGTCTCCGAGGCTCTAGCGGCGGCTAGACCCGGGAGGGTGGTGGTCCTCCAGTCCCTCCCCGGGGGTGAGGGGGTGTTTGCTGCTAGGCACCTTAGGGAGAGGGGTTTGAGAGTTGAGCTAGCCCCCGACTCCTCCGCCGGTAGGTTCCTTGGCGAGGGCTCTGTGGCAGTCTTTGGTGCCGACGCCGCTGGCATTGACGGCTGCGTTGCAAACAAGCTTGGTAGCCTGACTCTGGCTGCGGCTGCCAGGGCGCTTGGCTCGAGTGTCATCGCAGTGTTCGAGTCTTACAAGATCGTTGAGAGGCCTATATGCCGGGGGCTCGGGGTGGAGGAGAGGTCCTACACTGTTGAGGGCTGGGGCAAGGTTAGGTATCCCCTCCTAGACGTCACTCCCCCCGAGTTGGTTACAGTTGTCGTTACGGAGAGGGCTGTAGCTAGGCCTGAGAGGGGTTGGATGGAAGCGCTGAGAAACTCATTCCTCGAGGAGGTCCTGGGAGCTTAGCGTCTCCGAAGGACGTAGTGGATGGGCTTCTCTAGTATGAACTCCGCCGCCTCCCTTAGGGCTTCCGAGACTGTTGGGTGGGGGTGTATTGTTAGGGCTAGGTCCTCCAGCGCCGCCCCCATCTCCATCGCTAGGACCGCCTCCGCTATGATCTCGGAGGCGTGGGGAGCTGCTACGTGAACCCCCAACACAGCCCCGCTACCCCTATCGTAGACCACCTTTATGAAGCAGTCCCTGCAGCCCTCCATATACACCCTAGCCAGGGAGGCTAGGGGATAGCGCTTTTCAGCGGCCTCGAAGCCCCTCCTCTCAGCCTCCTCCTTCGTCATACCGGCTGAGGCGAGCTCAGGCTCTGTGTAGACTACCGAAGGCACTGCTCTGGGGTCGTAGGCCGCGCTACTATCCCCAGCGGCCCTCTCAGCCGCCACTACAGCCTGGGCGAAGGCCTTGTGGGCTAGTAGCGGGGGGCCTGCGACGTCGCCCGAGGCGTATACTCCGGGTGCTGTGGTCTCCATACCCTGGTTGACCTTCACGTAGCCCTTGCTGTCTAGCTCTACTCCTAGCCTCTCCAGGCCGAGGCCCCTGGTGTTGGGCCTTCTCCCCACAGCTACTAGGACCTTCTCCGCCTCAACCTCAACCCTACCCTTCGGCGTCTCTATAGTGGCCTTGGCATGGCTCTCCCTCCTCTCCAGCTCTCCGACCCTGGATGAAGTGTAGACTTTGACTCCGAGGGCTTTGAGGTGTCTCTCCGCGATCCTAGCTAGATCCCTATCCATCCCGGGTAGGAGCCTATCCATTATCTCGACCAGGTGGACTTCGACCCCGAGTGAAGCCATGACTGTGGCAAACTCTACTCCAACGTAGCCCCCGCCTATGACGAGCATTGAACCGGGCTTCTTCCTAAGCCTCACAGCCCCCCTGTTGTCGAGGACCACATCGCCGTCGGGCTCCATTCCTGGGAGCGTGGCCGGGCTCGTGCCGGTAGCCACCACAAGCTTATCGTACCTCACCTCCCCGTAACCGTCTACCTCCACCAAGCGCCTCTCCTTAACCCTAGCCCTCCCCTTTATCACCTCTACCCCATAGCCCCTGAGCAAGGTCTCAACGCCACCCCTAACCCTCGAGACAACCTCCTCCGCGAACCTAGCCACTGACTCGAATGGCACCTCAACGTTGACTCCCAGCCTTTTTAGGGTGAGGGCTGAGAGGACTGGGTGGAGCATTGCCTTCGTGGGTATGCAGCCATAGTTGGTACACTCTCCCCCGAGGCTGTCAGCCTCCACTAGGGCTACGTTGAGGCCTAGCTGGGAGGCCCTTACAGCAGCCGGGTACCCCCCAGGACCTCCGCCTATTACTAGGAGGTCGAACCTCTCTGGCAAGCCCTAGGCCACCAAGCTTTAGTGAGTACCCGGGGAGAGTATAGTATTCACGTCCTGGCGGCGTAGGGAGGTAAACACTCGATACCTAGAGGGGCTACTGTGACCCTATCCTTGGCATTGCGCCAGGGGTCGCCGCCCCTGGCTACCGAGGTGAACGCCTCTATCACCCCCCTATCGCCTAGGCGGCCTAGGCCCTGGATGGGGGCTTTGAGGTCTGGTCTGTAAAGCCTGGCTATCGGGGTTGGAGGGCCTGGTGGGCAGCGGCTTAGGAGGACTAGCCCGCCTAGGGTTAGGGCGGCTGCTAGCGCCTCCTTGTGGGGGTCTTGTAGTGATGCGATGGGCTCTAGGCTCCCCGACTCGAAGGACCTAGCTGCGGCCTCCACAACCTCGCCTGGGGGTGTAGGTCCTGAGGTGAGGGTGGCTACTAGTACCAGGCACTCGCCCTCAGCCAGTATAACCGGGGGGTTTATCCTAGGCTTGCACGCCCAGTCCTCGAAGGGCACTACATGAACCCCTCCCCGCCTGGCTGCTGGGCGACCCCGAACCTTGAGTTGAAGTGGATCATGGCTACTACAGCCATGTTAGCTAGAGTCCTGGCAGCTCTGAGGACCTCGGCTCTCTCAGCCTCCTCCAGGTAGATTATCTTGGTTACCAGTATAGCGTTTAGCTGCGGGATCGAGGGCTGGGCTGCTATGACGCAGTCGGGGCACATGGTGTAGAGGGTCTTGAGTAGCTGGGCGGAGAACTCTACCCTCTCCCTCTCAGGGAGGCTACCTAGCATCTCCTTGTGCTTTGGGTGAAGTGCCAGGCCTAGAGTGAATACCAGTGCCTCCCTCCCCCGAGGCTTCTGTGCCACCAACGTGATCTTCAGCGGCCCCCGGGTAGTGACTTTGAGGACCCAGTCTAGGGGAGCCGTCGTGGGGGGCTGTTCTGTGGAGACCTCGAACTCCTCCGCTAGCCAAGATAGGATCTTCCCCCTGAGGTCCTCCCCAGACACTACAGCTACCCTCAGGGAGGTTCCTAGTCCCAGGGCTTTAACAATCCACCTCTCGAGAAGGCAGGTCCTACCCCCTCTCACCTAGAGGGCTTGTACTCCATCCTCGCCCCTGTGGCCCAGTCGAAGAATGCTACCTCCTTGAAACCCGCCTCTCTAAGCCTAGCTTCAGCCTTCTCCAGTATAGCCTGCCATAGGTTCCAGTTTATGAACCTGCAGAAGTTGCATGAGGGGTCGCTGCCGGAGAAGTCTATGAAGACGGCCACTGCAGCCCCGTCCCTTGAGACCCTGATCCTCTTTACAGCCCCGCTTGTAACAAGGTCTACGTCGAAGCCGGGGACCTCGACTTCTAGCAGGGCCTCTTCCGCCCTTCTAGCAAGCTCCACGAGCTTCGAGTCGCCTATGGCGGCTGTAGCCCTCTGGGCTTCTAGCTTCCTAGCCTCACTCCCCACCCACCTCATAAGGACCTTCCTTAGAACCCACTCTACGACCACTACACAGTCACCCTCACAGGCTATAATCTCGTATAGGTGTCTTCTGTTTTCCCCTATATCAACGTTAACTATCCTTCATACAGTAACCCCCGGAGTAGCCACGCTTTAATTCATATGGCCGGCTAGGACCTCCCTACGAGCATAGTAAGGGCTTGAGGACCGGTTTTGAAGGGGGTAATGTCTAAAGGGGCTTAGATAGGATTAGAGTTTTCTCGGCCTCTCTTCTCTCCAGGGTAGGACCTCGAACTCCACCTTGTCCCCGTCTTGGAGTTTGAGTGCTCCTCTTATGTAGACTTCCGATATGAACTCTACTACGTCGTCCTTGTAGACTGTTATCTGGGGTTTCACTATGAATGCGTCAACATGGCCTATCCTCGCGGGGTAGACTAGGACTGGGGCTAGCTTTGCGTCTGGGAGTGGAGGGGGGTCTACCCTTACCCCGCCCACCTCGTTGAGACATTTTTTCAGCCTATCTACCTGGCTGCCGTCTACTCTAACGTTGAGTGTGCCTGGGTAGGGTGTTATCCCTAGCGTGTGCCTGAAGCCCTTGCTGTATATGCTTACGTAGAAGCCCCCCTCTCCTATCCCGCTGAATACTGTGCCCTTAAAGGGTTCTGCGCAGAAGCCCAAGGAGCCTCCCTCCATCGAGTCCTGGGGCTCCGCTTGTGTAGGCCCTGACGAGGGCTACCCCTAGGTATGCTAGGGGCGTGTCTAGGAGGGCTATAGCCACCTTGATAAGGTACTGGCTGTAGATCATGACTACTATCGTGTCTAACGGTAGCGCGGTGCCCCCGGCTAGCCTGGGGAGTATGTTGAAGGCTAGAGTTATGAATATGACTGTGTCTATAGCCTGGCTAACTATGGTGGAGGCATTGTTCCTAAGCCACAGCCACCGGCCCCCGGTTAGAGCCTTCCAGAAGTGGAATGCCCAGACATCGTGAACCTGGCTTACTATGTAGGCTGTTAGGCTCGCTATTATTATCGCCCATCCAGCCCAGACCACACTAGCGTAGACCTCGCTGGAGACGGGGCTATATGGGGCTGCGGGGGTCTGGAGGGCCGCCATAGTGTAGAGCACAGCCGCTAGCTGCGCTAGGAACCCAGCCTTTACCACAGTGCTGGCAACCCTCCTACCATAAACCTCGCTCACAATATCAGTCACTAGGAAAGTGGCGCTATAGGCAACCACGCCTGCAGGACCTGCGATCTCAATGCCAAACACCCTGAATGAGAATACCTTGCTTGAGAGGAAGTTGGCTGAGATGAGGCTAACTGCGAATAGTGCCGAGAGGAATACTAGGACGCTCCACTCCCTACCCTTTTCCTCCAAGAACACCGCCACCTCTACCCCAGCCATGCAAGCAACAGTTAATATGTTCAATGAATACTCTAGCCAGCGGCTGGGGTGTAGGTCCTACCCGCAATATATTTAAATGCTCCCTTTCGGGGATGCCGTGAAGTAGTATATCGTAGTCTTCCCCGGGAGGTCCTGGCGTGTCAGCCTAAAACTCCTACCCTCCACCGGCCGCCTGCCAGCCCTGGCTACATTCAGGAACCTGTCTAGGGGGTCTAGTGGGAGGGGGGAGCCCGGGAGCCAGTAGTGTATGGGCACTACTATCCTGGGCTTCAGCTCCTCCACGACGGCCCAGGCCTCAGCGGCTGTTATGGTGTACACCCCACCTACCGGTATGAACATGACGTCTACCCCCTCGAGATCAGGGTAGTCCTCGGTCTTGAGCAGGTGTCCTAGGTCTCCTAGGTGGGCTAGCTTGAGCCCCTCGTACTCTAGGAGGTAGGCAGCAACCCACCCTCGAAGCCTCCCTCCAGCCTTGTCATGGTAAACCTTTAGCCCCTTAACCTTGAAGGGGCCCGCCTGGAAGGAGCCGAGCCTCCACTTGTACACTCTCGTCCTAGGACCTCTAGCCATCTCCACAGCGTTGTGATCGAAGTGGTCGTGAGTGACTAGTATGTAGTCTGCCTCTATCTTGCACGTGGGGAGACCCAAGCTACCCCCATCATGAGGGTCTATGGCTAAGGTGACCCCTCCGCCCCTGAGTATAATGTAGGCGTGATAGCACCACTCCACCTCCAGGCTCAACGGGCTACTCACCATTTAATAACCCCGTTTGAAGCCTTATCTCCCTGAGGCCGGTAACCTGGGGCCGCCACTCCCTCTCGTCTTAGAAGCGCATTATGGGGGTGTAGTGGGTGTGCCTGTAACGTATCGTGGCAGGCCCATAGCCACGTTGGACGACGTGGATGTGAGGGGTAAGAGGGTCCTTGTCAGGTTCGACCTTAACAGCCCCGTAGACCCTTCCACCCGGAGGATCCTTGACGCCTCTAGGATCGAAGAGGCTGCTAGGACTCTCAGAGAGCTTGTCGAGAGGGGTGCCGGCGTGGCTATACTCTCCCACCAGGGTAGGCCCCTGGAGGACGACTTCATAAGCCTTGAGCCCCACGCCGAGCTACTCTCAAAGGCTTCTGGAGTCTACGTTGAATTCGTTATGGATGTTGTGGGCGCTGAGAGCGCTCGCAGGCTCTCCAGACTATCCCCGGGGGAGGTGGTGCTCCTAGACAATTCTAGGATAGTGAGTGAAGACTACATCGAGGCGCCGCCGGAAGCCCACGCCAGAGGCCTTATGGTATCTAGGCTCTCAAGGTTCTTCGACCTCTACGTTAACGACGCCTTCTCAGCCTCCCATAGGAGCCAGGCTAGCATAGTGGGCTTCCCCCTCGTGATCCCCGGCGTCGCCGGGAGGGTGTTGGAGGGCGAGTTAAGGGCCCTCTCCAGGGCGCTCGAGGGAGGTGAGAGACCCCGAGTTTTCGTTGTGGGCGGCGCCAAGCTATCCGACGCCGTAGACCTAGTAGACTACCTAACCTCCTCTGGGGCCGCTGACGAGGTCCTGACGACGGGCCTCGTAGCCCTCCTCTTCCTCAAGGCTATGGGTAGGAGGCTCCCCCAGGCTACTGAGAGGCTTGTCGAGAGAAAGGCTAAGGGTAAGGTTAGGAGGGCTGTGGAGCTTATAGCTGAGGGTAGGCCCGTTAAGGTGCCCCTAGACTTTATAGTGGAGGAGGACGGTAAAGTCTATATATCCGACGCTTCCAGCCTTAGGGGGGCCCCGAAGGATATCGGGCCCTCCACGATCGAGTATTATAGGGCTAAGATCGCTAAGGCTAGGGTCGTAGTTATTAGGGGGCCTGCGGGGGTCATAGAGGACCCTAGGTTCCGCAGGGGCACTGTGGAGCTTGTAAGGGCGGCCCTCGCCTCCAACGCCCACGTCATACTTGGCGGAGGGCACTTCAGGGCGGTACTGTCGGAGCTTGGGGGCGAGTTTAAGGGTGGTAGGGTGCACGTTAGCACTGGTGGAGGGGCCCTCCTCCAATTCCTTTCGGGGAGGCCCCTCCCGGGCCTTGAGGCCCTCGCGGAGTCGGCCTCGAGGTTTAAGCTTGTGGGGGGTGGGTTGTGATGGAGATTAGGGTTGGCGTTAACGGGTTCGGGACTATAGGTAAGAGGGTAGCCCTGGCTGTGTCGCTTCAGAGGGATATGAGGCTTGTGGGCGTTGTGAAGAGGAGTGTAGACTACACTGCTATGTTCGCCGCTTCACACTCCATACCAATCTACACTCCGAGCCATAGGGAGGCTGAGGAGTTCGAGAAGGCGGGGCTGAAGGTTGAGGGTACCCTGGAGGACCTGCTGCGGAGGGTCGATGTGATCGTTGATGCAACGCCTGAGGGTCAGGGGGCTAGGAATAAGCCTCTATACGAGGAGGCTGGTGTTAGGCAGGTTTATCAGGGTGGTGAGGAGCCTGGTGTTGCCGAGGTGAGCTTCAGCACTCTCTGCAACTACGATGATGCTCGGGGGGCTCGCAGCGTTAGGGTGGTGTCTTGCAATACTACTGGGCTGCTCAGGCTCATTTGCACCCTCCACCGGGCATTCGGGGTTGAGAGGGTTAGGGCTGTGATTGTTAGGAGGGGTGCTGATCCGAGGGAGGTTAAGAGGGGGCCTATAAACTCTATAGTCTTAAATCCTCCGACTATACCGAGTCACCACGCTCTAGACGTCAAGACCGTGTTGCCTTGGCTAGACATTAAGACGGCCGCTGTAGCCGTCCCCACCACGTTGATGCATGTGCACCACGTAACCCTAACGCTGAGGGGCGAGGCTAGTAGGGCTAGGGTGTTGGAGGTCCTAGCCGAGGCCCCCAGGATTATGCTTGTGAGTTCGAGGGAGTCGAGGATTAGGAGTACCGCTGAGGTGGTTGAGGCTGCTAGGATGGTTAGGCCACGCTACGACGTCCCGGAGCTGGTGGTGTTCGAGGACTCCGTGTCTGTTGACGGTAGCGAGGTCATGCTCTTCCAGGCGGTACACCAGGAATCAATAGTGGTGCCTGAGAACGTAGACGCGATAAGAGCTGTAGCAGGGTCTCCCCTGAGCCTAGAAGAGACTGTTAAGGCTACCGACGCCACTCTAGGCTTGACGAAGAGTCTGTGGTAGCAGTCGAATACTAGCACCTACGGTTTTAAACGTGTTTAGCCACTCCAAGCTACCGTGTAGTGTGGGGTGAGGGCTGTGAAAATAGAGTACTCGCGCTTCTTCTCCTCCATATTCGACGCCCTGAGAGCCTCCGACGTGAGGGAACTGTTGAAGCTGACTGAGAGGAAGAGGATTATAAGCTTCGCAGGGGGCCTCCCGGACCCCAGGGTGTTCCCTAAGGACGAGCTAGCGGAGATCGCCAGGCAGGTTGTGGAGGAGAGGGGCGAGCAGGCCCTCCAGTACTCTCCAACGCCGGGTGTCAGCGAGTTCCGTGAGGAGCTTGTAGGGTTCCTCTCTAGGATGGGTGTCAGGTTTAGGGAGTGGGATGAGGTTATAGTCACTACTGGCAGCCAGGAAGCCCTTTACCTTGCAGCCCTCTCTTTGATAGACCCTGGCGATACAGTGTTCATGGAGGAGCCCGGCTACCTTGCCGCTATAAACCTCTTCAGGGCTCTCAGGGCTCGGGTCGTCCCGGTCCCCGTTGATGGGGATGGCATGGTTGTTGAGGAGCTTGAGGAGCGTGTTAGGAGGGCTGTTAGTAGTGGTGAGAGGGTTAAGCTAGTCTACGTTAACCCTACGAGCAATAACCCTAATGGTACTACGATGCCCGATGAGAGGAGGAAGGCTCTGCTTGAGGTGGCTAGCAGGTACGACCTCCTAGTGGTGGAGGATGACCCCTACAGCTACTTCACCTTCGACGATGCTGTGAGGTTTACCCACATTAAGAGTATGGATAGTGAAGGGCGGGTAATCTACCTTGGAACCTTCAGCAAGATACTAGTGCCGGGGCTTAGGCTGGGCTGGGCTGTGGCTCCGGGAGAAGTTGCTAGGAGGATCGAGCTTCTCAAGCAGATCGTGGACCTGCATAGCAGCACGCTGAGCCAGTACATAGCCCTCGAGGCCATTAGAAGGGGCGTCGTGAAGAAGGTTATAGACAGGGCCAAGAAGGTCTACCGGAGGAAGAGGGACCTGATGCTAGACGCCCTTGAAAAGCACAT
>WAKF01000083.1 GCA_015523465.1 Aeropyrum sp.
GGGCTTTGGGGGTGTGGAGGGATTCGTGCACCTGGCGGCTGTTGTGGGGGTTGTGGAGGCCCGCCGCGAGCCCTTGAGGGCTGTTGGCGTTAACGTTCTGGGGACTGCTAACGTGCTTGAGGCGGCGGTGAGGCTTGGGGCGCGGCGTTTCGTCTACGCTTCGAGCGCCGCCGTCTACGGCAGCCTGGAGCCCCCTCTCAGGGAGGACTTGGAGCCCAGGCCCCTAGGGCTCTACGGGGAGACTAAGCTGGCTGGGGAGAGGCTTCTCTGGGGCTATAGTAGGGAGTATGGGCTTAGCGTTGTGGCGCTCAGGTACTTCAACGTGTACGGGCCTGGTATGAGGCCTGGGCCCTACAGCGGCGTCGTGCTGAGGTTCATAGAGGCCCTACTAGCGGGGGGCGTGCCGGTGGTGTACGGGGACGGCCTTCAGACTAGGGACTTCGTCTACGTCGGAGACGTGGCTGAGGCTAACCTTAGGGCCCTGGAGTCGAGGTATGTGGGCCCGGTTAACGTGGGGACGGGGAGGGAGACGAGCATACTAGAGCTATACAGGCTCCTATGCAGGATCACACGCCCAAAGGGCGGATGCCCAGAGCCGCGCTTCGAACCCCCAAGACCCGGAGACGTGAGGAGGAGCGCCGCCGATACCAGCCTGGCGGAGAGGGAGCTAGGCTGGAAGGCGGGGACCAGCCTAGAGGAAGGGCTAAGAAAGACTGTAGAATACTATAGGAGTATTATATAGTACTATATAGGGTGTGGGGAAGCACTGTAAAGTTTAACGCGCCTCAAGCCCGACAATTATAATTGGATTGTCTACGCCGGAGCATGGTATCATCTATACGCCACAGACTTAGAGCTGTAGTCGAGCCCGGAGAGAGGCTCACCTTAGAAAATGCTAGGATACACCCTAGCATTAAGCAGGGCCATAAGGGAGCTAGAAGACCTTACTCATGCATTGTTGCGCTTCCGTAGGCATCGTGAACTTGCCGTATTTCACATTAAGAAGTTCCATCTAACTATCAAAAACCTTATTTAAATAGAAAGCGTAACATCATATGTTAACTATTCCATGCTACAAAATAGATTTAATTCGATGTAGTAACCCGATACGCTTTCGGGGGGCTTACTGGAGGGGCTGGGGAAAGTTGATTTCACGGCTAACTGTAAGGGGTTTTAGAGGTATCCGGGAGGGTGTTATCAACGGTTTCAGCCAGTTCACGGTGATCATAGGTAAGAATGGGTCTGGGAAGAGCAGCATCTTAGAAGCCATATACCTAGCTTCAGCATGTTCCCGCGTCTACGACCAGTTGAGGAACGTCTACAAGGTTGACTACGTCGTCCGAAGGAGGGGTGATAGGGGGGACTGGAAGAAGGCTCGATCAGTACTCTGGTTTAATAGAGACACGAGCAAGCCCATCAAGATAAATCTATCGGCGGGTGGCGTAGACGCTGATATCGAGATCAAAAGCTCCGATAACAGGGGTAAGGCTGTGAAGCTTGTAAGCGTGAATGGTAAAAGGCCGGGAAGGAAAACCTCTAAAGAGGCGGAGAAGAGGGTTAAGGAGACCCTGGGTGGAGTTGTCTTCGTAGATCCAACTCTCCTTTCAAAGCCCCGGATTATAGAGAAGGCTGCGTGGGAGGCCGTCTCTACTAGGAGGCTCGACAAAAGAATCGTTGACATGCTGAGAAACGATCTAGCACCGGAGGCTGAGGGGCTCACATATATACCCCTAGGGGACGAGCCGGTACTGGCCGTCCAAACCCCCGAGACTACAATCAGGGTTGACGACCTTGGAGATGGTGTGAAAGCGGCGGTACTTCTAGCCCTCCTTATATTGGGGGTTAGACCCAGCATCCTCCTACTGGAGGAGCCTGAAACCCACATGCACCCTGCGGGACTATCTACTCTCCTAGACTTTCTATACTCTCTCATGAGGGAGGAAGGGTTCCAGGTTATAGCTTCAACTCATAGCATAGACCTGGTTCACATCGCCTCTAGCCTTGCTAGGGATTACGACATCAACCTAAGCCTGATCTACCTTGGAAGATCTAGCGATGGGCTGCTCGATGCCAGGCCGTTTACCCTCGACGACGTGGAAGCCCTAAGAGAGCTGGGGGTAGACTTGAGACTTGCACACGCCTTCTAAGAGGTTCATACAGCTACGTAGCCCGGGGGACCTCTTTGAAACTATCGTTATACGCAGGACACCCTGGGTAGGAGCTGTAGTAGTCTGTGAAGGAGAGTTCGACGAAAGGGTGTTGAAACTCGTGGCAGAACGGCTAGACTTTATGCCAAACGCCCCCATAGCTGTGACACACGCTGGCGGAGTAGACGTTGTTCCAAGGCTAGCTGTAGCCCTTGTAGCCTTACTTAAACTGATTAGGAAAACTAGGAAGATAGCGTTCATAGTAGACGCTGAAGACAGAAGACCCCTGGAGAGGGTTGCTGAAATACTTAATGAAGCTAGAAGGAGAGGTCTTAGAATTGGTGGGGTAGAGCCTGTTCGAGATTGTAGCAACGTCTATAAATCGAAGGTGGATGACGTTGAAGTCTACATAGCTGTAAGTGGTCTACCGGGCTTAGCCCAGTTTAGGAAATGGCAGATGGAAGACCACGCCCTAAAACTAAAAATATTAGAGGGAAAGCTAGACCCTGCAAACCTCCAAGACATAGAAGAATCAAAGCAGGTAGTTACAGGCGAGGAAGCTCTCAAAGAGCTGGAGGAGGCATCTCTAGAGCACGTGAAAGAATCCTATAACCACATAGCCTGCCTACTCTCAACACTTCATACCGCTTAAGACGATATCGCTCATAACCATCTAAATAGGGTTAAGGTCCTAGCTTCAACCTAGACCATCAATGGCCCCCTTCTTATGATGACTAACGAGGGAAGGCTCATAGAGAGTAAAGGGCTCCAGTTGGCTACAGGGAGGCTCTCAAGGCTAAATGATACCCGCAGTTACACTTGCCAACAAGTCGGGAACTCTCTTACTCCGAGAGGCAACTACCTAGACTTAAACGGCCGAGGGGCGTAAATTGGAAGCACAGATGGATTTTAAACTAGGAAATAACATGTTAAATAATTATGATTAAGCAGGTGGAACTCGTCCTTCTTCTAGACGAGCCCGAAATAAAGGAGGGATTAAGCAGAGAGGCCCTGAAACAATATTATAGGCATGAATAATGGGAAGAGACCCTTACTATAATATTAGGTAAGATAGATTAACTAGATTAGCATAAACATTAATTCATAGAGCTAGGAGGCATCAAACTATTAGCTTCTTCTATGATAAAACTGTTTACTATGAATTAAATGAATTCGATCAAAGTTGACTTAACCCTTTTAGTACACCTCTTCCCATTTAATTCTACATGGGATGTTTAGATTGTCTTCTGACGTTACTGCTGAAGAGATCGTTAGGCTATTAGAGGAGGATAGAAGGGCTAGGAGGAAGTTTGCTGAGCTGTTGGTTGTGGAGGAGGATGTTAGGCTAGCTTTGATAAACGCTGTGCTCAGGGATGTGGCTACTAGGCGAGACCTCGAAGGGCTCAGGGGCGAGGTGAGGGCGGCGAGGGACGAGCTTAGAGGCGAGATAAAGGCTTTGAGGGACGAGCTAAGGGCCGAATTAAAGGCTGAGGCCGGGAGGCTAGAAGCCAGGATAGATAAAGTCGAAACCCGGATAGGAGGGCTAGAAGCCAGGCTCGAGGGTGTTGAGAGTGGGCTCTCGGCACTCAGAGAGAGGGTTGCAAGGGTAGAGGGGACACTAACACAAACGACAGAGAGAATAGGAGACCTAGACAAGCGGATAGACATGCTGGATAAATTGATAGACGCCAGGCTAGCAGAGGTTAATAAGAGGATTGGTAGCCTAGAAAAAAAAGCGTCGGCGAGAGAATAGGAGACCTAGACAAAAGAATAGACGCCCTAGATAAGCGGATGGACGCTCTCGATAAGCGAATGGACTACATGGCAAGGACAAACACGATATTAACAGTATCGGTAATAGCCACGTTAGTAGCAGCAATAATACTAAGGCTGATAGGTTGATATACAGGCTTATGAAAATAGGCTATAGCAGCCAACAGGCCCTTCTGAGCCTCTTAAATCCTGATTATCCATGATCCCACATAATCTCACTCCTCTGCAGGGACGTCAATATAGTATGGAGCTATACTCATGAAGAGTATATGTATAGGATGAGCTAAGCTAGCATAGTCTTAAATTACGCTTAAAAACGAGGCTAAGCTTATACGGGGCTGAGGACCTACTGAGCCGGGGTTAGTGGAGCCCCGCGACGGCGTGTCGTAGGAGTGGGTCTGCAAGCCTGTAGAGGCCCTCACCCGTCTTCTCTATGAACGAGTAGTCTTGGAGCTCGTGGAGGTAGCGGGTGTACTGGGAGTTATTCAGTCTCCTCCCAAGCCCAGCCTCCACACACCTCTTAAGCTCGCTCCAAGACATGGGCCGGGAGGAGAGGCATCTGAGTATTGTCAGGTAGCGGTGCCTAGCCTGCCTCCGGGCTGAGAGGAATGACTCCAGCTCGTCCCTGGCTAGGAGAGAAGCCTCCCTCACTACCCTCCGCAGGGCCTCAGGGTGGCTCCGAGTTATGTATGAGTAGTAGCCGTAGGCAGTTAGCCACCCAGGGATCCCGTCAAGGCTCTCAACAGCCTCTTCTATGTAGCTCCCCGGCCACTCAAGGCCTAGCTCAGAGAAACCCCTTTCAAGGAACCCCCTAGCCCTCTCTGGAGGCAGCCTCTCCATCACGATCTCCAGTATGGGTCTCCCGTAGAGTGGCGCCTTGGGGTCCCTTCTCCCAAGTAGCCTGTCTAGAAGACCCACCTCAGAGCCCGCTAGGACTATCTTAACCCCGTCAACGTAGTCGTAGATGTGGGCTAGCATCCTGGCAAACCCCGGGACGGCTGCGAAGTCCTGGGCCTCGTCGAAGAATAGCACCACTGGCTCTCCGGCCTCGGCAGCCACCCTACCCAGAGCCTCTACTACCTCGACGAGAACCCTGGGCCTCCCAGGTGTAACCTCGACCCTCACCCCACCCACACTAACTCCCTCAACCCTGGAGAGTAGAGAGGCTATCAGCCCCCTGAGCCCTCCAGCCCTCTCTAGCAGCATTGTGAGGCCTCTCGATAGGACTTCGAATACGCTCTCCGAGGTCACTACTGGCACGGACCTGGCGTCGAATACCGCGTGGACCTTGACATTGTGTAGTTTGAAGCCGACCCTAACCAGTGACGACTTACCGATCCTCCTAACGCCCTTGACGGCTATGAGCCTTGTAACCCTGTCTCGTAGCCCCATACCCAGGGTTTCAAGTTGCCTCTCATAGTTGTAGAACTCGCTGGGCTCCTCCTTCACGCCGAGCCTGAAAAGCAGGTTACACCCCCCGTAACCAAGTTATGGTGGGTATAACTTATGAGTCTTACGTTGGCCTACAGCCTCACCAGCCCTCAGAGGCTCTCTGGGTAGGACCTAGGGTGTCGTGTTAGCACTTGTAGGTTTCACTGGGGGCTACGTCCCTCGTGACCACGCATCCTGGGTAGATTACTGCATACGAGCCTATCTTAACCCCCGGCATTATGGACACGTTTATCCCGGTCTTGGCGTGGCCTCCTATGAATGCACCTAGCTTCCTCAAACCACTATCAACCCTCACCCCCTTAACTGTCACCTTGACAGTCTTGCCGTCGAAGCGTAGGTTAGCTGTCACCGTCCCTGCTCCAAGGTTTACGTGCTCCCCTACAACACTGTCACCAACGTAGTTTAGGTGCGGGGCTTTCGAGTGCTCCATTAGCAAGGAGGCCTTCACCTGAGTGGAGAACCCGGCTTTGGAGCCCTCAAGCATCACAGTGTACGGCCTGAGGTGGGCGTTAGGTCCTACCTCAGCCCCCCCGCCTATGTAAGCGGGGCCCTCAATGACGCTGTGGGGCCTTACCCTGGCCCCGGGGGCTATGTATACCGGGCCTTCAACTACAGCCGTGGGGTGCACCTCTCCTTCTAGCTTGGGCTTGAAGCCGGGCTCTTCTAGGGCTAGCCTGTTAGCCCTCAACAAGTCCCAGGGCCTTCCTACGTCGAGCCAGGGCCACTGGGCACCTAGCACCCTAACCTCGTAGTCCCTAGCCATAGAGTTTAGGGCGTCGGTGACCTCAAGCTCCCCCCGGGGGCTAGGCTTCAGCTTCCTCAGGTAGCCTATAGTAGCATCGTAGTCTAGCCTCAAGCCGCCTATGAACACTAGGGCGTCACTTGGGGTGGATTCCGGGTCGGGCTTCTCTCTAACCCCCCTCAAAATGCCGTCCTCAACCTCAAGGACACCATACTCCCAGGGCCTCTCAGCCCTCGAAGCCAGTATGGCCGGGCTCCCGGCCGAGGCTAGTAGCTTATAGTACCTGGGGTCTAGGTAGAGGTCCCCGTAAACTATAGTGTAGTCTCCGGGGCCAACCTCCTCCATGACTCTCAGTATTGCGTGGCCCGTACCAAGCTCCCCTCCCTGATCCACCCCCACAACCTTATCGCCAGCGCAGGACCTAGCCTCCCGCAGGACCTCCCCCGCCATGTAGGAGGCTAGCACGACCACTACATCGAACCTCGCTGAGGCTAAGGCTTGTTTTAGGTGGCGGCATAGGAGGCTCTCGCCCAGCACAGGCATAAGAGGCTTGGGCCTGGTTTCTGTGAAGGGCCTAAGTCTCTCTCCACGCCCTCCAGCTAGTATTGCCAAAACCTTCAACGCATAAAGACCCCATCAACCTTGAGGATCCCGAAGCGTTTAACCCTTAAACCTTCTAGCGCCCTATGGGGGAGAGCGAAAGGTTTTATAGTGGAATAAGGTATTACAGATTCATGTGTGGTATGGTGCCTGGGGTTTGTGTGGGATTATAGGTATAACTTCGGCGAGGGGTAATGTGGTTCCCCTAGTACTAGAGGGCCTACGGAGGCTGGAATACAGGGGTTATGACAGTGTGGGCGTGGCGCTAGCGGGCGGAGGAGGGCTTACTATAAAGAAGGCTGCTGGTAGGATAGACGATTTCGTTAGGACCTCGGGGGTGGCTAGGCTCTCAGCCTCAACTTGCATAGGCCACACACGCTGGGCAACACACGGTCCCCCTACAAACGTTAACGCACACCCCCACACTGACTGTAGCGGGAGGGTGGCTGTCGTCCACAACGGGGTTATAAGGAACTACGCCTCCCTGAGGGAGGAGCTTGAGGGTAGGGGTCATAGGATTGTAAGTGATACTGATACCGAGCTGGTTGCACACCTGATTGAGGAGGGCCTATCCGGGGGGCTGGGGTTCCTAGATGCCCTGGCTAGAGCCCTTAGCAGGCTTGAGGGGAGCTATGCTCTTGCAATAATCCATTCGAGGGAGCCCGACAGGATCTACTTTGCCAGGATGAGGAGCCCACTGATACTAGGACTTGGTGAGGGAGCTAATGCTGTAGCCAGCGACATCCCAGCAGTGCTCACTGTTACTAGGAGGGTAGTAGTTATCGCTGACGGCGAGCTTGGATGGATATCGCCTTGGGAAGCCAGGCTCTACAAGCTAACGGGCAACGGAGGCTACATGGAGGTGCCCCTAGAGGAGGTTGAGGCCCGGGTTAAGCTTGTGGAGTGGACCCCCGAAGCGGCATCCAAAGCTGGATATCCACACTACATGATAAAGGAGATCTACGAGCAGCCCCAAGCAGTGCTAGATACCTTCAACGGTGCCGTCGAGGAGGAAGACGTTGAGAGGGCAGCGGAGGTCCTAGCCTCGGCCTCTAAGATCCTCGTCGTAGGCGCTGGCACGAGCTTCCACGCAGGCCTAGTCTTCACCTATTTCGCTTCGAGGCTTGCAGGCGTCATGACATTGCCTATAGTAGCCTCCGAGCATAAGGTATACACTCCCATAGTAGACGAGAACACCGTTGTCGTAGCCGTAAGCCAGAGCGGGGAGACCTACGACACCCTTGAGTCCGTCAGGGAGTGGGCTGAAAGAGGAGCTACTATTATAGGTGTTACAAACGTTGTGGGTAGCTCCCTCGACAGGGAGTCCAACATTACGCTCTACATAAGGTCGGGGCCTGAGATCGGAGTTGCAGCCACTAAGACCTACCTCTCCCAGATAATCCTCCTAGAACTACTGGCTGTAAGGCTAGGCGAGGTAATGGGGGCCCTAGGAAGGAGCGAGGCTTCAAGACTCCTAGAATCCCTCTCCCGCGCCCCCGAGGTGACTAGGAAGGCGATAACCGCTATGGAGCCCCTCGCCAAGGCTGATGCAAGGGGCGATGTAGGGGGTAGCATGTACATCCTTGGTAGGGGGCTGGGATACTTCCTAGCCAAGGAGGCCTCCCTTAAGGTTAAGGAGATAGCTTACATGCATGCAGAGGCGTATCCTGCAGGGGAGAGTAAGCATGGCCCCATAGCTCTCGTTACAAGGGGTTTCAGGGTCTACATACTGGCTACGAGCGACTCGCCAGAAGTGGCTGGGAACGCCATCGAAATGGCTGCGAGGGGTGGCGACGTGGTGGTAGTTAAGCCCAGCGACTTGAGCTTAGAGCTGGGGGTTAAGGCTAGGGTTTTAGACGCCCCTCCCACCGGTGGCGACCTAGTGCTAGAACCCTTCTCACTCATACCATACTTCCAGCTATACTCATACCATGCGGCTGTATTTCGAGGCTATGATCCCGATAAACCTAGGAACCTGGCAAAGACCGTTACGGTAGAATAGTAGAGTAGTGTGAGCCCCCGAGTAGGATCTGAGACCCTACTCTACTGTAGCTCCCCCACCATGATAGGCTAAGGGGCCTATAGTCCTTAACGGGGCTATTATAGCCCCCAGTCTAGGCTTCTCCTTAAGGCTCTCGAGGGCCCCTCGAAGCCTCTCAGGCACCATCACGGGCTCCCTAGCTTCAAGCACGGTAAGCGGCTTAACTTGCGCCTTCTCCCCGATAACGCTGCCCTCAATAATACACGAAGCTCCTACTCTAGCCCCCTCCATTACTACGGAATCCTTGACAACAGTGTTTGGGCCTATTTGGACTCCATCCTCGACTATCGCTCCAGGACCTACGACGGCCCCCTCCTCCACCCTAGACTTAGCACCTATATAGGCGGGCCCCCTCACTACAGCGCCCTCTCCAATGTGAGCTTCTCTTTTCACTACGACGCTTCCTTGAACCACTGCGGTTCTCTCGATTACAGCTCCATCCTCGACGAGTGCAGGCCTTCTATGGAGTAGGACCTTGGGCACGCTCAGCAGGTCCCAGGGATAGCCTACTTCAACCCACTCTCCAGGCCATACAGTAGCCCCTAGGGCCCCAGTCTTGGCAAGCTCGTTAAGCCCTGCTATGTAGCCCCGCGTGGCTAGGACCTTCAGGGCCCTAGCCTCACCCACCATTACCCCTGCGAACACCATGCCACGACCAGCCATCCACTCTTCCGGGGGTCTATCCGTCACCCTCCTAACAGGCCCTCCGGGGTCCATGTCTATGAAACCATACGTCTCAACGCCCGTCGCTACAGGTGCTACTGCCATGACCAGACTGTATCCTGTGGCCGAGTAGAAGTCTAGGACCTGCCTGACTATGCCTGGAGGCGATGATAGGTAGCCTGTAAAGGAGAGTAGGACCTCGCCGCCCTCAACCTCAGAGAGCCCAGTAGCAATCCCGGCTTCAAGGCCTTCGCCAGACTGGCTAACGGCCTCAGCCCACCCGGGGAGCCCCGGGGGTATTCCAGGGTAGCCTGGGGGAGTCACAACTACAACCCTCCCTAGCCTGGGTAGGAGTGGCTCTATCTCGTCGAGAGAGTACTTGTAGAGGGGCCTTCCAGCAACTTTCAGAAAGGGCTTAGGAGTGAGCCTTGTGAGTGGTAGCAGCCTCTTACCCACACCGCCGGCCAAGACGACAGCATCCAATCCCTGAAACCCACAACATAGCGTGGAAGGGCGATGTATATAAGCGTGGTTGGAAAACGTTGCATACAACTACCTAAAGACTCTCGACCTAGTCATTAGAGCCTTCCTCCTTGGAGCTTCTACTGCCACGCCCGCCCCTAAAGACCTCCACAGCAAGCGCCACAGCCACGCCAGCTACTAGACTGTAATAGGCGTACTCAGCCATCCTATCGGCAGACTCCTCGTCGCCCACAGCCAGGAAGTAGGCTGCTAGGACTAGCAGGACAATGAATACCATTATGAAGGGGGCATGGGGGTTTTCGGCGGCAAAGTCTAGGGTTTTAGCGGGAAGATTTTTAAGAGCCCCCGCCACCCTCACTGCTCTTACC
>WAKF01000084.1 GCA_015523465.1 Aeropyrum sp.
GAATTAGTACTGGGCCTCTTATGGATTTCTCCTAGAAGGCTGGATGAGTTGAATGGATTCGAAGACGTGATAGATCTTTTTTTGAAGGCCGGCGTAGCCCGTTTACGCGATGGCGTAGTAGAACTAAATAAGGAGCACCTTCACCCCGTGACTAGGGAGACAGCTAGGAAAGTTGCAGAGGCTATTTTAGAGTCTAAAGGTAACATAATAATCAAGAATACCAAGACAAGACCGTCATAAACAACTAAAAACCGTATAAACATTATTACAGTCTAAGCAAGGTTAATGGAAACCGGGCTGCGATCTAGGATAGTAGGGTGCTTTGCATGGTAAGGCTAGTGGGCCTTGCAGAGTTTGAAGGGCTTGGTATAGCCGGTTTCCTAAGAGACGTGAAACTAGTACCCTGTGAGAAGCCTCAAGGGTGGATGAAGCTTGTGGGAGCCACTGTGGAGGGGGAGGAAGTAGCTACTAAGTGTATAGAGCCTGATGCTGCTAAGAGACTCTATGCTGTGGTATCGAGTTACCTTAAGAGGTGGGGCGGGTTAGTTGAGGAAGGCTAGCTAGGCCTCTTAACACCTTTATCCAAATAATGACCTTCTAATACTCTATATAAGCTGCAGCAACGGTTTATACAAATAAATGTTAGGGCCTAAACTCAGAAAGTCTGTATTACCTATATTTCAATAGTGGAGGTTAGGGGGCGGAGGAGAACTTGTCACTACAAGGCCTCCGCCTCGAGCCCCCGCGAAGGGAAAGCTATAGACCTGTTAAGGTCGGAGTGATGCTGCGAAGGAATGGAGAGCGGTATGTGGAAATCGCTGGTAGGCGGATTAAGATTGGAGGGCCTCTACCAAAGGTTAGGAAGGGCGAGAAGCTAGTGAGGCTTACCGGCAGTATATGCCCCGCATGTTTAAGGCTTCTCCCCGCCGTCATAGTGGCTAGGGAAGGCAAGCTCTACATTAGGAAAGTGTGTCCTGAGCACGGGGAGATCGAGGATCTATACTACGGAGATGAGTCGTTTTATTGGAGGCAGATGAGGTGGGAGGAACCTGGGATAGGTCTAGCCGGCGCCCAGCCTTACAGCTTAGCGCTCACGCCATGCCCATATAGCTGTGGCCTTTGCAGTCTACACGAGAATCATAGCGCTCTGGTAAACATAGTAGTTACTAATAGATGCGATCTTTCTTGTTTCTACTGCTTCTTCTACGCTGAAAGGGCTGGATACATCTACGAGCCTAGCATAGAAGATATTAGGAGGATGGTTAGGGCTGTTAGGAGGCAGAAGGAGAAGAGCGACGTTCACGTTAACATCCAGATCACGGGTGGCGAGCCAACTGTCAGGGAGGACCTGCTGGATGTAGTGAAGGCTATTAAAGAGGAGGGTGCCGACTACATTCAGCTTAACACTAACGGGATAACGGTGGCTAGAAAGTATATAGATGATCGAGAGGAGGCTATTAAGTATGTGAGGGGCCTTAGGGAGGCTGGCGTATCCGTAGTTTATATGAGCTTTGACGGTGTCACGCCTAAGGTTAACTGGAAGAACCATTATGAGGCGCCTTTCGCACTTAGGGCTTTCAAGGAGGGTGGTCTTGACAACGTGGTGTTAGTGCCTACGGTGATTAGGACTATAAATGACCATGAAGTCGGGGATATAATAAGGTTTGCTGGAAAGCACATTGACGTGATTAGGGGGGTCAACTTCCAGCCTGTAAGCCTCACGGGTATGATGAGGAAGCATGAGAGAATGAGGATGCGGATAACGATTCCTGATGTGATAAAGAGGATTGAGGAGCAGACTAACGGTCAAATACCAATGAAGGCGTGGTACCCCGTCCCAGTAGTATCGAAGTTCGTAAAGGTTATTGACGCCCTCACGGGGAAGCTTTACGATACGCTGAGTAACCACCCCATGTGCGGCTCCGCCACTTATGTGGTAGTTGATGGTAGAGATGCGAATGGCGTTCCTAGAAGGTTCATACCTATAACTGACTTCCTAGACGTTGAAGGCTTCGTTGAGATGCTTGATGAGGAGAGGCTAATTATTGAAAGTAACGGCTCTAGGCTAGCTAGGATGAAGGCCGCTATGAGGATACTAGCCAAGTCCCGGAGGTACATTGACCTTGAGAGGATGCCTAAGGACTTGAACATATACAAGATCATAGTCAAGATATTCCTGCTCCGTAACTACCAGGCTATAAAGGAGTTCCACAAGAAGACGCTCTTCCTAGGTATGATGCACTTCATGGATAGATATAACTACGACATAACTAGGCTTAGGAGATGTAATATCCACTATGCGCTCCCTGACGGCAGGTTGGTACCGTTCTGTGCCTTCAACGTACTCGAGGAGCTTTACAGGGATAACATACAGAAGATGTATGCGAAGGCTAGGGTTGAGAGGATAAGGGGCTTCAATCCCGGCGAGAAGTATGATAGAAGAAGGTACATTAAGAGGATACTATCGAGCCCGATCTACAGGGAAGCCTACAAAGGCATAATAGACCTTGACAAGGCTGTGAAGCACCCAATCCCCTCAGCTAGCGGCCCGGCAAGCTAGCTATTAGTAGCCCTTCCTCCCTCTCCCTTTTAAAGCTAGTTCCACGCTGGCAACCTCCATTTAACCTAGAGGGATGCTCCCGGAGAGTGACTCGTAATCTATTCTCACGAGCCCCGCTTCTATGATTGAAGGTTTGCTACCTATCCTCGACGCTACTGATATCCTCCTAGCCCTATAGTCTATCGATAGTATGACTGCCACCTCCACCTCGCCCTGGGCGTGAGCCGCTGCAAGCAGTCCTCTCTCCCACCCGAGCCTCACGTACTTAACTCCACTTCTAGTAGAGGGTTTATTCCTCGAGACAACAGCTATCCCTCCTTCCTGGGCTTCTGCGTAGACTGCGCTAGGCTCTATGCTCCGAGCTTCCTCGAGGGGTAGGGGGTTTCCGTGTAGAACTGGGGCCCCTCTAACCTCGACCTCGTCTAGTCTTAGCCTCCACTCTCTAGCCCCTACGAGCCTTCTAGCCAGCAGCCTATCCCTGTGAAGGCTCCTCTCCTCCCTGCTCTTCCCTGAGCCTCCCACAAGCCTAGGGAGGCATAGGACCTCCACTCCGGAGACGTCTTCGAGGGCCCTGCAGGCGCCTTTAGCCAGCCCTAAGGATATTACTAGATCGGCCCTAGTAGCGGCAGCGAGGGCCGCCTTGGAGTAGAGTCCACCCCACCTTTGCACCCACCCATCAGTATCTACGACAAGCTTGCCCTCAGCATGCCTGGATAACGTGGCAGCGCACGCTAGATACTTAGACTCGGCAGCGCTAGGCGTGAAAGAGCCTACGAAGCACGGCTTAGGCTTGCCAAAGCTCTCCAGGAACCCGGGAACAACGACCCTCCCGAGGGGCTGAGTTAGGGCTTCAAAGCCCGGAGCGAAGACCTCGTTCTGCCCTACATCAGCCTCCAGAAGCCAACCCCCACCCCACCCATTCAGGATCCAAGCCGCGAGGGTACTCTTACCCGAGTCCGTAGGGCCTACTAGCACAACCCTCCCAGCAGACCCGGCATAGCTAGCAGCCTCCTCAAACCTACCATAACCCTCAGGGCTCCAAGCCTCAGGCTCACAACCAGAAACCTCTACCCTAGCCCCCTCCGAGCGGAGAGCCACAGCCCTCCCAGCAGGAACCACAATGAACTCGCCCTCACCAAGCCTACCGCCAAGAACCTCAACAACCCCCTCAACAACCCTCAAGCTACAAGGCCCCCTCAACAAGAAAACCCCCTCCAAACCCACAGTCACCTTTATACCCCCCACAC
>WAKF01000085.1 GCA_015523465.1 Aeropyrum sp.
AGCTGGCTTTGAGGAGGGTCGAGGTCCTATGCGGTGGCTGGGTGCATCTAGTCTACGAGGTGCTCGAGCCTAGGAGGCCTCTAATATGATTGGCGGGCTAGGGATAATATAAGGGTGTCAACTTCATAAACCACCCGGGGGGACTTAGGCTATGGCAAGGGAGCCTAGACTCTACGTCGCAACTCCAGGCGAGATACTATCCGGGGAGGCCACCGACATCTACTTTAAGAGGACTAAGGCCCTGGTGGACGAGCATGGCTTGTCCAACGTGAGGGTTAGGATGGAGGTGCACGCCTACAGCATGCCCCGGGGCTACGAGTGGGGAGTATATGCGGGGCTCGAGGAGGCCCTTGCACTACTACAGGGCAAGCCCGTAAAGGTCTACAGCCTCCCCGAGGGCACAGTGTTTAGGAGGAAGCAGCCCGTCATGATCGTTGAGGGGAGGTATAGCGATATAGCCGTGTTCGAGACGGCCCTTCTAGGCTTACTACGCTTCTCCACAAGCCTCGCCACTAAGGCTGCCAGGATCAGGCTGGCGGCGGGGAAGGAGAAGCTACTGCTCTTCTTCGGCCTCAGAGCACTCCACCCTGCAGTCCAACCTGCAGCCGACAGGGCGGCCTACATTGGCGGCCTCGACGGTGTCAGCGGGGTGTTGAGTGAGAGGTATCTTGGGCTTAAGCCCCGGGGGACGATGCCCCACGCCCTCATAATAGTCTTCGGGGACCAGGTGAAGGCGTGGAAGGCTTTCGCCGACAGGTTCGAGGGGGAGACGCCCGTGATAGCCCTCGTCGACACCTTCTACGACGAGAGGGTAGAGGCTCTCATGGCTGCTAGGGCTCTGAGTAAGAGGCTGGCCGGGGTAAGGCTGGATACTCCAGGGAGTAGGAGGGGGAGGATGAGGGATATAGTAGAGGAGGTTAGGTGGGCCTTAGATGTTGAGGGTTACAGGCACGTCAAGATATTCGTGAGCGGGGGTATAGATGAGGGGCAGGTAGCCGAGCTCAGGGACGTGGCCGACGGCTTCGGCGTGGGGACTAGCATCGCTGCTGCGCCCAGCATAGACCTTAGCATGGACATCGTGGAGGTTGACAGGGGCGAGGGGTGGGTGCCTGTGAGTAAGAGGGGCAAGATGCCCGGGGCTAAGCAGCTATACAGGTGTAGCCTCACAGAGGATTACATGGCTCCCCTCGAGCCCGGCGAACCCCCTACTTGTAGAGATGGGCGTAAGGCTAGGCCCATGCTGGAGGTCTATATGGAGGATGGGGTGCTGGTGAAGGACCTACCGGGGGTGGACGATATCAGGGACTATGTGCTGAGGCAACTCGAGGAGCTGGGGTTAAAGTAGGCTCGCCTAGGACTAGTATTTTAGAGCCTGTAGGATAGTTTTACTGCCATTACCGCTGTGAGGCTACTAGCAACGACGACCCATATCAGCATGGAGTAGGTCCTACCGTCTATGAGTCCCAGGTCGTAGCCTATCTCGGCTCCTATAATAGTTACTGTGAGTAGGGGGGCTGCGCCGCTCGCCGCTACAACTGCCATCTGCCTCCCGACACCCATGAACCTTTTAATGTAGAAGTAGATTATCCCAAGCTTTGAGGCTGCTAGAACTACTCCCAGGGCTAGGGCTTCCAGGACTGCTAGTAGCTCTACGCCTCCGCCTATGCTCATCCCGGATACTATAAAGAAGAATGGCGTGAAGAATCCCGTTGCAAGCCCTTCAATCTTCTCCCTGAGCACCCTGCGGTTTTTCACGGTCTCCGACACTATCAGACCTAGTATGAAGCTTGTGAGGACGCCGTGTATCCCCAGAACCTCGCTAAGAACTCCTAAGACTATGAGAGCCATAGCTACGAGCCTTATCTCCATCTCAAAGGGCGCCCCGGTGATCCTGGGTAGTATTGGCTGGAGGGCGAACGCAGCTAGTATTACGAGGCCGTAGAGGATTAGGAGGGGGTTTATGGCTGCAGTAGCCACGTTTATGAGTATCATGCCTAGAACATCCAATATCATGGCGGCTGCCAGCACTAGCTGGGCCGCCCTAGCCCTCACCACCTTGTAAGCGTCGAATAGGGTAAATGTTAGGGCGACGCTAGTCGCTGTGAGAGTTGCGAATACCAGGATCGAGGCTTCAAGGGGGGCTCCCCGTGTCATGTAGGCTACCACAGGGACTGCGGGTATCAGGGTTAGAGCTGCTACCGATAGTGCCTTCCCGGCAGTCCTCTTAAGGAAACCCACGTCTATCTCAGTACCAGCCATGAAGAGGAGCATGTTAGCGCCTATACCACTAATGATCTTAAGGGCCTCGTTAACCTCGGCTCCCCTATAAGCTAGGTAAACGCCGAATACAAGCTCAACTATCGCCGGGGTTATTCCTAGCATGGCTGCTATGGGTGTTGAGAGTAGTATGAGGAGCGCTGTAACTCCTAGTAGGGCGACGTCAACCTCTATATGGAGGCTGAAACCCCATACCTCTAGGTTGCCCCCGGAGGACTCAACTAGGCTGAAAGCCTCCACAGCGACTAGGGAAAGCGCTACTATGGCTCCTAGCTTTAGGGGCGGTGGTAGCGTCTCCCAGAGACTTCCAACCCCGCCTCGGATCAATTAGCTCCAGCACCCCTTGAGGGGGGTGTTAGAGAGGTTATTAGGGGGGTGCTAGGGCTGGCTATGGTCTTGTAGGCCTTCACAATATATACTTTCTTAGCCTCTCTTCCAGCTTCTCCCTGGTCGTGCTACCCACGATCACGTCGTCAACCCTCCCGTTAACGAGTACTAGTACCTCGGGTATATGCTTAACCTCATACCTCTCAGCTACAGCGTAGGACCTATCCACGTCGACCCTGCCGAACACTACGTCGTCCCTCAGCACCCTGCTAGCTATGTCTCGGAGGGCGTTCTGGAGGGTTATGCATGGGCCACACCACTCTGCAGTGAAGAAGAGCACCACCACCCGGTAGCTACCGACGATCTCGTCTATATTGGAGGAGTTAACCTCTACCAGGGGGTCGGATGAATACTTTTCCAGGAACCTGCCAATCCTCAAAAGCTCCTCCCTAAGACTCGAAGCCACAGACCTAAGATCCTCGCTCATCACCAGTCACCCTCAGCCTCCAGCAGTCTCCAAGCTATCTTACTGTGGCACGTCTAATATCCTTAAGGGCTTGAACTGGGAGTTTATTCGGGACGGTAAACCAATTTTGATAGAGGGCTGGGAGGTGCCTGGAGGGGGTGTCCAGAATAGAGGTTGCTAGGATCCTCGAGGCCGCCCTTAAGAGGGTCTCGGGGAGGGAGGACCTAGCCTCGATGATAGACGCCACCATACTATCCCCGACGGCCACCGAGAGCGATGTTGAGAGGCTCGTTGAGGAGGCCGCTAACGAGGGCTATGCCTGCGTGGTCACGACGCCACTTCACGTAGTCTCGGTAGCCCGCAGGGCTGAGGGGCTGGGGGTTAACTTGTGTAGTGTCGTGGGCTTTCCCCTAGGCTCCCACCCCCTGGAGGCTAAGCTGGCTGAGGCGAGAGCAGCTCTCGAGGCGGGGGCCTCGGAGCTAGACTTGGTGCCGGCCTTGTGGAGGGGTGTCGGGTACGTTGAGGAGGAGGTTAAGGCTGTTGTGGAGGTTGCTAGGGAGGCTGGCGCTAGGGTTAAGGTCATCGTGGAGGCTCAGCTTTGGGACGATGAGAGGCTTAGGGGGCTTGTTGAGGCTGCTGCCAGGGCTGGTGCTTGGATGGTTAAGACGAGTACGGGCGTTTACACTAAGGGGGGAGACCCCTACACTGTCTCTCGCCTCTACCGCGTGGCTGAGCCTTACGGGCTACACGTTAAGGCTAGTGGTGGCATAAGGACCGGGTTAGACGCCCTACTCGCTGTCGGCGCAGGTGCTTCGAGAGTAGGGACTAGCACGCCCGGGAAGGTCCTAGCAACCCTTAGCCTCGGGGGGCCTGGGCTTTGAGGATTGCAGTTCTCACTAGCTCCACTGCCAGGGAGATGATCGAGGAGGTCGTAGGAGAGCTAAGCGATGTGCTGGTCGTAGCGCTCCCAGTCCACGCCATAGGCATGCTTAGAACGTCTACGATAGCCAGGATACTCGAGAGGAGGCGTGAGATCGCCGAGGCTTTGAGGGACGCCGACATCGTGTTGGTCCCGGGAAGCGTTGAGGGCGATACTAGGGTTATAGAGGAGGTTGTCGGGAGGCCTGTGTATAAGGCTACAAGGAGCCCCGTACTACTTCCAGCAGTCATAAACCACCTGAGGTCCGGAGGCTCCCTCAGCAGGACTGAGCCCGCTGAAGCCGTCATCCCGGGAACGAGGCTCTCCGCAAAGCTAGACTTCGAGGAGGCGTTTAGCATCGGTGGGGTGAAGGTCCCCCTGAGAGGCCCTCCGATGGTGCTGGTGTCCGAGGTGCCCCCTTATAGGGGTATAGATGAGGCTAGGAGGGAGGCTCAGAGGTATTCGGGTGATGGGGCTGACATTATTGCTGTGGGCTGTGCGCTCGACGAGGAGCCTGGAATGCTGGCTAGGAGGGTTGAGGCAGCACTCTCTGCGGGTAAGCCTGTGCTAGCTGAAGCCCCTTCAAGGGCTCATGCTAAAGCGGCGTTGGAGGCTGGGGCCTCCGGTGTTATAGCCGCTGCTGGGGATGCACTGGAGTATGCGGATCTCATTGGGGCGGGTCACGTTGTGGTGGTAGGTTCCCGCTCGCTAGGCGAGCTCAGGTCTACTATCGAGGACCTACGTGGCATGGGTGTATCTAAGGTCATAGCGGACCCCTCTCTACAGGCCCCTCCGCTAGGTTTCCTCGAGAGCATTCGGAGGCTTGTTGAGGCCTCGTCTAGGATAGAGGTGCCTATACAGTTCACAGCGGCTAACGTAGTTGACGAGGTCGAGGCTGACACCCATAGTATACACGGTCTCCTAGCACTGGTGGCCGCTGAGGCACGTGCCTCAGTATACTATGTGGTGGAGGATAGCTACAAGGCTTACAGATCCACCGCTGAGGCACGTGAGGCTATAGACCTAGCCCTGGCAGCATGGACTCTTAAGAGGAGCCGCGACCTATATAGTAGGCTCCTAGTGGTCAAGCAACCCCACCCCCCGCCTAAGCCCCCGAAGGTTAAGGCTGAGAGGGTAGGCTACGTCGAGCCGATCATGGATAAGAGGGGCTACATAACGATCCATGTTGACCATGAGCGTGGCGTGATAGTAGCCGTCTACAAGCTCTATAAGGGTGGTATGATAGCGTTTGAAGGAACACACCCCACAAGCATAGCTAGGGCCCTGGTAAGGGCTGTCAAGCTAGATCCAGAGCATGCAGCCTACCTAGGCTACGAGCTAGCTAAGGCTGAGATAGCCTTGAGGCTCGGAAGATCGTATATACAGGATGAACCCGTAATAACGCCTGTATGGAGTGACGGGTGGGGGCTGTATGGTAGCTGTAGTAGCGAGCGCCCCGGCGAAGGTAATCCTGGTGGGGGAGCACTTCGTAGTCAGGGGGAGCGGGGCTATAGTGGCTGCGATAGGGAGAAGGGTTAGAGTGAGGGTTGAAGAATCTCGTGAGGGCGTTGAGATCGAGAGTAGCCTCTTCAAGGTAAAGGCCAGCCCGCAGGACCTAGAGGAGCCGCGAAACATGCCCTCTGAGGTCCTCCCGTTCATAACGTTGCTCAAGCAACTCTCTAGGATGGGATACAGTATCATTCCTCACAGGGCCGTCATAGAGAGTGGCATCCCCGTCGCTGCGGGCCTCGGCTCCAGCGCTTCGACTGCTGTAGCATACGCTCTAGCCTACACAGCATTACACGGAGATCCACTGAAGGGTGAGAGGCTCTTTGAGGCCGCTATGGCGGCGGAGCGGATAGCCCACGAGAATCCTAGTGGGGTTGACGTAGCCGCTGCGATCGAGGGGGGTTTCCTATACTATAGGAGGGGCGAGAGGCCCCGTAGGATCACGTCGGGTCTCCGAGGGGTAGAGCTGATAGTAGCTGATACTGGGGTTAAGCGTAGGACCTCGGACGTGGTTAGGAGCGTGATAGAGACTGCAGACGCCCTCGGGGAGGCCGGAAGGCTTATATACATGGCGGGGGAGAAGGTGGTGGGGCTCGCGCTAGAAGCGCTGGAAAGGGGAGACGCTGAGAAGCTGGGTCTCGCGATGAACGCTTCACACGGCCTCCTCTCAGCCCTAGGGGCGTCGAGTCTAGAGGTTGACATGCTAGTTAACGCTCTAAGGAGGGCTGGGGCTCTCGGAGCAAAGCTTACGGG
>WAKF01000086.1 GCA_015523465.1 Aeropyrum sp.
ATATATTTGTGCTGATAGTCTATAGGTAATTATCATTATTTCTATATCTTACAAATCATTTTAATACCAATGCTTTATGTCACTTTAGACCATATGTCATTATGGTTTAGAGCTAATTCAGTAAGACGCGAGGCCTTAATGTTTATACAATTTAATAATCATATTTTTATTATACACGATATATGTTATTTGACACTTCTTGCGAGATCGAGACTCTCAGCTACATAGTAATCTCCGCCTACCTGCGCTATGACTAGTAAGCTACCATTAGTTAATTTTAATAAGCTACCCGGGTCGTTAGGGTCCTCTAGCGCCAGGGCTATGTAGAAGGTCATGTTATCCCCGGGCTGGAGAGTGTAGAGCCATAGTGGCGCCTCGGGGTAATATGACACCCCAAAACCCCTATATAAATCCTCTACTGAGAATCCTTCAAAGAGTACTATGCGTGAAAGCCCAGCGTTCGCGTCAGGCCTTATGTAAGAGTCCCAAATGCTCGTAGAATAAACTTCCCTACATGAAGGCATTAGTTCTGTCAGGCTTGTAAGTGTTCCAGCCGTGCCCCCACTACCCACAAGATCTATTAATCCATCTCCATCAAGGTCTGTAAGCAGATAAAGCCTGAGGTTTAGGAAGGATTCGGGGGCTAGGGGGTCTGTAGAGGCTGGGTAGGGATATATTGAGGCTAGGTCATCGGTGAATGCAGTAGTAGCGGTTATCGTTACAGGCAGGACCGTTAAGTATATCGTCAAGGGTGAGGCGGACTTGTTGGATATTGAAACTGTGAAGCAGTAGACAGAGGGAGCTGTAGAAGTATCGCTCTCAACGCCAACAAGCATTACATCAAGCCCTCTAGCATAATCTAACAGGACATTTTCAACGGCTAGCCTCTGGAGTAGAGTTGCTGCCTGACCTTGAAAGAACGCATAAACCCCTAATCCTAGAAGTATAGTAACTCCTACAAGTATTGCAACGGTGATTGGAGAAGCTTGTCCTCTCCTATACCATGCCAAGCTAAGCCCCAATGATCGGAGTACGGCTACCAGGGGCTACTAAATTTTAAATAAAGGGGGGGAAATACACAATACCACTTATTAACTACCAATAGCATATTACCCAGGGTCCCCTTTAGAATCCCTAAGGGGTGGGTATACCAATATGATGTTAAGGGCTTCCCGTAGGGGGCAAGCCGAGATAATAGGGGGTCTTATAATACTAACTATCATATTCCTGATGGCAGTACCCTTGATGTTCTCATTGTATGAGAGGTCTGTGAGGAGCGTAGAGGAAGGCACCAACATATTAACTGAGGCTGGGACTATAGCTAATGAGAGATTAACAATTATCCCTGTCGATCCTAGTAATGAAGACTACGTTAACCTGGGTTGGGTGCCCGGGGTGTTCATAATTAATAGGGGCGTTGTAGAGGTCCAACTAGTTAAGGCTTACTTGATAAACGTCCAAGTTGATAGGATAGTCTATATACTAGATTTGACTACGCTTAGGCCTGAAGTCCTAGGCTCCAATCCTATAGTAGAGTACATAGCCCTTAACGCCACCCCACTCAACCCCAACGGGGACCCCTTACCACCCGCTGGAGAGCCTATAACGCTGGCACCCGGAGACAGCCTACTCCTAGTCTTTAACCTATTAAACCCTGAAGACTATGTCATAGCCGTTGAGAGCGCGAGGGGAGTCCTACACCCTGTAGGCGGAGGTAGTGAGGGGGGAAGGCTAGTCCCGCAAGGAGGGGGGGCAGGTGGTGGAGCCCAGTCCGTGTCGTTGAGACCGCTCTTTGCACCTCAAGGAGGATTTAGGCTTGAGGGGGCTCAGGACCTGCAGGCAAAGGGAGCACTTTCTGCATGGAGACCTGCATATAGCGTTAGCGCTGTCTCTAACTTCTTCGGAGAGCCTGCGATAAGCTACATTAGCTCCTTCATCTACGACGATCCAGACCCCGAACATAGGGGCCTTTCCTTAGTCTACATAGAAGCTTATGATGTAGGGACTCTCTATGTAGGCCCCGATTCGTGTCCAATAGAACCCTATAGTGAGATTTATATTCACGGCTACATAGGAACATACTATAACTATGAAGGACTCTTTGGGTTCAACTTCACTTATCTAGACGGATATGCCGTCAGGGTCGAAGTAAGATATACTGGAGGTTCCTCATGTATAGTAGAGGCGCCTGTGCCTTTCGTTAGTCTTGACCCCACTACTAGCTCGTCTTTCAATGTAGACTTCGATGGTAACAACGTTACTGAAATGGCCGTTTATAGTTTCTATAATGCACCCTTGCAAACTCCTAATAACGTTGACGCTGACGGCGATGGCAGCCAGCGTAGGGATGTGCTAGTGTGGCAGTATATTGTAGCTAGGGATATTGGTAATAGCGATTACATCAGGATTACCGGCAAAATAAACTATTATTGGACGGCCGTATTCTTTTCAGGATGTCCGTCTTCATTTAGACCCTTAAAGACGTTTAGCGTTGTAGTATACAAGTTCGACGAGGCAACGGGCACATGGGACTTAACTCACTGGAAAGACTTCTATTTCGTTAAGGATAAGCCTAGGCAGTTCCACTTTACAGTTCTCTTCCCTGTCGACAGGAATTCGATTTACAGGGTTGGAGTTCTCTTCTACGATTACTACCAGGACTTCCTTGGCGATTGTTATATAGACTTCACTTACACTCTAGAGTTCCTCAATATTGAGTTTGGAGTTGTGAATCCGCTATTCAGGGAAACACCTCCCATATACGTTGTTGCTATACCAGACCCTAACTTGATCTCTGGTATTGGCGAAGATAGTTATGCTTCCTGGGCGGGTGTTACTTTAGATGAAGCTAAGCTTGCTGTGCAAAATGAACTGTTAAACGCTATTGATACGGCGCTTAATCTAGCTGGCATTGGCAACTACACTGTAGTGGATTCTGTATCTAAACTGTGCAACTTGCTATTTCCTGATAAAATTGCAGGAAGCACTATGGCGCCTCCGAGAGACGCCATTATATTTTGGCTCCAGGGTGACGTAAGCCTGAGTGACGTAACCCTCACGCCTGGATCTCCATGTTTCGTCACGGAGCAGGACCTAGCATCATACATCGAGACTTACGGGTGGATTTTCATACAGGCTACAGGCACCCCCTTCTGGGGTTCTCCCACTAGCATACTTCCACAGAATACAGTAAACCTGCTGGCTGGCGGCGAGGCAAGCCTCACACCTGAGGGCGAGGCTGCTCGAGTCAAATACTCGGCCTTCGCGATGACAGACACGCTACAATTCAATACCCTAGTAGAGGTTACAGACACCGGGTCGTCATACTTACTCCCCCAAGCGTCTTTCTACGCCCAGCCTGGAACAAGCGTTTACGGCCATGCAGCATTCACCCTCACGGGGACGTCGAAGGGTGCCTACATAGTCATGCACGTAGTGCCGGTATGGGGCTCTCCAGGGCCCACGCCAACCACTGTAGCCCAGCTATCCGTCTACGCTGGGCTTGAAGCCTACGCAGCCCTCAAGTGAGCATGAAGCCTCCGGGATAAATACGTTAATCATTACATACATAAAGTAGGGAGTAGCGCGTTCCAGACCGCAGTGAGGAAAGCCTTGGTGGGCACTGAGCCTTCAGGGGGCCGTGAAGAGGGAGGGAGCACCGAGCGGTCTCGGGGCAATTAGCATTCTTTAGCGGCCTAACGGCTAGCATGCAGAGGTTAATAGATTCGGTTATAGACTGTGATTGATAGTGGAGGATGCGAGGTGTTATAGGTTGGTTGATAGAGTCAAGACGGGAATTCCAGGTATGGATGAGATTCTAAACGGAGGCATTCCTCGGAGGAACGTTGTTCTGCTGAGTGGAGGACCTGGCACGGGTAAGTCGATCTTCTCGTACCAGTACCTTTGGAACGGACTGAAGGAGGGCGAGCCCGGCGTTTTCGTAGCTTTAGAGGAGCACCCTGTTCAAGTTAGGATAAATATGTCTCAGTTCGGCTGGGATGTTAGGTCCTACGAGAAGGAGGGGAGTTTTGCCATTGTAGATGCGTTTACCGGCGGGGTGGGCGAGGCTGCTAAGCGTGAGAGGTACGTTGTCCAAGACCCGGAGGATGTGGGGTTGCTTGTGGATGTGTTGAAGGAGGCTATTAGGGATACTGGGGCTAAGAGGGTTGTTGTTGACAGCGTATCTACACTCTACCTGGCTAAACCCGTGCTTGCTAGGAGGACTGTTATGCTCCTTAAACGTGTTCTTTCGGGGATGGGGACTACTAGCATACTTGTGAGTCAGGTTAGCGTTACCGAGAGGGGTTTTGGGGGCCCTGGGGTGGAGCATGCTGCAGACGGCATAATCAGGCTTGATCTAGACGAGTATAACGGGGAACTCGTTAGGAGTCTTATAGTGTGGAAGATGAGGGGTACTAGGCATAGCATGAGGAGGCATCCCTTTGAGATCACTGATAAGGGTATTATAGTGTATCCTGACAAGGTTGTAAGACTGGGTAAAAGGTTCTCTGTAGAGGAAGTTTGAGCTTCCTTGAGGCTCTGCGGTGAGGATGCGGTGGCAGGTAACTCTTCTGTAGTGGGCGAAGTCCTAACCTTCGATGACGTCATTATAGTGCCCGGTAAGAGCCCTGTAGAACCTAGAGATGTAGAGCTGTCTTCTAGGGTGACTAGGAGGATTTGGATTTCTATCCCGCTGGTTTCGAGTCCTATGGATACTGTGACTGAGTGGAGGATGGCCCTTATACTAGCTAGGCTGGGGGCTGTAGGCGTTATACATAGGAATATGAGTGTTGACGAGCAGGCCATGCAGGTTAGGAGGGTTAAAGAGTCTCCTCCCAGCCCCTGGTACGAGGTCGCAAAGAGTACGCCGGAAGAGCCTCTAAGCCACCTAGATTTCAGGCTCTCGGAGATCGGTGTTGGAGCTGCAGTCCTCTTCGAGGGCTCGGAGTTTAAGGGTGTCTATGTAGCTAAGGGGGTTAGAGGCGAGTTCTGGCTTAAAAAGGCTGAGGCTATAGCTGCTCTAGTATCAAGCGTGAAACCTATACCCAGCATAGACGAGGAAGGTAGGCCTAGGGTAGGAGCTGCAGTTAGCCCCTACGACGTTAAGAGGGCTAAGGCGCTCGAGGAGGCTGGGGCTGACTTCCTGGTAGTCGACGTAGCTCACATACACAATGTAAACGCCCTTAGAGGCCTGAGGCAGCTAGTAAAGGATGTATCTATAGACGTCGTCGTGGGCAATCTAGGGACTAGAGAGGCCGTCCTAGACGTTATCAGTGTTGCAGAGGATGTTGGAGGGCTTAGGGCTGGGATCGCAAGCGGAAGCATATGTACTACCGGGGAGGTTACTGGAGCCTCTATGCCCACACTAACGGCGGTCATGAATGCTTTCGACGCCCTTAAGGAGCTGGGGGCTGAGAGGGAGGTGCCTATAATAGCTGATGGTGGAGTAAGGAATGCTGGAGACGCTGCAAAGGCTCTCATAGCGGGGGCCTCCTCTGTGATGGTGGGTAGAATGCTGGCTGGTACTGAGGAGGCTCCAGGGTCTCTAGTGTCTGTGGGGGGTAGGTTATACAAGCAGTATAGAGGGATGGCTAGTAGGAGTGCAATTGAAAGGAGGCACGCCAGCGATAGGTACGCGGGGAGGAGTAAGCTTATAGAGGAGGGCGTCGAGGGTCTTGTGCCTTATAGGGGTAGTGTGGCTGAGGTCCTACTAGAGTTCGCTGCAGGGCTACAAGCTGCTCTAGGCTACGCTGGAGCTTCTAACGTGGGTGAAGCATGGAAAGCCAAGCTAGCTAGGGTAACCCAGGCGGGCTTAAGGGAGATTAAACCCCATGACATAGTGCTGGGGTGAGGGGAGTGAAGAGGAAGCTAGTGGCTCCAGGAAGGATGTACGCAGTCAAGCTAGAGGAAGGTGAGGAGGTCTTAGAGACCCTTAAGGAGTTGTTGGAGTCTCAAGGAGTTGATGCAGCATTGATCATGGGTATAGGGGGGCTTAGTGAGGCCGTAATAGGCTTCTATAGCCCCGAAGAGCGTAAGTATAAGGTGGCGGAGGTCAAGCCTAGGGAGGGAATGGTAATAGAGGTAGCTTCTATCGAGGGTAACGCTGTAAATACCGAGAAGGGGGTGCACGTGCACCTCCACACGGTACTCAGCATAGACCCTGAGAGGACTATAGCTGGGCACCTTGTCAAGGGCGTAGTAAGACCCCACATGGAGGTGTTCGTAATAGAGGCTCTCGGCAGGCCCGGAGGAGTGTTAGAAGTGTTCGAGCATAGGAGGAACTTGAATGTGGGCTATGAGAAGTGGAGGGGGTAGGTCCTGGATAGAGCGTCTAGGGTTAAAGTCCTTCTCGTTGGGGTTGGCGGTGTAGACCCTTCAACATTGCTCCGTGTAGCCCGCGAAGCGTCAAAGTACTTGCCTGTTGATGGCGAATGGCTTGTATCGCCTGAGAAGCTTGAACCCCCCATGAAGGCGTTTAACTGGAGCAGAATGCAGTTTAGAGCTGACGAAGTAAACTACTCAATCTACAATGGTTTTCGAGGGCTTGCAAGCGAGGGTGTAAAGATAGTAGCGGTTGTGTGGGGAGACGGCTATGTCGAGGGAATGAACTTCGTATTTGGCCTGGCAACCCCCGAGTTAGGCGTCGCCACAGTATATACTAGAAGGCTTGAGTCCGAGGGTAAGCTTGAAGAGAGGCTTGTGAAGGAGGTCCTACACGAGCTAGGCCATCTACTTGGTCTGGGCCATTGTAACAATAAGAAGTGCGTTATGAGCTTCAGCCTCACGCTAGCTGAGGTAGATGAGAAGGGGCCCGGGTTCTGTAGCGAGTGTAGTATTAGGCTGGCTAGAGCCCTGGGTAGGGGTTAAATGTCTACTACGAACTGCGTTTTCCAACATCCGTCACCCTCCCTCTTAACCTCCATCTGAGCATACGTCATAGCCTTCACTATAGTCCTGTGCTCGTGCCTTTCAGGGTCGAACTTTTCACCCCAGATTATTGACTGTATCCTCCAAGGCTTTTCATCATCTCCTTCCTCTACCCTACAGACTCTGAAAAGGCCGAATACCAGGCCCTCGCTGTCTGTATATGCTAGCATGGCCTCTATCCACCTGTATATGAGGTTGTAGAGGTCTATCCCTTCAGTCTCGACTTCTATCTTGACGTGAGGCTTGATCTTGGAGGTGTCGGTTATAACTTCATAGACCGCTCTAGCAGCCTCCTCAAGGGATTCCTCGAGTGTTCGGCCCCAAGCTTCTATTAGGACGTCTGCTGTGTGCTCGCTATGCCTCCACCCAGGGCACTTCCTCTCCGACAAAGCCCCTCACCCACGTCTTCCAGCAATATAAACCCGGGTAAGGCTGAAATCTCTCGCGGGCCCGAGCGGCTTGGGGAGTATAGCTGAGAGGGCTAGCGGCGACCTCGTGCTTGAGAGGCTTAGGTCGGCGTTGAGAGTTGACTGGAAAGAGTATGTCGCCCTAGTGGCAGAGAGGACTGATGGCAGACCCTTCGCAGTCTTAGCAGCCATAGTGTTAAGCCAGAACACCAACGACAAGAATTCTATAAGGGCTTATGAAAGGTTAAGAGCTATGGTCGGGTTGAAGCCTGAAGACGTGGTAAACGCTGACTTCCACCTCTTAGAGGACGCCATACGCCCTGCAGGTCTCTCAAGACAGAAGGCTAGAACTCTCAAGGAGCTTGCTATGAAGGTAATCGAGTGGGGCGGGGAGGAATACCTTTTAAGGGAGGATCCGAATGTGCTAAGGGAGAAGCTCCTTTCGGTTCCCGGGGTAGGTCCTAAGACGGCCGACGTATTTCTAAGTCTTGTAAGGAAGGCTCCAGGCGTGTTCGCCGTTGACACCCACGCTGCAAGGATAGCTAGGAGATGGGGTCTTGTGAGGGATAAGGCGGGCTACGAAGAGACTTCTAGAGCCCTCCTACAGTTCTTTGGCGAAGGCCGCAGCGAGGAAGCTCATAGACTGCTCATAGCCCTGGGTAGGACCTATTGTAGGGCTAGGAATCCCCTCTGTAGTGAGTGCCCGGTGAAAGATCTATGTCCGAGTGCCCAACTGCAGTCATAGTCGCTAAGCCGAAGAGGCAGAGCTGGGCCCTCGAGGAGGCATGGGACTTAGCTGTAGCCTCTCACCCTGAAGGTAGAGCTGAGGCTACTAGGTTCCCAGGGGTTATACTAGTCTACACCCCCGAGAGAGATCCTTATAGGTTCTCCGTGATAGCTGCTCGGGGGAGTAGGGGGTTTATACAGCGGATTGTCCCTGCAGAGAAGTGTCTGACGCCTAGGACCCCCGAGGATATAACTAAGCTTGTAGAGGCCGCTTTCTCCAGTGTGTTAAACCTAGCGGCCTACAAGGGAGTTAGGTTGATAGCATCTATGAGAGGTAGGGTTAAGGAGCTTTTGGACGTTAACGATATAATTAACACAGCGTTGAAGGCTGGGGTAAAGCTTGATAGAAAAGGTAAGGCCGTAGTGGCCGTTGAAGGTATAGACGATATCGTAATAATATCTGCTGGTATTACTTACCAGTGCGGCCCTTCATGCCTACTTGTATATTTAAAGAGGTAAAGGATTATGTATGAGTACCAGCCCCCCTTTTCTTTCGGAGCCCTGTGTAAGATGTGTACGGGGGTGTACGATAGTGTATATAGGGGGCCATCAGGTCTTCACTGATAAAGCAGTCTTTTCAGAATCCTACGTACCTTCGGAGTTGAGGGTTAGAGCCAAGGAGGCTGACATGCTCTTCAAAATATATTATAACAAACTATTCTCTACTGCGGGGCTTTCAGACATAACTATTATATACGGTAGTATTGGGAGAGTTGGTATAGGAAAGACTACGATAGCTAAGTACGTAGCTAGGATGATTAGGGAGAAAGCTTCTAGGGAAGGCATTAAGGTTAACACTGCATACGTGAACCTGTTCACAGGCCCAAGCCTTTACTCGATACTATCTATGATAGTGAGGGACGCAGGCTTTAACATAACAGTTAGAGGCAGCCCGGTAATAGACATTCTTAAAGCCATAGTTGACAACCTATATATAAATAATTCCTACCTTCTAGTCATACTAGATGAGTTTCAGAATATGCTTACCTCGCCTAGAGTGAACCCCGAGGACCTATACGCCCTCCTCAGGATCCACGAAGAAGTTCCGTCCAAGGATGGAGTTGCCAGGATAGGGTTTATACTGGTAGCCAGCGATATCCGAGCACTTAGTTATATGAGAGATATTATACCTCAAGTAGAGTCGCAGATAAGCTTTAAGCTCCACATGCCCGCCTATAGGTCTCACGAGCTATACGAGATCCTGAGGCAGAGGGCTGAGCTAGGACTAAGACCTGGGTCTTGGAGCGATGATATCCTGATGATGATAAGCGAGACCTATGGCGAGGATAGAGGTGGTGATGGTAGTGCTAGAAGAGCTATAATGGCGCTTAGAATGGCTGGTGAAATGGCTGAAGCTCGAGGTATAGGCATTATAGAGCCCAACCTCGTCAGGAAAGCTCTCTCAGAGCAAGAAGCTAGTAGTATTCCCGTCCGCGAGATAGAATCCCTAGGGCTACACGAGCTCCTCATACTAAAAGCTGTAGCAGACGCTACGGTCGAAGGGATCGAGATCCTAACTGCCGGAGAGCTTAGAAAACGCTATGAACTACTATGCGAGTCTTATAACGTGAAGCCTCGAGGGTACACACAATTCTACAACTACATTAGGCTACTATCCTCTACAGGCCTCATAGAGTCTAGGCTCTCCGGCAAAGGTATGAGAGGGAGGACTACCCTTGTGAGACTGACACCTCCAATACCGGCAGATAGACTTAAAGAGGTAGTAGAGAAGGCCATAACCCTTTCTATGAGTGGCGAAGGCAAGGGTGAAACCCAGTGAATGTAGAGGACCTACTCAGTAGCAAGGGTAGAGTTAAGATATTAAAGGTCCTATTCAGAGACGGCCATTCCAATATAACTAGGCTCGTGAGAGAAACTGGGTTAAACCACAAGCTCGTCTCTAAGCATATAGAAGAGCTTAAGAAAATGGGCCTTGTAGAGGAGAGAAGGTACGGAAGGATGAGAATAGTCTATGTTAACCTCTCGGACCCCAGAGTAAGTGCTATAAGGGAGGCACTTAAGATCCTAGGGATTCTCTGAGGCCCCCCGCAACTCTAGAGGCGTAAGAGGGGTCTCGCACGTAAATCCCCTTAACACCCCCAGACCGCCTATCAGGAACTAGATACACCACGCTTCTCTCAGAAACGATCATGTCAGGGAGCCAAGTGGCCATCTTAACCGTCTTAACCTCCCCTGGAAGGTCCTCGAGTCGTGTGGGCTCTCTAAGAGGATAGACTATAACTACTTTAACACCTCGTGAGACCGCATCTCTCACTAGGGGAAGTATCGCGTCCTCCCGGCCCGGAAGGGCCTCAGAGACTATTATGAACAGGATTGAAGTCTTCTTAAGGTCCTCGGCCGAGGCTGACACAGCCGAGTAGAGCCCTTCTATGACAGTAACCTCTACCTCCTCCCTCGCAGCAGCGATTAGGTCCTCTAGAGTCCTTGCAGCCTCCATTATCTGTCTTACCCTACTTCTAGCCTCCCCCTCGACCCTAGCTATCTCAGCTATAGCTACGGCTGAGGGCGGCAATGGTCTATACCAGCCTTCAGAAGGTACCACAAAACCCTTGGATTCCAACACCTTTATCACATCATAAATCCTGGGAAGAGGAACCCCGCTCATACTACTAGCCTCCTTAGGGTTAGATGCCCCCTTTAGAAGAGCCAGGTATAGTTTAGCCTCATACCTAGTAAGCTTAAAACTCCTCTGAAGCATGGATACCAGGTCTTCCTCACTAGCCCCTGTCATTATCAACACCCCTCTTATTAGCGCCCACAGCAAAAGCTCCCTCTAAGGTCTCTGAAAGCGACAGCGCTATCAGCACGGCCCAAGGAGCTAGAAGGACTGCAGCAGTAAATAGGGCTTGCAGCCTCGGCACCCCTGGCCTCGTAATTTTCTCTTCTATCGTGAGCGGCGTAAGGGTAAGAGGCTTTTTTACATCGAGGATAGACCACGACGCTTCATACTCATGCGCAATCACGTCAATGCTAGACTGAAACGCTTGGATGCCTCTAGAAGGAGCTACGAGGGCTATACTATAATTCCCGCCAGGTATTACAGCGTAACCGGGTCTGTAGACTTTAAGCGCTACATAGCCAATATCAATTAGTGTCATGTACATGTAAGCCCCACTCTCTAGAGAAGCTGATCCATTATATATCATCGGCGCTGAGGGGTAGACTCTGTAGGAGCCCAGAAGCCTCGGGGGGTCTAGAAGAACTTCTACAATGAAAGGAAGCCTTCCTTCAGGTATGACTACTGCTACAAGACTTCCCCTACCAGCAGGATAAACTGCATCAACCTTAACTTCCTGGGCACCTAGAGAAAATTCTAAGCCCTCTCTATCAACACCTGCTATGAAACCCCTCCCGCCTATAGAGCCAAACAACACTAGGCTTCCCTTCCAGAAAATAGCTCCCTTAACGTCACTCCCAGGCACCCGATAAACCCTAAGAACTCCATCCTCTAAAACAACAGCTACATCACTAGCTACCGCAGTTTTCACACCCCATATAGTGGGGGCTAACCTAGCCTCCCCCCTCCAACCTTCAACCCCCACTATAGCCTCGGCTATGGAAGGAGGCGAATCTGAAGGCCAATACACTAATGACAATTGCCCTCGTTGTACAATCCCAATTAGAGCCCAGCCAGGCCCGCAAGCAATGCTCGAAACAGAACCTGGCACGTCAACTCTAGCCCCAACCCCCTCACTAGAAAGTCTATATAACGATGAAAGGCCTCCGCGCTCAGCAGCAACCCAAACATTGGATTCATCCGAGCACGCAGCCTTAGGGGTAGGTCCTACAATCCTCCAGCCCTCACTACCCAGTTCAACCTGAAATCCTGCAGGAAGCGAATACACCCTAGCACCCTCGCTCCAATAAACCACCTTATCGCCGGCTTCCAAAGCCTCGATACCCGGAGGGGTAGGAACTGCATACATTGATAGCGTTACAGCCAGGTAAAATATGCCGACTACAATGTAGGGTGAGAGCCCTCTAGCCATAGCCAGTCCTAACCACCCCCTCCCCTCGCTATGAATGAAGTCTCTTCACACTCCCCCGGGCCTCTAGGAGAGTATTCGCTTCCCTACAAGAAAGGGTTAGTACCTCTCCGTCCCCTAGGGGAGTGGCTGCATAGAAGTTTAGGGGGGCTAGAGGGTTTATCTTAACCTTTCTTAAAACCCTGCTTATCTCTACTTCAACCTGGTCTCCGTAGACTAGATCCACACATATACATTTGCCGTTAGACATGCAGCAAGCCTCCCTACCGACCCTATGCACTATAGGGCATGTACCGCATAATTCGGCTAAGCGGGCTATCATGCTGGCTCTTTCCGTCAACCATTTACAAGCCCTATAGCATACCGTCATGGATACTAGTATCGTGATGAGGATAGCTATCATGTTCACAGGGGGGTAGAGATAGAGTGCGAGTACCAAGGCCATCGCTATAGTTACTATAGCGTCCCCTAAGGCTACAACTACAGCTAATCCCTTATAGATTCTCTCATAAATGCAAGGCTCCTTCAAACCCAGATCCTACCTCTAGCCTCTTCCCTATAATCCTCATCAATCCTAATCCTGCCAAAGTAAACCTTCCTAACCTCACCCATATACCTAGTCCTAAACGTGGCCTTCAACGTATCCAAATCTAGCTCGATGAGGAGAGCTGGGTAGTCATTACCGTCCGGGCCTGTAAGGGCTGAGAGAACACCCTTCATAGTACCCCTTGTGACGACTATAAGCTCTCCCTCACCCACCTTCTTCTGCACAGGCTTCAGTGACTGGTGGTCTACGTATCCCGGAGCATCTAGAGCTACACACAGCCCCCCAGGATACCTAGCCATATACTTTACCTTGTAGCCCGTCTGCGACTCTATCATAGCCTTCACGCTCTCGTTATCGTATGGTGGAGACCCTATGCATCCTCCTTGAACTTTAACTTTGGTCAAATCAATAACCCTTTCCTCGCCGTCCAAGAACCTCCTATAGTTATCCCTTCTCAGCTCTCTTCTCTCCTCAACGCTTCTAGCAGCCAAGACCTGGGGGCTCCTAACGTAGGCGACCTCAGCATCCACGACTCTCTGCATGTACGAATATAGTGTGTGGTCTCCCACTACTACCACATAGTGGGCTTCAGCAAGCCTAGCCAAGTCAGCTTTATACTCGAGAGCGGCCCACCCGGTCACCCAGCCGTCAGTATCTACAAATATATTAGCGGCGCCTCGGCTTCTTGCAAGCCTAGCGAGCGAAGATACCGATGTGAGTATCCTGCCAGCTACAGGGCCAGGCTCTATAGATCCTATGAACCTTATGGCTTCAGGTTCGAGCTGCCTCAACCAGAGAACCCAGTTGTCGGGCATAGCCATTGATATAAAGCCTGGAGGACCTATGTCGGCTTGACCCACATCAGCATCTATGATCGCCGGGGGGAGACCTCTCCTTAAGCTTCTATTAGCCAGTAAAGCGGTAAAACTGGTCTTTCCGGCATCTGTAGGCCCCATAACAGCCACTACACAGCCGTCAGGGCACGAGTCTATTATGGAGTCTGCAACCATAACCCATTCATCCAGAGGCTCTTCACCATCACCAGGAACCTCGACCCTACCTCTACCCATAAGCTCGATCTTAACCCTACTCCTCTTCAAAGCCTTGAGTAAGTAACTCCTTCTACCTCCAACAACAACCTCCTCGCCAGCCCCTAACTCGGCCCCAAGTATCATAGCCAGGCCTGACTCAACGCCTAACTTCGCAGGCCCAAACACTCTTAATCCTTCACCTTCAACAAGGTCTGCTATAAACGCTGGCACCCTTAGGCCCCCCAGGTTAAGGTAAATTCTCCCACAAAACCGAAAATCCTATCCAAGGGGATGAAGAGCTGGGCCCTACCCTGAGCGGTGAAGAGGTTTTCGCGTACCGACCCTCCATAGACCCAGGGAAAGAACGTTACCGCCGGATATTATACAAACCCCTTCAATCTCCCCACGTAACCTTAATCATGCTAAAGAGGCTCCCGACTCTCTTAATTGTGTTTGGTGGCTTATGATGGTTGTTATAGCCTTCTTCAGGCATGGTAAGGCTGAGCCTAAAGGAGAGGGAGTTAGCGACGAAGAGAGGAAGCTTACGTCTGAGGGTAAGAGGGACGTTGAAGCTGTAGCTAGACTCTTCCCCTTTAAACCTTCCATCATATTTACAAGCCCGCTAAGGAGAGCCGTGGAAACTGCCGAGATCGTGGCGAGGGCGCTGGGTCTGAGTGGTAATGCTATACTTGTTGATGAGAGGCTTAGGCCTGGTAGTCCTCACGGCGTCGAGGTCCTGGAGAGTATGGGTTTAAGGGGTTATGAGGTGCTAGTAGGACATAACCCCTGGCTCCTAGAGACTGTGGAGGAGCTTGTAGGTGGTAGGATAGCTTTACCGCCTGGAGGTGCTGCTCTAGTTGACGTTGAAGCGTTTAAGCCTGGGGGCGGGGTGCTCTTAGCCCTTATAATCCCCCAGGCTGCTCGAAACTGTATGGTTAGGAACTCTTCTTAATGCCTTATACTAGCCCGAGGGCTTGTGACTGTGTAGTGGAGGCTGGTGTCTTGTGGAGCAGCAGGTGAATTCATTTGAAGCTGGGCGTGGCGGTGGAGGGCTCGGGTTAACGGTGCTGGCAGCGATGTTAATTCCTTGGGCCTCCTTCATATTATCACTAGTTGCTGGATTATCCAGTCCCAACTACAATCTAGTGGAGAGTTTCGCTGAGACTGTAGGCTCGAGGTTTGCAGAGCTAGATCCCTTCTCCCAGACCCTATTCATATTCGTGTCTAACATGGTGACAACGATCCTAGTCTACATACTAACCCTCGCGCTAATACTACCCGGAGCCCTACTCATAGCTTTTAACGGATTCGTGATAGGGTCAACTATTTCCTATGCAGTCAACGTTAAGGGACTTACCTTCATGCAGGTGATCGGGCTACTAGCCCCTCACGGCGTAGTAGAGTTGCCCACCTTTCTTGGCGTCGCTAGTGCTGGAGCATACTGCTTACTACGCTGCAGGGGGTTCACGAGGTTAATGAGCTTCACAATAAAAGTCCTTACTATAGCTGCAGCACTACTAATGGTGGCAGCCCTCATAGAAGTCTTCGTGACACCTATAGTTGGTAGGGCTCTGGGGGCGTAACAGGACTTGGGTCCTAGGACCTGCTGTAGCGGGCCCGGTTATGGATGCGATGTTGTAGTATTAGCTGAAAGACGTGACGGAGAGAGAAGGCAGTATTATATTAAACTTGGTAGGGGCCAAGCCTACCCTACCATAGCGGGGATGCTGAAAGCCGACGATGTTGCGGGGGAGAGGTGGGGCTGGAGTAAGAGTGGGAGGCTCGGTAGAGTCTCCGTGGTACCTCCTACCACATTCGACCTTATGGAGGGGTTCCTTGAGAGGAAGACCCAGGTTATATACCCTAAGGACTTGGGGTTGATGGTGCTTCTTGCAGGCATAAGGCCGGGTAGCCATGTAGTGGAGGCTGGAGCTGGAAGCGGCTTCCTAACTATAATGGCTGCGCTTGTGGCATGCCCTACAGGCAGAGTTTACTCGTTTGACGTTAGAAGGGATAGCCTAGAAGCCGCGAGAAGGAACCTTGAGAGGGTTGGAGTTTCTGATTGCGTCGATCTCCGACTGGGCGATGTGCGGGATCCTAAAGCCTTGGAGGACCTACCTCTCCTAGACGCCGCGCTCCTAGACCTGCCAGACCCCTGGAACGCCCTTCCGTCACTCTATCCAAAGCTTAGGCCGGGGGGGCCTGTGGTGGTGTTCCTCCCCACCGCTAACCAGCTCGAGAAATTACATACTAACCTGGGCGGCTGCTGGGCTATACAAGATGCATACGAAACTATGGCTAGAAGGGTGGAAGTCAGGCCCGACGCCATAAGACCTGGTAACTGGCTTGCCGGTTTCACAGGCTACATAGTAGCTCTGAGGAAGCTGGAGGACGGCTCGGAAGACTGCGTTAGACGTGGCTTAGGTGGCGGTCATGGCTAGTCCCCGCTTGCACCCCTCCTCACAGCCGCCCCCTGCATAGCATGTTGAGAGCTGAGGCTATTATCATGGAGGCCTTCACAACCTCATCAACACTAACCCTCTCCCAGGGGGTGTGGCTCAGCCTGGGGTCTCCGGGGCCGAAGGCCGCTATACTCCCAGTTATAGCTTGTAGGAGGTTCATGTCACTAGTACCCCTCTTAACTACAAGCTTAGGCTTTAAGCCCCTCTCAAGGAGGGCCCTCTGCAAGCTCCTAACCACAGGGGCTTGAGGCTTGACCTTTACCGGAGGCGTATATGAAAGCGCCCTTAACCTACAGCCGGGGACTATCGTTAGCTTGTAGCCCCTCATGAACCTGAAGTCAACCAGGCCTCGAGCCTCCGTAGGCAACATGTTATGAGCAGGACTTGAGGCCTCGAGCCTCACTATAGCCGCCGAGACGCCTTCTAGCTCGCCCGCCGAGGAGGCTATCGAGAGTAACTTATCCAGAGCTGAGTCTCCTATCTCGGGGCTCGAAGAGTGACCTCCAGCACCCTTACACTCGATACTTACAAGGTTTGACCCCCTATACCCTATAGCTATAGCTAGGCCCGTAGGCTCTCCTACAACAATATGGTCAAACTTCTCGCCAGATGAAATGAGAGACCTAGCGCCCCGGCTGTCACCCTCTTCCGCTGCAAGCCCTGAAACCCTAATCCTACACCCCTCTACCATAATCCCGGCTAGCATGAAAGCTGTGAGAGGCCCCTTTGCGTCTACAGCCCCCCTTCCCTGGAGAAACCCGTTTTCCTCTTTCACTTCGATATAGCCGGGAACTGTGTCAATATGACCTGCAAGTAGGACTTTGGGGCCTTGGCCTCTTTCAGCATGAAAACTACCGACATCGTCTACCCACGAATCCTCGTAACCGAGCCTGTAAGCTTCGTCGGCGGCAATCTTAGATGCATTCCACTCACTACCCGTAGGGCTGTAAGCCTCGAGTAAGCGTCTTAGAATTCTCAAAGCCTCGGCCCTAAGCTGATAGGCAGGCTTCAAGGCTCTCTACAGCCCCCCCAACGTCATCCTCATCTATAAGATACGGGGGTAGGAACCTAACCACAGTAGCCCCCGCCTTCAAGGCTAGGATCCTACGGGACTGGAGGCACTTTAGGTAAGGCGTGGGCGGCCTTCTAAGTTCAACACCCACCATAAGCCCCTTAACCCTAATCTCCCGTATAAGCCTGTGGCCTTCAAGCCTCTCTCTAAGAACCTCCTCGAAGACTCTTCCCATTCTAGCCGCCTTGGAGGGCACATCATCTTTTATCAGAGCTTCTACACCGCCAACTATGGCTGCAGAGGCTAGAGGGTTGCCTCCATGAGTTGAGCCATATTCGCTCTTAGAGAGAGCATTAAACTCTGGCTTTACCATGACAACGCTCACAGGAAACCCTCCACCAATACTCTTACCAGCGGTAAAGATGTCTGGCTCTACTCCCAGGCACTCCCAGCTCCATGTACAACCGGTTCTCCCAAAGCCTGTTTGCACCTCATCTACCACAAAGAGTGCCCCCGCCCGTGAAGCCTCCTTCCTTACAGCGTGGAGGAACTCTCTGGAGCCCGGTATAATTCCGCCCTCGCCTTGAACGGTCTCCACTATAATAGCGGCAGTGTCCTCGTCAACATACTTATCTAGGGAATAGGGATCGTTGTAAGGGGCAAATGCTACTGGATAGCCGTGTCTAGTGAAGGGGCCCCTATAAGCGGGGTTCCACGTTGCCGATAGAGAGCCTAAGGTCCTTCCGTGAAAGCCTCCCTTAAAGGCCACGATCTTACTCCTACCCGTAGCCTTCACGGCGATCTTGAGGGCTAACTCTACAGCCTCGGTACCAGTATTAAGCATGTACATAACCCACCGGCCAGGGGTTATCCGTGAAAGCGCCTTTGCCGCCTCTTCCCTCCAAGGGCTAGAGAACGCGGCTCCAACAGCTATAACCCCCGAGTCTAGGACCTCCCGGAGCCGTGAGATGACCTCAGGGTTCTTGTGGCCTAGGAACGCGGCTCCGTGTCCCGTGTGAAAGTCTAGGTACCTCCGGCCCTCTGCGTCCCACACGAACTTACCTAGCCCCGATACTATACTAAGCCCCCTCTCACCATAGACGGGGGCAAGCTCTACAATGCCCTCCAGAACCCTCACCTCCTAGCATTCTCTCTAGCGTAGGATAGTATATACCTCTCTACAGGGACTCCAGTCGCCTCCCTTAACCCCCTAAACTCGGGCACTCCATTAACCTCTAGCACTCTCATATCACCGTCACCATCAATTATATCCACGCCGGCAACCTCGGCCCCCAGAGCTTCGGATGCTCTTACAGCAAGCTCCTCTATCTCGCCTCGAGGGCTAATAGGCTCAACTAGGGCTCCCCTGCTAACGTTAGCTTTCCATCCTCTAACAGCGCTCCTCTTCATAGCAGCCACAGCTTCACCACCAACAACGAGGACCCTATAATCGCTCCCTCCAGCTTCAATGTACTCCTGGATTACATGCAATCTGGAGGTGGGTGAGGGTATGGCCTCTTTAAGCTCTAGTAGCTGCTCCAGCTCTTCAGGACTCCCGGCCTTTGCAGAGAGCATCCCCCAGCCTCCCGAGACTGGCTTTAAAACTACCGGAAAGCCTAGAGCCTCTGCAGCCATGAGAGCAGTCTCCTTCCCTAATGCTAGGTAGGACCTAGGAACTGGTACCCCCCGGGAGGCTAATAGCGCTATCATGGCTGCTTTATCGCCTGTTGCCTGGAGTGCCCTAGGCGAGTTTATTGTGACTGCTCCAAAAGACTCTATCACCAGGGCTGAGGTGACGGCTGTGGTCCTACTTACAGCCCTTATAAGATAGACCTTAGCATTGCCTGGGGGCTCCGTGAGGCTGATGAAGCGGGACCTGAGATTTACTAGAGATAGGTTTAATCCCATGATTTCGGCTGCTTTTAGTAGGATCTTCTCTTCCCACCTTACTATATCTACTATCATAGCTAGCAGAGTCTTACTCATTCTCCCCAATCCTCTAATATCCCCTCCAGTGCCTTGAGCTCCACCTTACCATTAGAGACCTTAACCTCCAACACCACGCCACAGTCATGCTCTATGACTTCGCCTTCAACCACGTCGTCGGGGAGTGCAACCTCCAGCTTGCATACCGGGCATACAGCCTTCACGCATACCACCGGAAACACATTTTTTCCCTTTGGAATTATTATAATTAATCTATGGAACCCTATGGTTACAAATATAACTGGAAGGAGGCTCAAGAACTCAATAATAGTGCGATTAGGTGCTAGTATGAGGGTACGTTTAAAACTTGAGGAGGCCGGCACCAGCTATAACTTTACACGTGTCCCCGTGTAACATAGTCTCTTAGCTTGGGGTGGCTAGCGGTGGTTAGGGTAGCAGTTGCAGGGGCTAGCGGCTATACTGGAGGCGAACTGTTAAGAATACTCTACATGCACGGGGAGGCTGAGGTAGTATATGCCAGTAGTAGGGAGTACGCTGGGAAACCAATTCACTTCGCCCACCCTCACTTAAGAGGATTCTATAGGGGGCTCGTATTCCAGAATCTCAGTATAGACTCGATCCTCAAGGCCGACCCCGACGTAACCTTCCTGGCGCTCCCACACGGCGTCGGGCTAGACCTACCACCATCCCTCCTAGAGTCGGGAGTTAGGGTTGTAGATTTGAGCGCTAACTATAGGCTAAAGGACCCGGAATCATATAGAAGATGGTACGGCTTTGAGCATCCTTACCCGGACCTCTTATCCAAGGCTGTCTACGGATTGCCAGAGCTTAGAAGGGATGAGCTTAGGGGCGCTAAGCTAATAGCGTCACCCGGCTGCAATGCAACAGTTACTATAATTGCTGCTGCTCCTCTAGTTGTAGGTGGACTTGTTGATGGACTCTTAGTGGCCGATGTTAAGGCCGGTAGTAGTGAGGGTGGGGCTCAGCCCTCGAGAGGCAGTCACCATCCTGAGCGTGAGGGAGCTATAAGGCCCTATAGTATAATAGGGGGTCATAGGCATCAGGCTGAGGTCGAACAGGAACTCTCAAGGCTTTCTAGCTCGACTATCAGAGTTTCTATGGCAGCCCATGCAGTATCAAGCGTTAGGGGAGCCCTTGCATCGGTACATGCGGTCCTCAAGGATAGAGTTGGCTTCGACGTGGTATGGAGGTCCTACGCATCTATGTATGGCAAGGAGAGGTTTGTTAGGCTAGTCCACCCCCGCCTAACCCCTAGAGGCCTAGACGTCAAATACGTCGTCGGGAGTAACTACGTTGACGTTACCATAGGGCTCGACGACTCCGCTGGAAGGGTTACGGCATTCGCTGCCCTAGACAACCTTGTAAAGGGGGCTGCCGGGCAAGCGGTCCAAGCATTCAACATAGCACTGGGGTTCCGCGAGGATGAGGGGCTAGACATGCCTCCCATTCACCCGGTATAAGGGGTGAGATAGTGACTCGATCCCTTGTAGTTAAAGCTGGGGGTAGGACCTTAACCTCTAACCTAGACGGCATTGCAGAGAGTATATCCAGAGTCGTACGCATGGGCTTTAAGGTTGTTTTTATTCATGGAGGTGGCGACGAGGTCACCAAGTACTCAAGGATGATGGGTATAGAGCCCATGTTCGTAGTTTCCCCTGGAGGCGTTAAGAGCCGTTATACTAGCTGGGAGGAGCTCCAGGTGTATATAATGGTTATGGCGGGCCTCGTTAATAAGAGAGTGGTCTCGGCCCTCGTTAACCGGGGGGTTAACGCTTTAGGTGTGACCGGGGTAGATGCCGGGCTTGTCAAAGCCGTGAGGAAGAAGAGGATTATTATAGTGGACGAGAGGGGTAGGAAGAGAGTGATAGAGGGAGGGTATACTGGGAAGATCACTGAGGTATCCTTGGAGGTCCTACAGAGGCTACTAGCAGCATTCGAAGCCCTGGTAATAGCACCAATAGCCCTCGGAGACGAGGGGGTACCCCTAAACGTTGACGGAGATCAGATGGCCTATGCTATAGCCGCTAGGCTGAAGGCGGAAAAGCTTGTATTGCTTACAGACGTTGAAGGCGTTATAGTAGACGGGAAGGTTGTAAATGTGTTGACTCCAAGCCAAGCGGAAGATCTGGCTTCGAGGGTGGGAGCCGGGATGAACAGGAAGCTGTTAATGGCTGCGAAGTCCGTGAAGGAGGGTGTGGGAGAAGCTGTGATCGCGTCGGGGCTCGGGGAAGATCCCCTAGCTAAGGCTCTAAAAGGCTCTGGTACGAGGATAGTTAAAGCCGCTAACACTTAATAATCTCAACCCCACCAACACACTCAGGGTGCACGGCTAGTGCCCAAGAAGAGGGAGAATAGAGGTAGAAGGAAGGGGTCGAAAGGCAGGTCCGGGACAATACAATGTGATAACTGTGGCAGAGTGGTTCCCGCTGATAAGGCGGTGTGCGTAACAAGAATGTATAGCCCCGTAGACCCGCAGCTAGCCCAGGAACTAGAGAAGAAGGGAGCCATAATAATGAGATATCCAGTAACAAAATGCTACTGCGTTAGCTGCGCGATACACTATGGCATAATAAAGATAAGGCCTGAGGAGCAGAGGAAGCCCAGGCAACTCACCATATAACTTCAACACTCAGCTACGTGTCGAGGACTTTAGGGAGTAGTATTGCATGGTAGGAGCTTGGGTCTAGTAGATGTTCTGTGGGGCCTAGAGGTTATTGCTGGTAGGGCGGCCTATGGAGGTTCTGATTTTCTACTGGCAGGCCCTCTAAACCTTTGGTTTAAGAGAATGACTCGGCGGGTTCATCCCTATCTTGTACTAGTAGCTAGTAGCGTGGGAGCTGAGAGGCTGAGAGAGGTTTTAAGTATTGGTGCTGAGATGGTGGCGTGGGAGGATTGGTGGCAGGGCGTTGAGGGTAAGATTTTTAGGGGAAGGCTTAGGGGGCTAGAGATAGCACTTCTAGCAGATCCCGTTCTTATTGTTGGCGGCGAGAAAGTAAGGTTTAAAGCTAAGGAAATGTCTCGTAGGTCCTCCTTCGTAGTCCTAGGTAAATCGGTAGTAAGGCTGGCACCCTTAGACTTCGAGGTTGCTCTCTGGGAGAGTTTGGGTGGCAGGACAAGTTGGCGGGCGGAAGGGCTAGGAAGAGTAGCGAGTCCATAGCTGCTACTATATTAGAGGAGTCTGGCTTTAGGGTCATCGCTTTCAATAAGCCTGTTAAGATAAGCGGTGTTGACGTATCAGAGATCGATATAGTCGCCGAAAAGGATGGGAAGCTTTATGCGGTTGAAGTTAAGGCTGGTATGGCTGACGTCAACGCTGTGAGGCAAGCTTATGTTAATGCTCTTATAGCGGGAATGAAGCCTCTTATAGTGGCTAGGGGGATAGATGAGAAGGCTAGAGCCCTAGCCTCGAGGCTAGGCGTCGAATACATAATTCTCCCCGACGAGCTACTAGTTACAACTGACGACCTAAGGCTTACCGTCGAAGATGCCGTCTACTCTGCTCTACTCAACATAGTCTCCACCCTATACTGGTGTGGCAAGCTAAGCAAGGATGAAACAAAGATAGTAGAAGCCATAGCCGAGGGAAGGGATTTACTAGAGGCTTCAGAAAGGTTGGGCGTAGACTTAAAGGAGCTTTCTAAGGCCCTCGCAGAGCTTAGAAGGAAGGGGGTCCTACCCAAGACTCATGGGTACAAGGCTCTAAAGGCTGCTGCTATGGTGCTCAATGCATGCATTAAAGGGAGTGTAGAGAGTTAATTAGGACGTATGCAGGGTGTACCCCGCCCCTGACACCCGCGCTCATCCACCCCTAAACCCCCTGGGGGTTCGGGGGAGTAGCGCGGGCTCTTTTAGCGGGGCCGTATTTATAGTTCTCGTAGGTAAACCCTAAACCCTTATCCCCCTCCTTCGAGCTTCTTCTCTGAGGTGTTCTAGCACCCAGTATGGGTCGCCTTCATACTTGTCCTCAAGCTGCTCTAGCACGTCTATCCATCTTCTACCGTAGAGCGCTTTAGCTAACCTTACTGTCTCTTCTAGTATTCTCCGTGCTTCCTCTATTCCTTCCCTACCAGTCATGACGCCTACTCCGGCCCCGTATTAGGTCGGATGGGGTTATTATGCTTCTCTCTCCCCCTTCAGTCTCACAACTATGGTCTTCCGGCTTCTAACACGCCCCCTTGATGAGACTCCCACGATCTCGTGCTCCAGCTTACCTATACTCTCTATCATGGCATGGCGTGCTAGCGCCTTAAGGAACCTTGAGGCTGCGCCCCTGTGCATGAAATACACATCCACCCCTTCGGGGGCCTCTATAACCTCTATGAGGCTATCCCACTCCTCTAGGTCTTCCAAAGCTCTTTCAACGACATCCTTAAGTGCACCTTCACCTCTAACTTGAACTAGAGTGTCATACTCGCCGCTCCTTTTCACAGCGCATCGCGGGCATGTGACCGGTTTGAGCCTCACAGTTACTATAACTTCGGATTTAACCCTCACACTCTCAACTTTACCTTCTAACGTGAGCATCACCCTAGTTCGCCAATCAGGGAGAGTCTCGAACCTCCACCCGGCTATGCCAACATCCTCTATAGGGCTGGCAGGTTTAAGGGATAGGGACTCGACAACCCTGGCTACTGCCTCGTCGAAGGATGCAGAAGGGAGCCACCTACCTCTAATCCTAACGCTACCACAAAACCTGCAGATAGCAACTTCAACCTCCCCTGGAAGCCCTCGAGCTATAGGTTGCCTTTGAGCGTAGCAGTCGGGGCAAAGACCCGAAATAACTATTTCGGTTGTTCTACCACATGAAGGGCATATTCTAGCTCTAGCCACCCAGGTCACCTCCAAGATCGTCTATAGACTCTAAGGCGCAGAGAATGACTCCCGAGAATCTAAGATAGCTACCGGGAGAAATAAGAGGCGGGCTAGGGAGGCGGGGCTTGGAGCCGAGAGGATCACCTATATACAAGGTCTTGCTAGAAGCGGGCTTCAACCTTCACACTTGCATGGACGCCGGGTTATGTGTAATGGTCTCGGGTAGGTCCTATGGAGCGTGTTATAGAGCTGGAATCCCTGTGGATTGGCCTATGAAGCCTGCTCCCGTAAATAAGGGATATGTAAGGTTGCCTGCAGGGATTGAAGGCAGCTTGCTTAGGGTTAGGGACCCTACTAGCCTCGAGGTTCTAGCTGAGGTTGAAGCTACGAGCAAGTACGTGAAGGTGACCGAGCTAGAGGGTAGGGGGCCTTCTTGGGTCCTAATAGACCCCTTGGGAGGACCTCCCCGAGAGTTAATTGATCGTGCCGAGAGGCTCGTAGAGTTAAAACCGCTCCTAGTATACGCTATCAGACTCTATACTATGGGTGGCTCGTGGCATAAAATTGTGGTCCGTAGGCTACAGCTTCCTCTAATAGACCCGGAGGGCGAGGGAGCCTTTGATAAGTCCGAGGATGCGTGCACTGCGTCCCTAAGGGACTAGGGGTAGTTTGACCTAAGCATCCCTACAGCTCTTTCAGCCTCTTCCCTAGCCCTCCTATACAGAGCCTCGGTAATTAAGCCCTCTACATAAGCTTTTTCAAGCTCATCCATATCAATTACTTCCGGCTCTTCGCCGGGCTTCTTTACTACGTCCACGTACAAGTCGAGATACTTTATGTCTGTAGAGCCCACCTCTGGAGGCGTGTTTATGTTCACATAGACCCCTATAAGCTCCCCGCTATAGGAGTAGTACTCGTGCACCACATGCCACCTAGAGGAGTTAACCCTTGTAACCCCCTTGTCTCCAGGTCTTCTCTCGACGCCAAGCCCATCGTAGGTGCCATAGGACCTAAACACCCTCTCAAGAAGGACTTGAACTTCTCCGACCCCTCGGCCCCTAGAGACCCCCGAAACCGTGAAGGGACCTATAGAGATCCTCCTTCTATCAGGTGTCACATGCCTCAGGTATACCCTCCGTGACTCCGATAGCTTCGAAGCTATGAACTCTGCCGCTAGGTCTCCAGCTTCAGGCCCCCACAAACCTCTCTTAACTCCCTCTTCAGCAAAGTCTACTATAGCTGATTCCACCTCACCGCCCCAAGACTTTATCTCATGGTGCCTGTTAACTGTAGGGTAGAGGCTACGCCTTAGCGAGTCCATAACAGCCTTAGCGGTCTTCGGGAGTGTGATTAGCGAAATGTACTCTCCCCTAGAGACTATTCTAGGCTCTTCAGAGGGCTCCTCTGCAACTAGCCTAGAAGCCTCATTGAATAGCTTCTCCGCCTCTTCACTAACCTCTGAAGGAGATGCAAGGTTAGCCCCACTCCTAAACCTAACATGAGCCTTAGAAAGGTCTACTCTACCCTCTATAGCCTTGAGTAGCTCAGGCCTCAATTCATCCCTTATGAACTTACTAAAACTCACTCCACTTCCTGGCATAGAAACTCTCACAGTTAACCCTACAAGCTCTACCCCATACCTCACAACTGGAATCTCATCTACCTTAAGTGCCTCCTTCACAACAGTACCCCTAACTCTCTCCCCCTCCCCAGGGCACTCAGTTAAACCCTCCAACGACACATTAACTCCCCCAGGACCTCTAGCTTTGCAGCCACCGATGCTTACCACATCAACTACGCTATGGAGTCCCAGCTTCGCCCTAACTACAGAAGCCTCTCTAACCTCTTCCAAGATAGCCCTCTCAACCTCGACTCCCGCCTCCCAGGGAAACCCCACGATTAGAATCTCGTCTAGACTCTCATCCGAAGTTTTCAATGTGACGTGAGGAGGCCTATCAGTTACGGGCACATCTATCCTACTTCTAAGCACCCTACTTAAGTCGGTTAAAAGAAAGCCGTGCTTCAAAGCTAGAGCTGCAAGGGCCGTAGCATATATCCCCCTTACCCTTACAAGCCTAACCAAGACCCTCTACACCGCCCAGCATCAATCCCTAACTGTTTCAAGTATAGTGATCACTTGCCATATCCTAGTCCTAGCGTAAAAGGGCATGTTAGGGTCCTGGCTAACCTCGTCTAACACGCTTATAGCATTAGCCGCTCTTACGGCTGGGCTAAGCCTTGGATCTCTAAGATGCGTGAGAGCACTAGCAGCAGCCCTCCTAATATTACGCGGAACACCAGTATCGTTTATGATCGTTATAAGTATACTCATAGCAAGCTTAATCTTACCTTCGTTATCCGCAGGTATATTCATAGCCATTACTACCACCCCCGGACCTTCGCGTTATCTAAACGTAGGCTTGCAAGCCGAATTAGAGTTTCAGCCTAAATACTGCAGAGAAGCCGGAAGCCTACTCTGAAACGTTAACGCTTGTTAAACCCTTCTTTTACATGTAAAGAATCTCTACATATAAATTGATAAGCCTTAAATACCCCTCGACTAATCTAGGCTGGAGGCTCAGGGGTTGGGGAGAATCTATGAGTAAACGTGTGGTAGGCCTTCTCTCAGACTTCGGGGAAGGACCCTACGCAGGCATAATGAGGGCCGTAATAAGGAGTGTAGGCGGAGACGATATAGACGTTATAGATATAGACCACTCGATACCCAGCTTCAACGTGATCTCAGGGGCTTACGTACTAGCCCATAGCTATTATTGGCTTCCTAAGGGTAGCGTTATAGTGGCTGTCGTAGACCCAGGCGTAGGGTCTTCAAGACCCGCTCTAGCAGTCAAGACTAAAAACTACGTTTTCATAGGACCCGACAATGGCCTCCTATTTCCTGCAGCCCAAAGGGATGGTATTGTCAAAGTGTATAAGCTCGACGAGAAAAAGGTAGTGCAAAGAGCTAAACTCAGGTTTAGAGGCTCTCTACCCAACGGTAAGTGGGTTATAAGTAAGACCTTCCATGGAAGAGATGTCTTCGCCCCCGCAGCCGCACTAATAGCCTCGGGCTCCGCAGACCTCGAAGAGCTTGGAGACGAAATAGGGGTTGACAGGATTAGAAAGGCTAGCATTGACTACGTTGAAAGAGTTAATGGGGGCAATGACACACTTAGGGTCCAAGTAGTTTACGTTGACAAGTTCGGCAACGTTGCACTTAGTGCTAGAGTCGATAGGCTACCTTGGAGCCCCAAGCTCATGGGAGAGAAGAATGCATTTATCATCGTAGACGTTAGCGGTCAAGCTTCTATGACGAAAGAGTCGGAGCCCCCCACAGGCATGGTTCAAGTGGCTAGGTTTGTGTCAACCTTCTCAGAAGGAAGGCCTAACGAGCTGATAGCATACTTCAACAGCTTCGGCCACCTAGAGCTTGCTGTTAACAGGGGTAACGCCGCTAAGAGGCTAGGAGTGCATCCCGAGATGAAGGTCACCATAACCCTGGAACTACTACCTCATGGAGGTCATGGAGGGGAGAGAAGGGGGGCTAGGAGAAGACATAGCGATGACCTAGCTTATACAGCAATGCCCTAGACCTCCCAGAGCCTCTCAACCCTTAAACCCTCGAAAATCCTTTTAACTCTCTCGAATAGGCTACACTCTATCACAACGTCTTCCCCCTCTTCAACTATCACCCTCACCCCTTCAAGCTCAAGGGGAGGGGGTTCTGGGAGCCCCCGAGGCTTAACTCTGCCGGCATAGATTAGCCTTCTCCTCTTACCGTCTTTTGCAATCTTCCACCAATATCTCCCATAGTACTCGTAAACCCTCAACCTACCGCTACCATCTCGATAGTAAACCTTGTGAACAGGTTTCAAATAGTAGCCTAGAGACTTTATAGCCTCGTTATATTCGTATAATGTGGGTTTTAAAGAGTCAAGCCACTCCCTAAGCCTTCTATACCCCCCATACACCCTTACGAAACAACTACTAGGGGCCGAGGGCTCATTCGGCTCTTCCTTCTCACAGCCCCCTTCACGGGAGCTCCTCTCGTCGCAGGCTTTAGTCACGGCCCCCGGCCCCCAAGTTTCCCCTATGCTCCGTGAAGATTTTAAGGTGGCTCGGCGACCCTAAAGCTTCTGGATGCCCCGGATGAAGAGTATGGCGGAGTAATGAGCCCTTAGCGGGGGGCTTTGATTGTCAGGCCGGCTCCCCTAGCTGACGGGGAGCTGGAAGCTCAGTATAAGTTCCCCTGTGCAACCTTGAAGGCCTCATGCATCTATAATATGATGTCATTAGGCTCGAGGGGCTCCACTTAGCTCGAGTATATTTTTCTAGGCAGAGAGAAAGAGCCTGACGGTGCAATCTTTCGGGGGAGTCCATCCAGGGCGACCCTAATATCCTACGTAAAATACTCAACACTACCTGCATAGCGTTTTGAGGGTTTAATGCCAGAAACCTCGACACATTTGCCGGGTTATACTTAGCTGGAGTTACCTCCCCCTTCTCAACCCTATCCCATCTAGGCTTGATTACAGCCTTGAGCAGCTCAGTGTTAGATGCTACCAGTAATGTTGCATGGGCTAGAGTAGCTTTTGACCGTATTGCTAAGCTAGAGCCAGACACCTTCCACTTATCTACAACCACGTCGTTATAATTCTCTACATGACCTTTAAGTCCGGCCTCGGCTAGGACCTTTAATATAAAGCCCGTTATCAACTTATACCCATCTGAAACACTCAGCCTCTCCGGGATCACAAGACTAATATTAACATTACCCATGTCATGGAACACAGCACCACCCCCGCTCACACGCCTAACAATAGGTATGCCGAGAGCCTCCGCCAGTTTACACTTAACCTCGATGCAAGGGTCGAGAGTATATCCTATTACAATGCTATCTGGATTAATCCACACTCTAGCAATATTACCTAGCTCATCGGAGAGATCTAGCATGGCTTCCTCAAAGGCTACATTATACCATGGAGAGCCTCCAATATGAGCTATCACCAGGTTAATATTATCGAGAATCCTGTCTAGCATCGCCTCTTTAACCCCCTCACAACTAGGCTGTAACCTCCTATAATATAAAGCTGTGAATGTTTCAAAGGGTGAGACTGTTCAAACCTAAATGTTAATTTTAAATAAATTTTTACTTGTAGTTTGAAGGTTCTAAGAGGTTTTAATATTATAGATTAACTTTTAATAAGATGTGTTCAAAGCTATGCTAACGGTGAATAACCTGTAAAAACTTCATGGCTTGTGGGGTAGATTATAGATGAACTGGAGCTACATACAGTACCTTTTGGACACTCTTAGAAAAGTAGTTACTAGACCTTGGCCTGAATGGCTGGCGGGCTTGGCCTTCGGCCTAGTGAACATACTATTCTTTGTAGTAGCCTTCAAACCATTTACAATCTACACGGGAATCTACGTTTGGGGTTCCACGCTTAAAGACCTCATCGCGGGCTCGGGGCTTGACAACGCGTACAATGTATTCACTAATTTTACAAGCGTTAGCGACCTAGGGCTGGTGGCAGGGGCCTTCATAGCCGCTCTTCTAGCCGGAGAGTATAGGATTAGGAGTGCCTCTACGGGCGACTATCTTCACGCGCTCACTGGAGGATTCATAATGGCTCTGGGAGTAGCTTTAGCGTGGGGATGCAACTGGGGCGGGTTCCTCTCAGCTATAACAGCGCTCAGCCTTCACGGGTATGCAATGCTTCCTGGGCTAATAGTAGGCGGCTTCCTAGGTTCGCGTTATCTAGAGTGGAGAGCAGAGAGGATGCTTAGAGCTATAGAGTTGCCGCCTTTAGAAGAGGCAGTAGCTCCAAGGCCCCCGAGAAAAGGTATTGTTAGTGTAGGAGGCGTTATTTCCAGCCTTATAATAACGTTAGCATTCACTGGTGGCATAGCAGCTTACGCCCTTGGGGGAGGCAGGCTCTTAGCAGTATATGCTCTAGGCTTGACAGTCGGATTCATAATACAGAGGTCTAGGTTCTGCTTCGCCACAGCGTTTAGAGACTTGCTTGGAGGTCCTGAAATGGCTAGGTCCATAAGGCTTCAGGTCGGTATAGCGATAGCTATGGCTGTGGGCGCTACTGGAGTAGCCCTCCTCAAGTATATGGGATTCGTTGACCCAGAAGCCTACGTTAAGTACGTTGGCATATCAAACTTCCTCGGTGGCATCCTCTTCGGCTTCGGCATGGTAATAGCTGGTAGCTGCGCATCCGGCATGCTATGGAGGATTGGAGAGGGCCACTTAAAGGCCTTGGCAGCCCTACTGGGAGCCGTGCTAACTTACCCCTTCGCTAAGGATTACTTAAGGCCTGTAGTGCTGGAGTTCCTGGGAGGCTACAAGGTGCCATTGACGGTTTTAGGAGGCTATGGTGGCGCTCTAGCACTAGTATACCTCACAGCCATAGCATGGGCTACCTTCGTACTTTACCTAGCCTATAGGAGGGGGGTGAAAATCTATGGTTAAATTCTATAGGCGCGACGACGGGACATACGTTCTAGACGTTAGAGGCTACACTTGCCCTTACCCTGTAATATTCACAAGGAAAGCTCTCTCCAGGATAGAGCCTGGAGGGCTACTAGAAGTTGTCATAGACAACCCGCCTTCCTGCGAGACCGTGCCAGACGCGGCGAAGAGCGAGGGTCATGATGTGCTGGGAGTTGAACAGAGGGGGCAGGGCGTGTGGATTATTAGAGTTAGGAAGAGAGGAGGGTGATCATGATGGACCCCAGATTCAAAGAGGTCTTAGAGGAGGCTAGGAGGAGAGTTGATGATTATAAGAAGCTAGGAGTTAATCCCTTAGCCTTAGCTACCGGATGCGCCGTCAAAGTAGACCTCGAGCGCGTGGTCTATCCAGCTCTTTCGAGGCTTAAGAGAACTCTTAGAGGCAACGTTGAGATAGCGCCTAGAGAGGATGCAGACCTTATAGAGGCTCCTAAGGGTGGGGTCGAGGTCGTCAGGAAAATCTATCCTCTAGAGAACCCTGAGTCTATGAATGAAAGTGAAGTTAGAGAACTATCAGGCTCACACGTGATAGTTCTCATACAAGTTCACCAGAGGCATGCATTCGACGAAGAGAGTTTCTACGCAAGGATAGCCCCCTTCTATAAGAGACTTGAACGCTCCGGAGGAAAGTTCTACATAGGTAAGGGCCACTCCATAGTGACCCCCTTCGAGGGAGACGAGTTTATATTGATGGATTTCGTTAGAGTTTCGGGAGAGGAGCCTGACGGGTTTACCGCAGTCAACAACGATACTATACACATTATAGACCCTACAGCCGATCCCACAGATTATAGGCAGGTTGCAGGGGCTCTAAATAACTCTCTCAACGACGTCTACGTAATGGGTGCTACCGAGGACGTTACTATAGCGCCTGTCGTCAACGCCCCCACAGAAGAGGTTAGGGAGATGCTAGAGGCTAACGTTGAGAGATACTCTAGAGAGTTTGGAGCTAAGGTCCTACCTCTAGCTAGGCCTAAGAGGGGAAGGTTGCTGCTAGGTGCTACAGTAATGGCTTTTACAGACAGGACGCCTCCGATATTCTATGATAGGGTTAAACCTGGGGACAAGGTATTGGTTACTAGGCCCATAGGAGAGCTTGCTCCTATAAACGTGTTCCTGGCTGCTGTAATGGATGATAGGGTTGTCGATGACCTAGAGGAGTATGGTATAAGTGGCGAGGAGGTCCTAGAGGCTAAGGAAAAGGCTTTCAATACAATAGCAAAGTCTAATAGGGAGGCCGGGAGAGTCATAGCAAAATATCTGCCTAGGTACGGGGAGGAGTTTAGGGATGGAGAGCACATATATGCCACCATAGACGTGACGGGCCCCGGGGTCTATGTAGTCTGGGAGCTAGCTATGAACGCTAAAGCACATATAAAGCTATGGGAGATCCCCCTACTCTACCCTAAGTTCTCTAGGTACGCTACTGATAGATATTTAATGCTAAATGCGACTGCCGGGACCAATGGAGCTTTCATAATATTAGCGCCGGATTCTATAGCAGAGAGTATCGTGAAGGACTTACGGGCTCTAGGTTACCCTGCCAGTGTCATTGGCGAGGTGGTAGATGTAGGCTCGCCAAGGGTAGAAGCCCCTAAGGAGCTAGCGGAGTACGTAGCCGATAAACGTGTCCTAGAGAAGTTCACTCTCATGGGGAGCTAGGGGTGGCCGTGAAGAGGCTCGACCTTAGGGGGGCTGAGTGCCCTAAGCCCCTTTACGAGGTCGCCAGGACTATAAGAGAGTCTAGGGCCGGAGACTTAATAGAAATCCTAGTTGACTCCAAGGAGTGTGAGGAAATGATAGTTGACATGGTAACCGCAGTTGATGCTGGCAGAGTGGAAAAGGATGCAAAACCAGAATCTACAGTGATTAAAATATACGTTAAGTAAACCTAGCCTTACTGCTTTTTACACCTCTCTGAGAGACTCTTAGCAACGCTTTCTGCAAGTTCCCTAGCCCTCTCAGGACTCCTAGCTTCAACCATAATCCTTACTACAGGCTCGGTACCGCTAGGCCTAACAAGAACCCAATAGTCCTCTCCTACAGCCTTTACTCCATCTATAAGTATCAGCCTTTCCCCGGAGAACATCGACTTAGCTTCCTCAACGAAACATTGTACCTCGCTTCTCGTAGACACTGGTACTTTAGTCTTTACCGCGTAGTACTTGGGGAGCTTTGAGAAAAGTCTGCTGCTATCTAACCCCTCGGTAACCAACATGTAAAGCATTAACGCCATCGTCATTCCACCATCTCTCACGTACTGGTGAGCCGGGTGTATGTAGCCACCGTTTTCTTCGAACCCTGCAACTCCAGGCTCGTTCATCATCCTTCTACTGATAGTTACTGCTCCTACAGGGGTCCACACCACCTCTATTCCGGCGGGCTTTAGGTATTCTTCCACTAACATACTACTAGAAACTCCGGTATAGACCCTCCCGGGGGCGTTTACTAGTTTATTCTCGTAGGCGAACCTAGCTAGGAGAGAGCCGCTCCTATCTCCCCAGTGCACTTCTCCTCGAGAATCTATGACTATAGCTCTATCCCCGTCGGCGTCGTGTCCCACACCTAAATGAGCTCCTATGGCCCTTACTACGGCTGCAGAGTCTCTTAGGCTCTCTGGCGTGGGTTCTGGATGTCGTGAGGGGAATTGGGGGTCTGGATTACAGTTGAGAGTTAGAGGCTTAGCGCCCAGCTTCCTAGCTATGTATGGTGATGTAAAGCTTGTCGCCCCATTACCACAATCTATAACGACGCGGGGCTTCACCTTAGCTATCTTTTCCGAGTCAACCCTCTCAGCAACCTTCTCGACATAGTAGTCATTAACTCCCTCAACCCTTACAGGCGAGGATAATAGTCCCCTAACTTCGGGCCCTCCGAACTCTCCTTTAAAGTATAACTCCTCTATCCTCTCTTCATCCTCCCTACTGATCTCGACCCCGTCAGGCCCCACAACCTTAACTCCATTATACTCTGGAGGGTTATGACTAGCCGTTACCATGACACCCCCGTCAAAACCATGATCCCTAACATAGAGTTGAAGACTGGGAGTAGGCGTTATCCCTGCATAATACACTTTAACACCCTCATACATTAAACCGGCAGACACCACTCCTACAGCCAAGTCCCCCCCACGCCTGGTATCTCGACCCACTAAAACCCTAGAGCCAGGGCCAAAGTATGCCCCAATCGCTCTAGAGAGCCTTAAGAGGAGCTCGGGTGTTAGGCTCTCGCCCCATACACCCCTAACTCCATCGGTTCCAAACAACCTACCCATAGGGCCCCCAGGCAAACGAGTCTTCGAGAGGGGATACAAGTTTTAATGAAGACGTAGGGGGTAGGACCTAGCCCTACCCTGCCGTTTACCTCTTCCTCCTTCCGGTCCTCCTAGCGGCTATATGACCCACCTTCCTGCCGGGAGGAGTCTCTCTAGCAACAGTTGAGGGGTGGCTCCTTCTCTGGTGCCTACCACCTCCAAATGGGTGATCGACTGCGTTCATAGCAACGCCTCTAACTCTGGGCCACTTCCTAGCCTTCCTCTTCCACTTGTGATAGGAGTTTCCAGCTTTCATGAGCGGCTTCTCAGTCCTGCCAGCCCCTGCTGGTATGCCTATGGTGGCTCTGGCCGTGTTAGGTATCATCTTCTCCTTCCCGCTTGGCAGCTTGACTATAGTCTTATCACCAGACCTTCCCACAACCAGGGCATAGCTACCAGCTTGTCTAGCCAGTTTGCCCCCATCTCCAGGCCTTAGCTCTATGTTGTAGACCATTGTCCCCTCAGGTATCTTGCCCAGCGGCAATATGTTACCCGCTTCCGGCCTAGCTTCCGGCCCCAACTCTATTACTTGTCCCACGTACATGCCCTCTGCAGCCGGCATCAAGAATTCAACACCCGTCTCAGTAACAACCCTAGCCAGAGGCACGTACCTTCCAGGGTCATGAATTAGGTCTACCACCCTAGCCTTTACAGTCTCGTTTAATATAGGAGGGTACTTAGCCGGACCCGGGTGTATATGACCCGGGCTCCTATAAGTCGGCGTACCCCTACCAGCCCTCTGCTGCCTCAGCCTTTTACCCATAATTCTCCCCCGCTACCCGGGATAGCACCACTGCCACCCGGCCTATTAAGATATTCGTGGAAGCCCAGAACCCTCACAACCTCTAGTCTGGAGGAGCCCACCTTAACTAGAGCCTCGCCGACCTCAAGACTCTTAACATCGTTAAGCCTTCCTTCGGGCACGCCTAGCTTAGCCACAGCTTCTAGGTAGCTAGCCTCAGAACCGCCGAACACGATGATAGTTCTAGTGTTGAATAACATATCCCTGGGTAGGTCATCAGGACTTTGTGAAGAGTATATCAGGTGGAGGCCCCTGCTCCTACCTTCCCTAGCCACGACCTTGAGAAGCTTCTCAGAGCCACCGATTCTCCAAGCCTCGTCAACTATAAGCAGAACCCTGCCTGGAGGCCTCCGAGATACCATGTAGTCCACTATAGCCTCTGCTATCCTTGAAGCCTCTACTCCTTTAGCCCTCTCTGGGAGCGAGCCTAGGTTGAATACTGCAAGTCCCGGCACTACGGGCGACCCGAAGCATGACCTATTAACTCCAGCTATCCTTACACCTCCAGGTTCTACAACATTATCTGCTACATGAGAGAGGAGCCTAGCTAGGTCGCCCTTAGGGTCGATCACAATCGTGGAGTAGGGACCGTTCTCAGATGAGTTGAGCTGCGCTGCAACTCCCGCAAGAAGCACAGTCTTACCTCTCCCAGTGGGGCCGAAGATTCCTACGTGTGCTTCAAAATCTGAGGGCCACGATAAAGTGAATAAACCCCCGCCTCTCCTAGAGCCTAACAGCACCTTTAAGCCTCTAGGGTGAGGTACTGGCGGTGGGGGTACATGAGGCGATGCTATCGTAGGCCTCACTCCAGACAACATCTCGGCTAGCCCCTTATACTCGCTTATCCTAGCTTGAACCCCTAGCTCAGCCTCTATTATTCTCTTCAAAGTCTCAACCTTCTCTTTAGAGTCTGATATTGCAAGAACGTGTAGCGTAGATGCTACCGGAGTATGGAGTCTTGCCAAGGTCTTATAGATGCTCCTAAGGAACTCTAGTTTAGCCTGGTAACGTGGGAGCCTAGTAGTAGAGTATTTGAACTCTAGACTCCGTAAATCCTCTTCCAGCCTTCTAAGCAAGTCGCCTTTGTCTACCGGAATGTAAGTTACTAGAACCCCCGTAGCATCTCCAAACCCCCTGATAACCTCGGCTAGCCTAGAAACTCTACTTTCAGAGAGCCCCTCCTCCCCTTCCAACGTTAAAACATAAACTCTACCCTTTACCCCTTCAATCTCTACTTCACCGTTCCCCAGTCTCCAGGCTTTAAGCTTGAACTTTTCAGATACGAGACTCCTATACACTATGAAAGCCGAAGTCGCCATCAAAACCATAATTGCAATGTCTAAGATAGCCACTAGGACCACCTACCTAACTTAGCCTTAACTTTATTGAAGGGCCGCCTCCTAACACCTTTGCGAGGCTCGTCGTGGCTATGAAGAGAATAGATATATATGCAAATGGGAGAGTTATATAGTATATTAAGATAAGCTTTATTATATCTACAGTCAAATAGTCAAATAGTGATGTGAACTCAGCCCTATAATCTTTAAGCCCTCTCAAAACGGCCCTCTCCAGGTCGGGGCACGAACCCTCCTTGAAGCCAACAGTAACCTCAACAACACTATCTTCTAAAGCCTCTAGATAGAGATACCGGCCTACAGCCCCCTTCCACTTCCACAAACCCTCATCAGTTTCTACAGACCCATCGACAACCATATAGTTAACCTTAACGTCACACTTAAAGTGCCATAGGACCTCCGAGAACTCACTCCGAGGCAGTATTATCTTTGCCTTAAAGTACCGCCATCCACCCTCAACCCATTCCTCGCTATCCCCTACACTGCTTGTAGAGTATAACATTAACGAGTCTACGGGAGCCCAGATAATGGCGGGTACCTTGACTTGGATCGAATCTAGCATGCCCAGCTCGGAGGCGTTTATGATGCTGGGCTCAACCTTTTTAAACCTAGTCGCCATGTGGACTACTTCAATCCTTAACTCCCCGGAGAGCGGTAGTGCTACTATTGGGATCATCTCTGGAATACTAGTAGCCTTTCCATCTAATATCGGGTAGATCGCTATTAACTCGTTTCCACTATAAATCCATAGTTGACCCGCTGGAAGCGGATCTCCATTCGCGCCCACAACGTTGATCGACGCCAAATTATATTCAAGCTTTAAGCTGAGTTCGTCAGGGTCTCCCACAGCCTCTAGAAAGACAGGCATTAAGGGGAGGCCCGCATTAAAGACTAGAACAAAACTTATTATCCACGCTCCCGCAGGCTTAGTTATCCTGAAAGGTATAGAATATAATATTAGACCTACCAGCAACAGAGAGCTTCCATACCTTAGAGCTAGCTGGGTCAAGGCTGTAATGAATACTATGAGAACTACGATCGTGTATGCTAAATCGCCCGCAACTCCGGAGAGTAGAGAGGCTAACGGCTTGCTAAGCCCCACCTTATCCGATATGAAGTCTACAATCATTGATATAGCCTTCAGGACTGCAGCATAAGCTAGGGCTGTCTGTGCCCATGTAGAGAGGAGATGCCATGATCCTCCCCCAAGGTCTGCTATAAAACCTGAAAACGCGTAGAGAGTCCTGTAAATGCTTATCAAAGCTATAGCTAGGAGTGAGTCGTAGATGAGGGCTGGCGCCCATTTCTTAACAAAGCGGACTGGTATCGGAAGAGCATAGACTATGACTCCTAGGTGGAATGTGAGGACTGCTAGCTTAAACGCCAGTACCTCAAGCCCCTCCACAACCTACCCACCCAGCCCCAGGGCTTGAGTTATAATGTCCGCGAGCTTCACTATCCCCGCAAAGACTGTTGAGCCCAGAGCTAGCCAGAAGGCAGCCCATATAGCATCTTCAGCCAGCGAACTACCAACCCTCTTAACCTTGCTAGATGGTATAGGGGCGCCCTTCAGGGTCCATGCTATACTCCACGTTAGCAGGAATAGAGACCAGGCTAGAGCTGCAATCTTCTCCGTAACAGAATCTATCAATTCTATTATATCCATTAGCGCCCCCAATAGCCATAACCACTCAAAGGGGCTGCGGGGAGGGGTGTGTGTGGTTAACCTTGATAACCGGTTAGTAAGTAACCCTACACTATATTACAACATTATCTAATTACACATCATTCTGTGAGTCGCGGCATCGAAAGTTTAGGATTGCTAAAGTTGCTGCTAGCGCTTCCTCGGTCCTCACAGTCTCGGCTCCCTGCATCGGTACTGTATTAATAACCATATCATAAGTTCTAGGATCTGTATACTCAAGTAATCCTCTCCACGGCCCTCCGAACACTATGAGTATCGGCCTCCCGCATTCAAGTCTAAATTCACACTCTCCGAACTTGCTGGTAGCCACGATCATAAAACCCCTCCTCTTATAGCTACCTACTACATCCTCTACACTATCATACACGCTAACTTTATAACCTAGATAAACGCCTACAGAGTCCTCGTCTAACACCTCGAGCCAGGCCTTAGGCCCCTTTGCCTCAACAATTCTAACTAGAACTAGCGAGCCAGGCCTTAGAGTGCTCCTAGCGATTCCATAACCCGCCTTTCCCAAGTAAACCCTACAGTAGCTTCCTCTACATGCTTCAACATAACCATACATGACTACTCCTTCTTCAAGCTTCTCTGGAGGTGTATGTGAAGGTATCTTGAGGGGTGGTATCAAGCCTGCGTATCTGAATTCCTCGGAGATCCTGTAAACTCTCTTCTTAAGGTGGGGCGGAGTGACTTGATAACTTAGAAGTTTAGCTAGTAACTCCGTATCCTCACGGCTAGCATCTGGATCCCTAAACACGGCTACCTCGTCGACCCTAAAGACTGCGAGCAACCTGCCTATGATGCCTGCCTTAACAGTCTTCATAAGAAGCCCATGTTCCACAGTTAAAACGCTCCCGGGTATTGCGACAGCTAGCTTAGAGGCCCTGCGGCGCGAGGGCCATTCCCAACATGTCACTTCCTCTTCTTCCCTCTCCTACCCTCCTCCTCTTCAGCCTTCTTACTAGTATCCATGAAGAGTGTCGTCCTCTGTCTACCCCCCATAGCCCCTTCACCCAGTAGGGGGTTAGCTGCCAGAGCCTATTACTCGTCCTCTCTAGCCCGCGTTAAGCTATTATCGCTACACTTCTCCAGCAGGCGTGGGGGAGGAGCTTGGCTTTCCTCTATAAAGCCCCCCTGGAAGATCCTGGGGCTGAGCTTAGGGCGCTTTTAAAGAAGGAGGATGTGATAGTAGCGCCTGGAGTTTATAACGCTGCTGTAGCGCTACTTGCCGAGAAAATGGGGTTTAAGTCGGTATATCTTTCCGGGGCGGCGCTGACAGGTAGCCTTGCAATGCCCGACTTAGGCTTGATAACTCTCACCGAGCTATCCATGTTTACACGCTATATAACTAGGGTCATTAGGATCCCTGTAATCGTTGATGCCGACACGGGGTTCGGGGAAGCAATCAACGTTGAGAGGACTGTGAGGGAACTTGAAGATGCTGGGGCCGCTGCAATACAGATCGAAGACCAGATTCTACCCAAAAAATGCGGTCACCTAGCAGGAAAGCAGCTCGTAAGCCCCGACGACATGGTGAGAAAGATAGTCGCCGCAGTAGAGGCTAGAAGGAAGGAGACACTAATAATAGCTAGGACGGATGCCCGGGGCGTTGAAGGGCTAGAAAAGGCTATAGAAAGAGCTAACATGTACGTAGAGGCTGGAGCTGACATCATATTCCCTGAAGCTCTAGAGAGCCTAGAAGAGTTCAAAGAGTTCGCTAGGCGCGTGAAAGCACCTCTATTAGCCAACATGACCGAGTTTGGGAAAACCCCATACATAACTGTAGACGAGTTTAAAGAAGCAGGCTACAAAATAGTTATATTTCCTGTAACGACATTCCGAGCGTCAATGAAAGCGTCAAAGGAAGTATTAGAGGAGATAAAAATGAGAGGGACCCAACGCTATATACTAGATAAGCTAATGACTAGAAGAGAATTCTACGAGCTAATAGGATATTATGAATATGAGCACAGAGACAAGGCTATCGACGAGAAAGCAAGAAAGCTTCTATCCAAATAATTCATACTAAAGTTTCAGCATAGCTTTAGCACGTGTCCGAGGCTGTATAAGACTTTTGCTTACATCCATTTAATCCCCACACATTATACCTTTTAATTTATACTATAATATTATATTCTTTATACAATAATATAGATAATTGTGCTCTTTGTCTTGCGTTGATCGAGAATGCGTGTTTTTATGTTTTTGCGTGTATCAGGGATTCTTTCTGGGTTGTAAGGGCTTTGATATAGCTTGCAGTCCATCTTGATCTTTATGGTGAAGGGAGTTGATCACTATTCTTGGCGCTGGTAAAGTTGGTATGGCTACTGCTATCATGCTCATGATGCGCGGTATCGACGACCTAGTTTTGATCGCTAGGACGCCGGGTAAGCCTCAGGGTGAGGCTCTAGACCTTGCCCACGCCGCCGCCGAGCTAGGAATAGACGTCAGGATTGAGGGTAGTAACGACTACTCGGCTATGAGGGGTAGCGATATAATTCTTGTTACAGCGGGCATCGGGAGAAAGCCTGGTATGACTAGGGAGCAGCTTCTGGCAGAGAACGCCAAGACGATAGCCGACCTTGCAGAGAAGATTAGGACCTACGCTAAAGATGCCATAGTAGTGTTAACTACTAATCCTGTAGACCCCCTAACATACGTTATGTACAAGAAGACAGGGTTCCCTCGGGAGAGGGTATTGGGCTTTAGCGGGATACTAGACTCTAGTAGGATGGCTTACTACATAGCTAAAAGGCTCGGCGTCAGTCCCGCAAGCGTGAACGCTATAGTGATGGGCATGCACGGAGAGAAGATGTTCCCTGTTCCAAGGCTCTCGAGCGTTTCAGGAATGCCCCTAGACAGGCTACTCTCTCCTAAGGACCTAGAGGAAGTCGTCACCGAGACCGTCAAGGCCGGGGCTAGGATAACCGAGTTAAGAGGCTATAGTAGCAATTATGGTCCGGCCGCAGGCCTTCTACTCACAGTCGAGGCTATTAAGAGGGATGCTAAGAGAGTATACCCATTTAGCATCTACCTCCAGGGAGAATACGGCTATGAAGACATAGTAGCTGAAGTCCCAGTAGTGCTAGGAAGAGGGGGCGCAGAGAAGGTGATAGAGCTACCTCTCACCGAGGAGGAGAAGAGGAGGATGGATGAGGCCGTAGGGGCTGTGAGAAAGCTTATAGAGAGTCTTCCAGAGGAGCTTAGAAGATAGGGGCTGTGAGGACGACCTTTGGGGCTGAAGTGGTGGATGAGGAACCCACCCTTAACCGAGCCGTATTTAACCATTTACTTTAACCCTTTTCTTAACCCTACTATACCCTAGGCGTTTAGGGCATGGTGGTAGCTAGGGATACTCTAAGATTGAAGAGTATGATCGTAGGTAGCCCTGAAAAGGCTCTACTAGCTGGCAGTGAAAACCTTTACATGGCACGCGGGTGCGACCTTTGCTTTCCCGGGCTTAAGGCTGTCATATTTATCACTGGTATATGTGATGATAGCTGTTTTTATTGTCCTGTTAGCAGGTCTAAGCTTGGTAGTGACGTGTTCTACGTTAACGAGGTTAGGGTATATAGCGTTGATGAGGCTGTAGCTGAGGTAGCTAGGGTGGGTGCGGAGGGGGCTAGCTTTACTGGGGGTGACCCTCTGATAGCTGCTGAGAGGACCTTAAAACTTGCTAGAGCATTGAAGGAGTCTTTTGGTCCCGGGTTCCATATACACTTGTATACGAGCGGTAGAAGGGCTACTCCCGGGCTCCTTAAGTCTCTTTGGGAGGCTGGTGTCGACGAGATAAGGTTTCACCCGACGAGCCTTGAGCTGCTTGACAGGATCTCTATGGCTAGAGAGTATACTGGTATGAGCGTGGGAGTAGAGATTCCCGTAGCACCAGGCATGGAAGAGTGGGCTATCAAAGTTATATCAGAAGCTGAGAGGAGAGGGGCTGAGTTCGTAAACCTAAATGAAATGGAAATCGTTGAGCCCAACGCTAGAGCCTTAATGGCCAGGGGCTATAGGGAGGATCCTGTTAGGCCCTTTACTGTAAAAGGCTCATTGAAAGCCGCTCTAAAGGTGTTGGAGTGGGCTTCAAGGAACTCGGGGATACCGGTCCACTTTTGCCCCGCGTCATTCAAGGATAGACTGCAGACGGGTAATAGGCTTAGGAATACTGCCTGGAGAGATGCCTACTGGTATGAAGAGCCTACTCAGGATGGTACTGTAGTCTGGGGCGAGCTTAGAAGCTCGTCTGCTCCCCCCGGGCTTGGAGTCGAGTGCCGGCCCCGAACTCTATGTCTACCTCCAGACCCTACGTTGCTTTTAACGCTAGCCTCTATGTATGGAGGTGAAGCTTACATAGTGGAGGCGCATCCTACACCTGATAGGATGCCTGTAGTGAGGGAGGAGAAGATTGAGTAACAAGGCTCTCGCCGAAGAAGCTTCCAGCGTCTTATCCGAGGTTCGCGGTTTTACTGTGGAGGCTATAGAAAAAATTGGTGTGGGAGGACTTGAAACCATAATATTAGACCTGGGCCTCGTCGGGGGTGCCAGATCTGTAGTGGTGGTCTTACCGCCTAGGACTCAATTAAACCTTAAAAACTCTAGGAGAGCCCTCGCAGCCGGCTTAGAGGCTCTAGAAGCTGGAGGGAGGGAGGCTAAGTTCGCAATAATTATATATAGTAGGGGTGGAAGGGTTACCATGCCGGCATACCTTTATCTAGGGCTTGCTGGGTCTAGGCTTGGAGGCGAGATCGTGATCGTTAATGGGCCTCCAGGCGAGGTGAGGGAGGTCCTACGGGCCCTTAAGGCTTTTGGGAGGGTTTATGTGAGGGAGGATAGGGTGTACCCCGCAAAAATATTATAGTAGTATTATATTAGATACCTCTTTCTCTAAGTCTCCTCTCCAGCTCTTCCAGCCTTTCCAGCATTAGCTTCCTCTCTATGCTAGCAACTAGCCTCCTAACTCTTACAACGGCGTCCGGGTTAACGCTTATCGAGTCAATCCCCTTCCTAACCAGGAATTCCACTATCTCTGGGTACACGCTGGGGGCTTGTCCACAGATACTTACTGTGACGCCGTTTGCATGTGCCTTCTCTATGAGCATCTCTATAGCCCTGAGGACCGCTGGGTCCCTCTCGTCGAAGTAGCCCATCTTAGCCAGTAGGCCGCTATCCCTGTCGGCTCCCAGCACTAGCTGCGTGAGGTCGTTGCTTCCTATGCTGAAGCCGTCTACCATCTTGGCGAATTCGTCAGCGAGTATAACTGTGCTAGGCACCTCTACCATGATCCAGACTTGGAAGTCCTTACCCCTCTCCAGCCCTTCTTCCTCCATTATCCTAAGTGCCTTCTTTAGCTCCCAGGTCGTCCTAACGAAGGGGAACATCACCCAGACGTTCTTAAGCCCCCACTCGTCCCTAACCTTCTTTATAGCTCTAACCTCTAGCCTGAATGCTGGCTCGTAGTTGGGGTGTATGTACCTTGATACACCCCTCCACCCTATCATCGGGTTCCTCTCATCGATCGTCTCATACTTCTCACCGCCCTTCAGCCTCCGGTATTCGTTAGTCTTGAAGTCACTAAACCTGACGACGACAGGCCTTGGATAGATGGCTGAGGCCACCTTAGCTATACCTTCAGCTAGCTTGTCAACAAAGAATACTCCCCTACCCTGCTCTATCAGGTACATTGGATGGTAGCCTATCCAACTAGATATTATAAACTCGATCCTCATTAACCCTATACCGTCGAACGGCAGGTCCTTATACCTATCTATCTCGTCAGGGTGACCCAAGTTCATGTAGATCTTAGTTGCCGTCACTGGGTATAGATTAACTAGGACTTCTGCCGGGGGCGCAGCTACCGCTACAGCCTCAGCCTTAGCCTCAACCTTCTCCTCCTTCTCCTCCGCTATCTTCCCATAGTACACGACACCCCTACTACCATCAACAGTCACCACCATACCATCCTTTAGGACCTGGGTAGCGTTACCCGTACCTACTACAGCCGGTATTCCGAGCTCCCTAGCTACTATAGCTGCATGTGCCGTCATACCACCCTCGTCCGTGACTATAGCGCTAGCCATCTTCATATAGGGGACCCAGTCGGGGTCTGTCATCTTAGTTACTAGCACATCACCCTTACCCATCTTTTTGGCGGCCTCTTCGACAGTCAACGCAACCTTTACTGCGCCAGAGGCTACTCCCGGGCTCGCTGGAACCCCTCTTACAAGCACTTCTCCGACCTTAACGCCCTCAGCCTCCTCCGATACCTCTTCCTTGCTCCCTCCGAGCGCTGTGACAGGCCTTGCTTGCACTATTAATATGCTCTCGGGGTAGTTTAAGTCCATGTCCACAGCCCACTCTATATCCATAGGCTTGCCAAAATGATTCTCAACCTTGATCGCGAGCCTCGCTAGAGTCTTTACCTCCTCCTCAGTAAGAGAAGGAGCTTCGGGTTTTACGCCAGCCTTAGCTATAATCTCCGCTATTCCGGGGTAGGACCTCCTTAAGTTCTCAAGCTCCTCCGAGGTTCTAGGCAGCTCGACCTCAACGTTGCCTCCACGAGCCTCGTCGTAGAAGAGCGCCTTCTTCTTCTCAGAGATCTTCCTCTCTATGACCTCCAGAGTCTTCTTGTCAACCACGAACCTATCAGGGGTAACCTTACCACCCACAATGTACTCGCCCAGCCCCCAGATCGACTCTATCACTATCTTATCGGGCTCTCCAGTAACCGGGTGAACCGTGAACATGACACCGCTAGACCTACTATTAACCATTTTCTGGACTATCACAGCCATTAACGCGCTTTCATGTTCTATGTTAAGGCTATCCCTGTAGCTTAAGGCCCTTGCAGTCCATAGGCTAGCCCAAACTTTCTTAACGTGCTCGACAACCTCATCCTCACCCCTGACATTGAGGTATGTTTCCTGTTGCCCTGCAAAGCTAGCCTCTGGTAGGTCCTCCACAGTTGCACTACTCCTAACAGCTACTCTAGGCTCCTCTACGCCAATCCTCCTAGCCAACTCCCTGTAGGCGTCTATTATGGACTTTCTAATCCTGGGTGGCACGGGGGTCCTTATGAACTTGCTCCTTATCAGCTCGCTAGCCTCTTCGTACTCCTTCGGGGCTCCAGTAGTTATCTTCTCCTCTATAATATATTTTATGTAACCCGCTATCCCCGTCTCATATATGAAGCTTTTGTAGGCCTCGCTCGTTACAACGAAGCCCGGAGGCACTGGTATGCCGGCCTTTATGAGCTCCCCTAGCCCTGCAGCTTTGCCGCCCACTAGTATCAAGTCATCCTTTCCTATCTCATCTAGCCATACAATGAGTTTCTCTGCCAAAAGGAGGACACCCCTTTAAATGGGGTTTCAAGATCAGGATTTAAGCGTGGTAGTAATAGGGGCCCTGTTTTAGACAGATGTAAATAGGAGAATTGAAGGGGTCACCATAATTTTATAACAAATTAATTACTTTACCGGCAGCTTCTTCAAGTTTAGTCTCAACCCTTTCTCCCGTCCTGGTTGAATACAACGTGATCGTGCCTGACTCCGCCTCCCTAGAGCCTATAAAAGCTATCACTGCCACCCCTAGCCTAGAAGCTTTCCTTCTTTGCACTTGACCGCTAGCTCGTGATAAGTCTATCCTCACGCTTAGACCAGAAGACCTCAATAACCTTGCAGCCTTCCAGGCATACTTATAGGCCCCCCTATCCAAGACTACTATATAAACCTGCGTTAGCGTCTGCCGGTTGACACTGAATATCCCAGCTTCAATGCCAGCATCTATAATCCTATCAACCCCTATGCTCACCCCCGTAGCAGGAACCTCTCTCCCAGAGAAGAGCCCTATAAGTCCATCATACCTACCACCACCAGCAATGCTACCTACAGGAAGCCTCTCGGACACCACCTCCAGTATGGGCCCGGTATAGTAGTCGAGCCCCCTAACCAGGCTAAGGTCTATAATAACCCTATCATCGTCTACGAGAGAGAGCATCTCTTCTAAATGGCTCACAGCCTCGGTAACCCTCCTATTAGACCCGTACCTCTTAGAGACTTCAGGTAGGACCTCCCCAGGCCTACCCCTAAGAGAGATGATATCCATAATCTTCTTTATGGTTTCCTCCGAGAGGCCCAGCTTAGCTAGCTCACCCTTAACACCATCAACCCCGATCTTGTCTAGCTTATCCACAACCCTATATACTGGTGTGGGATCCTCGATACCCAACTCTTCCTCGAAGATCCCAGCCATAAGCCTCCTATCGTTAACCCGAACAACAACACCACCAACACCTATCTCGTCCATAACATCCAGAGCGAGGCTAACTATCTCGGCATCAGCCTCAGGGTGAGGGCTCCCAACAATGTCTGCATCGCACTGAGTAAACTCCCTAAACCTTCCCCTCTGGGGCTCGTCATGCCTCCAAACCTTCCCTATATGATACCTCTTAAAGGGCATCTGCAGCCCCGGGTTCGATGCAACAAAGCGCGCCATAGGTACTGTGAGGTCGTAGCGGAGGGCGTACCACCTCCCACTGAGGGGGTCCTGGAACCTCCATATAAGCCTGTTCTCAGCCTCCTCTCCATACTTGCCTGCGAGGGTCTCCCAGTACTCGAGAGCTGGAGTATCTATAGGATCAAACCCGTACCTCTGAAACACCCTTTCAATCTTACTTAACACCTCTAGTTTAAGTATCATCAAGCTCGGAGGAAAGTCCCTGAAGCCCCTTGGAGGCCTCGGTACTTTACCCACGCCAGCAACCCCCCAATTTAGTCCAAAGGGATTAACATTAATCCGCTACACTTTAATAACTAATCCTTTATAACACTTAATAATAAATGTATTAATTGTTATAGTTATATTTATAAACCGGCTTTAAGTTTGTAACTCAAGATAACATATATGTGACTATCCGCAACCTTTTATATTTCCATGTGTAATTTCATATAGTGTGGTGGTGAGCCACGTGACATCAATAAGCAGCGCCTTGAAAAGATATTTAGAGGTATCAGTACTGTATAAGATAGCCGCTGGGTTCATTCTTGGCGTCATTGTAGGAATTATCGCTGGAGACGCGATGTCCATTATTAAACCTTTGGGCGATTTATTCATTAGACTGCTCAAAATGATAGTGGCTCCCATAATATTCTTTAGCCTTGTAGTAGGGGCTGCGAGCGTTTCACCCTCAGTTCTGGGAAGAATCGGTGTGAAGATCTTCGTTTACTACATATTCACTACGGCGGTAGCCATTACTATAGGGCTCGTTGTAGCTAACATATTCCAGCCTGGAGAAGGTATAGAGCTAGCTGGCGAGGCCAAGCAGATCCAAGTGAAACAACCCCCTCCCGTAAGCGAAGTTATATTAAACATAGTACCCACAAACCCCTTTAAAGCGCTCGCCGAAGGCAACGTACTCCAGATTATATTCTTTTCTATAATATTAGGTATAGCTATAGCCGTGTTAAGGGCTTCCAGAGAAGAGCGGATACGGCGATCCGGGGAAACTTTATTTACAGTCTTTGAGGGGTTAGCGGAATCATTGTACAAGGTCATCAGAGGGATTTTAGAGTACGCTCCAATAGGTGTATTCGCCCTAGTAGGCTATGTAGTTGGAATTTACGGCCCCAAGATACTAGGTCCCCTGGCTATAGTTGTCTTAGCACTCTATGCCGGTCTTTTCCTACATATAGTCCTTGTCTACGGGATACTACTAAGAATCTTTGGATTTAACCTAGTCAAGTTCCTCAAGGGCGCGGCTGACGCCATGATAACAGCGTTTGTTACTAGGAGTAGCAGTGGTACTTTGCCCGTAACTATGAACGTTGCAGAACAAAAGCTTAGGATAGATAAGAGAGTATATAGTTTCACCCTACCTCTGGGAGCTACTATAAACATGGACGGAACTGCAATGTATCAAGCTATAGCAGCACTATTCATAGCAAATGCTCTAGGGATAGACTTAACCTTGGGCCAACAGTTAGCTATAGTCCTTGCAGCTACACTAGCCTCCATCGGAACCGCCGGAGTCCCTGGAGCAGGACTCATAATGTTAGCAGTAGTCCTTGATGCCATAGGCCTCCCCCTAACAGACCCCAACGTAGCCTTAGCATACGGTCTCGTAGCAGGCATAGATGTAATCCTTGATATGGGGAGGACTATGGTTAACGTTACCGGCGACCTAGTAGGAACTACCATCATAGCTAAGACAGAAAATGCAATAGATACTAGAGGCGGAGTGTGGGCTTAACACGTTAGCCTCTATTTACTTGAATATTATACATAATAATGTTTTTAGCATTAATAAAAACCGTATTAAGTTCACAAACTATTAAGCTAATACTATTACGTACGTAAAACCATTTAACTCTCCTAATTTATATAGCGTTGCGTTGTGAACAACTTAGATTCTCAACTAAACTTTTAATTTCACCATGAAAACACATACCATTTAAAACTCTATGCCCTCTTTATCAGCTAAACCAGGTTATTAATTAGGTACTGAGGGGGTTTTCTGTGGGAAATGCTAGTACAAGGAAAGGAGCATTCACCTCGTCGAGATATCTTATAGCTGCCGCTTTCGCCGTGTTGATTGTGTTAGTTATTGCATTCGTACTCTTTGGAGGAAGAGGTCAAGAAACGCAGGCTCAAGGTCCTGTGATCGTTTACGCAGCTATACATGAGTTCGAGATGGATAGGCTCGCTAAGGCTTTTGAGGAAGAGACCGGCATAAAGGTGGAGTACGTTAGGATGTCGGCTGGCGAGATAGCTGCTCGAGTAAAGGCTGAAGCCGCTGCCGGCAACGTTCAAGCGGACGTCATAGTAGGCGGGCCTATGATATTCCACGAGGAGTTGAAGAAAGCCGGTCTCTTATATAAGTGGGATGAGCCTCCACCCAACGCTAAAGATATAGACCCTATATACCACGACCCAGACGGCTACTGGTATGGATTTTACCTGGGGGCTATCGGAATAGCTATTAACACTAAGAAGCTAGAGGAGCTAGGGCTACCTAAGCCTCAAGGCTGGGAGGACCTGGTAAAGCCTGAGTATAAGGGGTACATAGCCGTAGCAGACCCTAGGACATCGGGCACGGCATACACCATACTAGTAACACTACTATCTCTTTATGGTGAGGATAAGGGGTGGGAGTATGCTAAAAAGCTCTGGGGTAACGCGGGCGTCATAACTAAGTCGGGAGCAGCCCCAGCAAGGTTAGTGGGGATAGGCGAGTATCCCATAGGCATAGCCTTCGGGCACGATATACTTAAGGTTAAGTCGGCAGGCTACAAGGTAGAGCTTATATATCCCAAGGAGGGTACGGGATGGGAGATAGGAGGCGTCTCAGTACTCAAAGGAGCCCCCCACCTAGAGGCTGCTAAGACCTTCGTAAACTGGCTCCTAGGCAAGAAAGCCGGCCAACTCCACACAGACCTCTCCTTCAGGCTCTCTACGAGAGAGGATGTAGAGCCTCCGCCAGGAACCACGCCTTTGAGCGAGATAAAAGTGCTGAGAGATTATAAGTGGAAGTGGGCTACCGAGAATAAAGATGATATATTGAAGAAGTGGGAGAGCGTGGTTCTTGGAGGCGGCTCCCTAGAGCCTAACATAACCCCGTTAATGGCGCCGCTAGCTTCGAGAGAACAGTAAATAGGCGGTATCGGGCCATGATTTCGAGGTTGTCTAGAGACGACCCGTTGGCTAAAGACCCTACAACAATAGCCTTATACATGTTTGCCCTATTTTTTATATCACTCTTTGTACTCTATCCTTTAGCTAAAGGTTTCGTGCCTACGCTTAGCGATGGTGGAGTGTACTACAAGAAGTTCCTTGATGAGAGATTGTATAGGGATGCCGTTATAAACACGCTGTTGATGGTAGCCCTCTCAACCCCTACAGCCACAGCCCTGGGATTCATATATGCCTACGCTCTAGCAAAATGGAGGGTACCCTTTAGGAAGTTCTTCACCTACACTATACTCTTACAACTTATAGCCCCTCCATTCGCCTCGGGCCTAGCTTTCCTAATGTTGTTTGGAAGAAACGGCATAGCTTCTAGACTCTTAAACGATCTCTTAGGTGTAGAGCTTAACCTTTACGGGGCTATAGGGCTATGGATAGTCCAAACTATAACGTTCTTTCCAATAGCGTTCCTAGTACTTTATGGGGCCATTAAAGCTTTAGACCCTACTTACGACTACGTAGCTCGTACCCTAGGGGCTCCACCTCTTCGGGCGTTCATAGACGTCGATCTCAGGCTCCTTAAACCCGCTATTCTAAGTGCTTTAACCCTAGTAGCTATGTACGTTCTAGAGGATTTCGGCAACCCTCTCCTTGTGGGAGGAGACTTTTATGTTTTAGCGGTCCTAGCCTACATGAACGTCGTTGGATGGGGAGATTATGTGGGTGGTGCTGCAACGGCCTATGTACTCTTAATCCTAGTACTACTATTCTTTGTTGCACAATGGAAGATCTTGGGGAGGGCTAGATATACTACAGTAACCGGTAGAGAGAGTTATGTGGAGGTTCGCGAGCCCCCGTTTTGGGTGAAAGTGCCGGCTCTCGCCATAATGACTGCTTCCTCTCTCTTCATAGTAACTATATATTCGTCTATAATTTTAGGGGCTTTCACTAAGACCTGGGGTGTTGATTACACGCCCACCCTAGACCATTTTAGGCAAGTCTCTTACGCCGCTACATTTACCTTGAGGAACTCCCTCACAGTCGCTATTGCATCAGCGATATTTTGTGCTCTTCTAGGCTTTCTAGTCGCCTACATGATCTCATTTAGGAGGATATCGTTGACTAACAAGTACTTGGAAGTTGTGGGTACCATGCCTAGCGCTATACCAGGTACTCTCCTAGGAATAGCATATATACTCGCTTTCGCGGGGCCTCCACTAGTTTTAACAGGCACGATATTCATAATAATTGTCAACAATGTAGTCAGGTTTCTACCTCTCTCCCTCCAGTCTTACAAGTCCGTTCTAACCAAGATAGACCAGGCAATAGAAGAAAACTCGGTGGTCCTGGGGGCTGGGGCTGTAACCACAATGACTCGAGTTATACTACCTCTAGCGAGCGTAGGCTTCCTTTCAAGCTTCGTCTACGCCTTCATAAAGTCGATGAATACCGTCAGCGCAGTCATATTCCTTGAGACACCCCGTACAAAGCTCCTTGCACCCTTCATACTAGGCCTTGGGACGCACGGATACTGGGGGCAAGCTGCAGCGTTGAGCACACTCTTAATAGCAACTGTAGTGGTATTCCTAGTATCATTAAAACTCTTAATGGGGAGGAGGGTGAGGGTGTTTGAAGAGTTCCTGTAGGGGGTGACTTAACGTGGCTAGCGAGATCCTAGTAGTCAAAGACGTCTGGAAGAGGTTTGGTGACGTGGTAGCCCTTAAAGGGGTATCGCTTAAGGTAAAGAGAGGCTCCTACGTTGTGATACTGGGGCCTTCGGGCTGCGGTAAAACCACTCTTCTCAGGATTATAGCCGGCCTCTATGAGCCCGATACTGGTGAGGTTTGGATAGATGGAGTGAAGGTTAATGGTGTTCCCCCTCATAGGAGGGGTATCTCTATGATGTTTCAGAACTACGCTCTCTTTCCTCACATGAAAGTGATCGATAACATAATTTATGGATTGAGGGTTAGAGGCGTCGATAGGGAGAAGGCTGAAGCTAAGGCTAGAGAGATAGCTAAGATGTTGGGGATAGAGGAACTACTAAATAGGTATCCACATGAACTCAGCGGAGGGCAACAGCAGAGAGTCGCCCTTGCAAGGGCCCTAGTGATCGAGCCTAAAATACTACTCCTAGACGAGCCTCTAAGCAACCTAGATGCCAAGATAAGGGCTAAAGTCAGGGTGGACCTTAGGAGGATCCAGAAGGAGCTAGGCATAACAACTATACACGTCACTCACGACCAGGAAGAGGCAATGAGTGTTGCAGACGAGATTGTGGTTATGAACGCTGGCAGGATAGAGCAGGTAGGGACGCCCGAAGAAATATACTTTAGACCATCTACAATATTCGTGGCAGACTTTATAGGGTCTATGAACTTCCTAGAGGGTAAGGTCCTATCGCTAACGGACGATGGAATTCTCGTCAAGGTAGCTAAGCTAACACTGAAATCCTTCAATAGAGTTAAAGGCGTCCATCCGGGAGACAAGGTTTTACTAGGCTTTAGACCCGAGCATGCTCAATTACTCTTAGACCCCTCCGGAAAAGAGAATGTACTTGAAGCGAGGATAATCGACGCTAGATTCATGGGGGCAAGGGTAACTTACATACTTGATTTCGAAGGCAGCACAATTATAGTAGATGATTATACTGGCAAGCCTGCTAAGATGCCTGCTGGGTCCAAAATCCACATTTACATCCCCCCCGAGAGGCTACTTATCTTTAAAAGCTAGGTCGGCGATTTGGGGAGTCTACCATGTTGGTGCTAGTGACTAACGACGATGGCATTGACAGTTTAGCCACGATAAAGCTAGCATTTTCTCTCAAGGACCTGGGATACGAAGTTATACTTGCAGCTCCCTCGAGGGACTGGAGCGGTTCGGGGAAGGCGTTAGGTAGTATGAGTAGTGTGAGGATTCATAGGAAAGATGATATAAATTGTATTGACGCTTACTCGGTAAACGCTCCTCCCGCAGCTATAGTAGCCCTATTCATAGACATCATGGGGTTTGACGTTGATGTAGTGGTTTCAGGCATAAACTACGGGCCCAACCTTGGATTCCACGATATACTAACTAGCGGCACTATAGGAGCCGCTTTAGAGGCCGCCTTTAGAGGCGTGCTCGGCGTTAGTATTAGTTCATATTGTTTCAGAAGCGATGGCGTGTGTATAGACTATGCCGTAAACTATTCAAAACGAATAATAGAGTTTATGTTTGACTTGAGAAATATACCATTTAATGTTGTATCAATAAACATACCTAAACCTCCGCCTCGAGGAGTAAAATTCGTTAAACCTTCACCTATATTGCCCAAGCTTGAGGGAATAGCCGAGCCTGCAAATAATGGTACCATTGTGAAGGTGAAAGCTAAGAACCACGCAGAGATCTATAAGGAAGAAAGCGACGAGTACGATGGAGGAGCCCTTATAAAGGGGTTCATAACAATGACACCTATCATGGTGGGCCCCAGAGGATTATCCATTCCCTTGGAGGAGGCACTGAATTCTATGAACATTAAAGAATTAGAGCGTCGTATAGGGTCGATACCCACTAACAAACCGTTATAGCCTCCCTTAAACTATACGGGGAGGAATGTTGTGTTAGTTTATGAAGAAACTGTTGAAGCGTAAAGTCATGAACCCTTTCCTTTTCAGGCATAACACATATATTCTATCCTGGCGTTAGAGTGTGGAGGGGTTTGGGTATGGTTGAGGCATTTGTCGCGATTACAACGGCTCCGGGCGCTGAGGATAAGGTTTTCGAAGAGCTATGCAATATGCCAGAGGTTAAGGAGGTCTACATGATCTATGGACCTCACGACCTAATAGCCTATATTGAGGCTCCCAACACAGACCACGTGAGGCAGGTGGTCCTCAGGATCAGGCAGATTGAGGGAGTGAAGACAACTACAACCATGACAGTGTCGAGGAAGAAGATTAAGAGGTAGAGGTGATGGAGAAAGCCCCCCTGGTATCAGTAGCTGTGGATGATGTGGACTCTCCCTGGGGAGGGTGTACTACTCACTTTTCAGGCCTTCTACTAAAGAGGCTTCTAGACCTTGGAGTCGAGCTTGCAGACTATCCCCTCCTAGTAAGGCTAAACCCAGGGATTCCTTGGAAGACTAGGGGCAACGCTGCAGTTGTTCTAAGAGTTAGGGGGCTAGAGCCCAAAATCGTTATGGAGGAAGCCGTGTCCCTGGTTGATGAGTATGCTGGGTGGAGAAGGGAGCCTGGCAAGGGGCCTGGAGTAGTGGTCCTTGAGGGGAGCCCCTGGGACCCTAAGCTTAGGTGGCTTTACCGTAAAGCCCTTACTTCCATAGTGGTGCGCGATGTTGCATTGAAGGTTATTGAGAGTGTTGGGGGCTTGTGGTTTGGTGGTAGGGGCGTTGTGGGTGCTGCATCTTCTATTGCAGCTCTAGCCCCCGGCGACGATTACACGTGGGAGCTCACGGCTTATAGGAGGCCTGATGTGTGGGGCTCTCCGAGGTGTATAGACCATGAGGCTGCTGCAAGGGTTGAAGCTAGACTCCCTCCATGTACATTCAACAACTATGACTTGATAGAGGGTAAGTTCTCAGCAGCTCCTCAGGGTCCCGACCCCGTGTTAGCCGGGTTCCGGGGTGATTGCCCTTGGGCTTTGAAAGCCTACTCAGAAGTCCTCTGCGAGAAGCCGCACTTCTGGGTGCTGTATAGGAGCAACCAGCACACAGACGCCCCTGCAGCTCTAGGACTAGTGGCTCCTCCAAGACCTTACAATTACGTTGTTATTGAAGGTTTAGTTGGGGGGAAGCCAGAGGTCCTACCCGGGTCTCACATTATAGTTAGGGTGTTAACCGGGGAGTTTACATTGGAAGCGGCATTCTACAATGAAGCATACCCTCTAAACAAAATAGCCTCTAGGCTGGCTGAAGGGGATAGAATAGTTATCCAGGGAAGCGTTAGACCCTACAGGCCTAGAGGTTACATGGTGGTGGCAGTAGACAAGCTAGTCGTAAAAGAGCTAGCCCCACTAGAATATACTACCTCCCCTCCATGCCCTAGATGCGGGAAGAGAATGAAGAGCGCCGGGAGAGGTAAAGGGTACAAGTGCCCGTCCTGCGGCTACAAGCTCAAGACTAGACCTATACACATAGACCTCCCCCGTAGGACCTCCCCCGGCATATACGCCCCGAGAGAGGGAAGGCTGAGACACCTAACAGCGCCTCCAGGACGAAAGCCTAAGAGATGGAAGCCCCCTGGCAAGATAGAACCTTCTAAAACAGTTTCATGGAGCATTCAACCCCCCGGTTAACACCCCCCAGTTTCCACTGGAACTCCTTGCAATATCCTCCACGCCTGTATAGAGACCCCCGGCCCCCCTAGCTTCCGTTGGAATACTAGTCTCGCCGCGCATTTGCCGATGGTTCAATGAAGGCTTCTTCTCGTTGAGACTTAGGCTCTGTGTACTTTGAAGGTAAGGTTTTACTATAGCTTTTGCATTATGTAGCTTTACCGAGTTTAAGTGTTTTTAAAGAGCTTACAGTTGGAGGTAGAGGGTTCCACCGGAAGTAGGGGGGTGGGAGGCTACCATTATGCTAAGGCATCCAAGCCTCTGTGCACCCCTTATAAGGACCCCTCTGTTTCCTGTGGAGCGTTAAACGCATTCTACCCAGGCCACGTGATAGTTTCGCGGAGGGTGCTGGGAGTGGCAGTGTGCGACCCTAGGGTTGCTGCTTCGCGTGGTGCGCTGGAGCTCGTAGAGGGTTTGGGCGGCCTTTCGGGGAGGATTGTGGGCCTTGGTACCGGGTCTACGCTTCAAGCGTTTCTCTCTGAGGCCGCCAAGGCTTTAATGAGTGCTGAGGGTGTCGTTGCTAGTAGTATTGAAACAGCCCTCAAGGCTAGGTCCTACGGGTTTAGAGTACTGGATCCCAGGGTTTACCGGGGGGTTGACATTTATGTTGATGGAGCTGACGAGGTTGAGCTGATGTATGGGAGCATGATTAAGGGTGGAGGGGGTGCTTTGCTGGGTGAGAAGGTCCTAGCCAGATCTAGCAGGCTCAACGTGTTCGTTGTAGGTGTTGATAAGGTTGTGGAGGTCCTAGGGTCTAGGAGGCCTGTGCCTGTCGACGTAGAATCCTCGTTCCTCTCAATGGTACTGGGCTTTGTGGAGGAGCTTGGATGGAGAGCCGAACTTCGTATGGCGGGGGGTAAGAGGGGGCCTGTAGTG
>WAKF01000087.1 GCA_015523465.1 Aeropyrum sp.
CCTCTAGGGCTGAGACTCTAGCCTCGAGGGATACAACCCTCCCCTCCAAGGCTCTAAACTCGCCCTCAAGAACCACCCCGCCCTTAACTGTGACGGTAGTCTCAGCGACTACCACAGGCCCTCCATAGAGGCTTGAGTAGTTTAGCCACACGCCCCCAGGGTACACTATAGCGAGCCTATACGACCCCGAGGGTAGCGGTGGGGCTACGAATGAGATGGTAGCCTCCCCCTGAGGGCTGGGCGTCACAACCCCCGCGACTAGCCCTGCGAGGGTTACTAGGTAGAGGAAGCTAACTCCGTTGCCAGCCAGGCCTGTTACGTGCACCGTAACAACGTCGCCCGGAGCGAATTCGGCGGGCTCAACTCTAACTACAGGCCTAACAACCCTAAGGTCCTTCGTAACCACCAAGTTGGCTGACAAGCTCTGAAACTCTAGGGTATACGTGCCCGGCGGGAGGTCCCTGGGGAGGCCTAGGAGAGTCATGGTCCCGCCGTTGGGGTTGAGATAAAGTCTGGCTATGTAGGTCCTAGGGTACCCTTCCCCATATATGTAGACGTCAACCCTATCATAAGGCGGGAAGTCGCCAAGAATAACGACCACGTCGTGGGGCGGAGTAGGGTCGGGCACGATCACAACCCAAGGATTAGCTTGAGCCTGAGAGTAAGGGGACGTGAGGCTAGCTAGGCTTATGGCGAGGAGAGCCCCTATAAGGAGGGCCCTCCACAAGGCCCTGGCACCCTTAGGGGTCTGCGAGGATAAGCGGTTTTATAGTAGTGTAATAAGAGTGTAACATAGGATACACTTTTACAGTCAGCAAATATTGCTTAACTACAACAGCTACTCCACCATACAGTCCCGTTGCAGTCGTAAAGGACCATGCAGCCAAGTATAAGGCCTCCCGGCTCTCTGCCTCTCAGGGACTTCAAAGACTGTGCGATGTAGTATCTAACCCTTTCGCCAACCTGTATCGGCATTAATGCAAATGGTAATGCCACATAGACCTTAACTTTAATAGTATGGGAAGAGAATTTAAGGCATGAATGGAGGTTATAGAGAGTATAATGTACTTTCCCGGCTATAGCTCCGGCAACCCCGCTAACTCCCTCCATCTTCAATCCTTTAGCATCCTTTACTTCAGCAATCACGATCTCAGGGATCCCACCATTTATGGAGACTGCTATGCAGTCAGGCTTCTCACCCTGCCAGGGAGAACAAATGGCGTCTAATAGGTCCTCCGTGACCATTAGCCTCGCTCCTCTAGGCATGGGAGCTTTGCATGGACCGTCTCTGCAGGCGTGGTTACTATGGTCGCACGTTAGCTCCGGCACCCTCTATCCCTCATCCGATGGGAGGAAGGCCTTGTAGAGTAGGTCTAGCGCTTTCCCGTGGCTAGGCGATTCTCCCACGACAGTCTTAGGGTCTACCGGGCGTATCCTCCCCTCCTCAAAGAGGTAGAATGAGAAGCCTCGCCTAGCAGCCTTCTCTACCCCCTTCACAGCGGCTTCAAGGAGGTCTCCCTCCAGGCCCGCCCGCCTCAATATAGTGTAGGCTGGCTTGGATGGCTCCTTGGATAGGGCTAGGGAGGCTAGTGTCGCCGCCATCAAGTCGCTATGAGTTGAAACGGCTATGGAGGCATTCAGGATCCCCGCTATGGATGCCAATGCTATAACCGTTATAACATGGTACTCTGGATGCAATTGCGATTCAGGCTCTTCAAGGAGTATAAGCGGCCTCCCTCTACTCCCCGCTAACGCTAAAGCTATGGAAGCAGTCTCTACGGCAAGCCCTGAAGCATGGCCAACGTTAACCTCCACCTCCCGACTCTCAAGCTTTAACCCCCTCTCCACCTCCACCTTAACGTTCCCCAAGGAGAATAGGAGTTTTACTGCTTGCTCCGTCACAGCGCTAAGCTTACTAAGCCCCCATAGCCCCCTCCCAATCCTATAGTAGACTATGCCAATAGAGGCAGTCTCAGGCTCCCTTAGTAGGGCTTCTATCAATCGAGCCTTCCTAGAGTCTGGAAGTCGTGATGCAAGGGCGCGGAGTAGAAGAGCTGAGCCTCGTAGAAAGGAGATATAAATTATATCAGTATAACCTACAGCTTCGGAAACCGCAGTGCGAGCCTTCTCTACAGCTAGCCTTTTAAGCTTCCTCTCCATAATCTTCTCTAGGTGCATTCTATCTTTACTAATTTTAGTCTTTAACTTTCCAACTAATTCTTCGATGGCTGTGCGTGAACACTTATCAGAGGCAATAACCGTAGATTCCAGGCTTCTAAGCACGACATATCCTTCAGAATAGGCTATCTCCCCCCATACACGTTTAACATCGACATTACAGTCTCCAACTATAAAACTCCATTCGGCCTCACCGACGCCGCGATTATAGATAGTTATGTTTTCAGATCCTATATTCCGGGGATCAGCGGGATCGAGCTTTGGATGCAGCCTAAACCGGGACTTCTCAGGAAGTAGGCGTTTTGAAAGGCATCTAGTAAAGGCTGATATTATAGATCTGATCACTCTGCCATGAGTATACTTCCCCAAAGGCTGTTGATCGGTGCGTGAAACCCTAAGCTCTACCCGAGCCTTTCTGCCGCCCTCAGCGATCCGGCCTCTCTCCTTGATTGTATAACGTGATAACTTTAGACCGAAGTCCTCCGCTATCTTTGTAGGGCTTTCCTGAGGGTTTGCAGCTACGAGAGCCGAGAGAGCAACTAGCTTAGATATTAATTCTATTCCGGCGTCTTCTACACCAACCACTAAATTATACCTGTTTTCAGAGAGAACCTTCTTACAGAGATCCTTTACTATAGGATCCAGTATGGAAAGAGAAGCATAAAGAGCCTTCAAAGTGTAGCTCTTACCCGAGGAAGGTTCTCCGAATAAGAGTGTCATAGACCCCTTGAGGGTGAAGTCGGTGTTTTCTAGAGGACCTAGCCTCTCGATCTCTAACCTTATATTAGCCATAGGCTGGCACCGACCCGCTATATCACGTTTCCTAATTCAATAATACCTCATACCTAGTTATTAACCTTTATCTTGAAGCGGACTGGAAAAGCCGAGAGGATGCTACATCACTTTTGAACCATCCTCTCGCACCAAGTACTGTCGAGAGCAACAGTTGGAAGTGCATTACTAGGGTCTAGAGGTGTTAGGTGTGTAAGAGGTTGCCCTTCGCCACCTGCTTCTGCTCCGACTCATGGCCTTCGGCTGAGTCGTCTACCTTGTCTCTTAAGGCTTTAAGAGCTTTAACATATACTTCATTAGCCTTAGGGCCTAAGGGCTCTATAGTGTCTGCTTCATCTTCGAATGCAGGTATGAAATGTTCTTCTAGGAACGTCTTGACACCGTTTAGTATACACTCCAGCATGGATTCTAGGAAGTGGATACACTCTAACTGGTTACCGTTTTCACGGCAACTAGCGTAGGCGGCTACGGAGTACATAGTTAGCGTCTCCCTAACGTAAATAAATACTCTACTCAGCCCTCCATCCCCCCCATGAGCTTTAGCTAGGCCCTCCTTGGCCAGCTTTAAGAGTACATCCTTATTCTCCTCTTTGCTTGCAGCTACCTCGAATGAAAGGCACAGCCTCTTCCTGGCATAGTCTAACCGGAAAGTTCCGCTCATTCGGGTTCCCCAGTCTACTATTGTATATTGAAGGATATATAAACTTTTCTAATATATCATAATATTATATAATTTAATGTTTGCTTGCGAGTATCCATGCATACAACCCCGACTCAGGTCCTCCTTATATAGTTGAATATTATGGATGCTTCGGCGTGTAGCTATTATTTCCCGTCGAAGGTTTAAGTAACATAATAGGTGTATCCGGGTTTGGGGGGTTTTGACTGTAGGGGTGTTAGGGGGGAGTTTCCCGAGTTCTCCCGGGGGGTTATCTACCTGGATAATGCTGCGAGCACGCTGAAGCCTCGCCGCGTTGTCGAGGCTATGAGGGAGTTCATGTACGTTAGCTATGCCAACGTGCACAGGGGACTCCACACGCTCAGCATGGAGGCTAGCAAGGCATACGAGGACGCACACGAGACTGTGGCTAAGTTCGTCGGAGGTTCTTGGGATGAGGTGGTGTTCCTTAGGAATAGCACTGAGGCCATGCAGACTGCAGCCCTCCTCGCGGTCTTCAACGGGCTCTTAGGTCCTGGGGATGAGGTGCTGCTCACGGAGGCTGAGCACCACTCAACCCTCCTACCCTGGGTTAGGGCTGCAAGGCTCGTGGGGGCCCGGGTGAGGCTCCTACCCGTAGGTCCTGACGGTGTGCCCCTGTGGGGGAGGCTAGAGGAGTACCTGGGGGAGAGGACTAGGGTGGTGGCCTTCCACCACGTCTCCAACGTGACTGGTGCTGTGGCGCCTGTGGAGGAGGTTGCTAGGAAGGCTAGGGGGGCTGGAGCCCTCGTGGTGCTAGACGCTGCGCAGAGCGTTCCGCACATGCCGGTGGACTTTAGGAGGCTGGGCGTTGACATGGCTGTATTCAGCGGCCATAAGATGTTGGGGCCTACAGGGATAGGGGTGCTTTGGGGTAGGAGGGAGTTGCTCGAGAAACTAGAGCCCCCGCTGGCTGGCGGGGGTACCGTTAAGAGGGTTAGGCTAGTGGAGGGCGAGGTGAGGGCTGAGTGGGACGTAACCCCCTGGAAGTTCGAGGCGGGGACCCCACCGATAGTGGAGGCCGTAGGCCTCGCTGAAGCAGTCCTAATGCTTTCGGATATTGGGATGGAGAGGGTTAGGAGCCACGAAGAAGAGCTAACCTCGAAGGCCCTAAGGGAGCTTACTAGGCTTGAGGAGGAGGGGCTCCTAAGGATAGTAGGGCCCAAGAAGACCCCTGAGAGGCACGGGATAGTAAGCTTCTACTCGCCTCGGAGGAACCCTGATGAGATAGGCTTACTCCTTGATAGGAGGAGGATAGCAGTGAGGACGGGCCTCCACTGCGCCCACATACTACACGATAGGGTAGGAGCCCCGATGGGTACTGTAAGGGCTAGCTTCTACATCTACAACTGCCCTGAGGACGTTGACGCCCTCGCGAGGGCTGTAGAGGAAATACTAAGGAAGCCTCAGAAGACGCCTCGGAAGGCTGCGGAACCGTCGCCATAAACAAGGGCTTGATGGTGGTGTGCTCCCCTCCCCCGGCAACGGCCCCCGCCTCACAGCGCCCCCAGAGGGCTGCGGGGCCCTCTGCGGGGTGTCGTGGGCGCCGTCAACGCTAGTGTGGGACTGGGGGTTATCAGGCTTTAGGGCTTGCTGCAGAGTATTCGCAGGCCTCGGAGAACCTGCATCCGGAGCATAGCCCAGGGCTTGGCGATGCCTTTGGGGGCCTCTCGCCCTTCCACACTTCAAGGAGCCTTGAGAGGGCCTCCAGCGCTCTGCTTCTATCATAGATCTCGGTGTAGACTGTGAGACCGGGGGATTTGTGGGGCTTCACTACCCCCTCGGAGGCGATCCTTTCTAGGGTCTTCCTGAGTAGGTCCTCCCTGGAGGCTGATACTGAGGCTAGCACTGCGTTCTCAGCTAGCATTCCCTCGTTTTCTAGTAGGAGGGCTGCGGTAGCTAGGTATACCATGTCGCTTCTCAAACGTCTGGGGGGTTTTCTGAGGGATGCTTTTACTAAGTGTGTAACTCTACCGTCACTACCTAGTAAAGCCATGTCGGGAGAGGCGGCGAGGGGGACCCCCATGACCTCGCCTACCACGCTAACCCTTGCAGCCTTGGAGCCACGCCTCTCAACAATAACCCTCCTAGCAACGAGCCTAGCCAGCCCCGGGGAGGTCCTACCCCCCTCCAGGGCCTCAAGGTAGGCTCTATACTCGCATATTAGCTGTAGGGATAGGAGACTCGCGGGTATGACTGGAGGCAGCCTCCTAGCAGCCATCCCACCCTACACCACGCAGAATAAGGTAGATTTAGACTCCCAGGGGATTATTGAGTAATGAGGGTGTTAAGCTTAAAGAGACTGGAGGGTGCTGGAAGCCTTGCCTGCGAACCTCCCCCCAGAGGCCAAAGCTAAGCTAGCCAAGTATAGCGAGGCCAAGACTGTAGAGGAGAAGATAAGGGCTCTCGAAGAGTTCATAAGCGCGGTGCCAAAGCACAAGGGGACCGAGAACCTACTGTTATGGGCCCGCCGCAGACTGGCGGAGCTCAGGGAGGAGCTTGAGGTTAAGAAGAGAAAGAAGGTTGGAGGTGGGCCCCGGTTCTTCGTTGAGAAGAGCGGGGCGGGGCAGGTCCTACTCCTCGGCCCCCCAAACTCGGGTAAGAGTAGCATACTGGCGGCCCTCACCAATGCTAAGCCAGAGGTAGCGGATTACCCCTTCACAACCAAGACCCCTCAGGCTGGCATGGTAGTCTACGAGGACATTCAAATACAGCTTGTAGACACGCCCCCGCTGCTACCCTGGGATCCTGATAGCCCGGTGAACGGTAAGGTCTTGGGGATGGCTAGGAACGCCGACGCCCTCCTATTAGTCTTCGGCCTAGACGACCCCTCGATAGACGAGACTGTGGAGAGAGTCTTGGAGATGCTGGAGGATAGGGGGATCATAGTGTCGCCTAGAAGGGGAGTAGTCAGGATAGTCAAGTCTAGGGAGGTTGGAGGGATTAGGGTTCAAGGTAGCGGTAGGCTTGTAGGCCTAACAGAGGACGACGTGAGGAAGATACTTTCATCCTATAGGATATATAATGCTGTGGTGGAGATTGAGGGTGAAGTCACTGCAGAGGACATAGAGGCTGCAGTATACATGAACATGGTTAGGAAGAAGGCGCTAGCCCTACTTAACAAAGCGGATATGCCGGGCGCTAGAGAGGCTTTCATGAAAGCTGCGAGAGTGCTAAAGGGAAGGGGCGTTCCGTATAAGCCTGTTTCAGCCCTAAAAAAGCTAGGTCTCGATGACGTGCCAAAGATACTCTTCGATATGCTGGGCGTCCTGAGAGTCTACACGAAGCAGCCCCACAAGGAGCCCGATCCTAGCCCGCTGGTGTTACCCAAGGGCTCTACAGTGCTAGACGTGGCCAAGGCTATACACAAGGACCTAGCCAGGAAGTTTAAATACGCCAAGGTGTGGGGGAAGAGTGTCAAGTACCCGGGCCAGAGGGTAGGACCTGAGCATGTGGTGGAGGATAAGGATGTAGTAGAGATTCATGTGAGGTGAAGGCGTTGGAACTGGTGCCTAAGGAGCCCCTGAAGGAGTCTATCTATGCTGTCGTCCTAGCGGCCTACGTGTTGGCAGTGATCTACGTAACCAGGCACCTCTACAGCATTATGAGGTCGTGGGGCCTTCCACACAACGTGGCAGTCTACTATAACAGGAAGATCATACACGTCGCTGCGGGAGGCGTGGTTGCGGTTCTCACGCCAGCCCTCTTCACCTCACCCCTGATACCGTCTATAGCAGCATTCGCAATGGCAGCCCTACTCTACGCTGCTAGGAGGATCAGGCTTATGGAGTGGTTTCAGACACCAGACAACATGTACGAGGTGAACTTCAACGTGGCCTGGGGAGTGAGCCTGCTAGCCCTCTGGATCCTACTAGGAGACCCTTGGCTAGCCGTACTACCAGCCCTCTTCATAAGCCTGGGAGACGCCATAACAGGCGCCGTCAGAAACATGCTCTTCGCGAGGAGAACTAAACACATAGCGGGAAATATAGCAATGGCCCTAGTAGTCGTCCCTATGGGGTACGCCGCCGCAGGCGACATAGGAGCCATTATAGGGCTTGCAGCTAGCCTCGCTGAGAGGCTAGAGCTAGGGCCGATAGACGACAACATCATAGTAGCCCTGGTAGCCTCAGCCGGGCTATTAGCCTCCCGGTGGCTAGGTCTAATTTAGCGGGAGGGAGGAGGAATCCGGGTCCCGAGGCCCCTATATGGGGGCCCGTGATGAAGGCTAGCTTCGCCGACGAAACTGCCTTTAGGCGCTTTCCTCTCTTCTCTTCGCGGGGAGTATGAACCTCACGGAACCATCGACTAAAGCTATATAGTATACCTCTCCGCCCCCGTTAGCAAGTCTCTCCGCTACAGGCTGGGGCCACAGTGAGTCCTTAACCTCCTCCAGGTCCTTCCACTCAAGCTTCACATACCTATTCAGGCTTCGAGGAGTCCCTTGGTAGTCGCATTCAATGAAGAATATGATCTCGTGTAGTGGAGGGCTACTCTCTACGACCTCCACTATATATGAAAGCCTCCTAGGCCTAACTTCTATCCCCGCCTCCTCCTTCATCTCCCTTACAAGGCATATAGGTATACTCTCCTCAAACTCAACCCTCCCCCCGGGTAGGATGTAGGAGTTTCTCTGAGGATCCCATTGGACTAGGATCTTCCCGTCCCCACTCCTTATTATGCACCTAGCCCTTACAGTGACCCCTCTTCTCCCTCGCCTCCGGAGCCACACCATGCCTCCTCTTCCCAGTAATATTGGGGTTTGCCGGCGAATTAGGTGGTTAAGCTTTAAGTGTTGATTATAGGAGTGAGAGCTTGAAGAGCCTAGTAATCGAGGCCTTGAGAGCTCTAAGGGAAGCCCCTCTAGGGCCCGGCGACTTGGCCTCGAGACTGGGGATACCCAGGTACAAGGCCCTAGCGCTAGCCCACCTACTGGAGGAGCTGGGCCTCGTGGAGAAGCTCTATGAGAGGGGCACCTATAAGATATACACTATAAGCCATATAGGCGGGGAGGTCCTACGCCTGGGCGATGCTGGTATAAGCCTTCTCGAAGTCATAGAGGCCGGGGTTAGAGCGGTAGCTGAAGCCGAAACTGGAGGTGAGGGTGTGGACGAGGAGGGCTCGGTAAAAACTGTTGAGGTGCAAGCCTAACTCTCTAACCCCAGGTCCTCTGGCAGGAACGGGGGTAGCTCTTCAAGGTCTACAATGGGTATTGGAACCCATCCAGGCCTCGAGCCCTGAGAGAACTCTATCTTCTCACCCTCCTCATCGACCTTAACTAGTATGTACTTGCCCTTCCTAGACTCGCCTCTCTCCACGTAATAGTAGATTACGGGTAGCCCGTAGAGTCTATAATAGTCCTTGAAGACCGTCTGGAGAAAGTAGATGGTTCTTCCGCCTCCAGCATATCTGTAGACAGGCAATACTGTCATCCTTGCAGCGCCTATTGCCGCCAGCTTAACTATGTCGGATACACTTTTTACTCTAACAGCCACTGCCTTCCGCTTCTCGAGGTATGATAGAGGCTCGTCCGACTCCATCGGTATCATGCACCTCCAAGCCTTTCCTATGCTTTCAGGGCTATTCTCTCTCCACCACCCTCTCTTCTATGGGCTCTGCTTGAAGGTACTTACGGGCGAGGAAGTCCACCTCCTCCCCTTCAGCTTCCCTAAAGCCTTTCCGGAGTAGCTCGTTGAGGGTTCCAAGCTTCCTGCAAGCCTCCCTCACAGCTTCGAGGCTTATAGGCGCTATAACGTTATAGTCTTCAACGAATATCTTGAACACCCTCCTCCTAGGATCAATCACCACATGGATGCACGGAGGCTGCCTACACTCGTGCCTTTCCTCCACTAGCCCGCCACCTCTACCGGAGGCCCTACCCCTCGTCACAGCACCTATCCACCCCATAGCTTGGAGATCTCGTCCACAGGGGGGGCCTCGTATAACTCTATCCTACCGGGGGACTTATAGAGTTGAACCCCAACCCCTCCAGCCTCAACCTCCCCTATAAACGAGTACTCGACCCCTAAACCCTCCAGTACATGCTCAGCATCGCCCTTTAAGCTGCTAGGCACAGTAGCTAAGAGAGTCCCGCTACTAATTAGCTTAAGAGGATCTACCCCCAGGGCCTCGGTAACGACCCTAGTCTCCTCTGCAACGAAAACTCTCTCCTCCCACACCTTAAACCTGAGGCGAGACGCCAAGGCCATCTCAACGAGGCCCCCTATAAGCCCTCCTTCTGTAGGGTCGTGCATAGAGGTGACTAGGCCGTACTCAGCAAGCTCTAAAGCTTCCCTCACCACGCTAACCCTTGAAGCCAGGGCTGCAGCCCTCTCAATAATGCTCTCCGCGATGCCCGCCCTTTCTAGGAGCGCTCTGAAGTCGGTTGCTATTATGGCAGTCCCCTCTATACCTGCGGGCTTAACCTGGAGAACCAGGTCTCCAGGCCTAGCACCTCCAGTAGGGACTGCGCAGCCTCTGCAGGTGACGCCTGCTGCAGCGGCTACCACGACGGGCTTGGAGAGTCCGGGGGAAACTTCTGTGTGGCCACCTACAATCTCCACTCCAACCTCCCTGGCAGCCTTCTCCGCGTCACCCTGGATCCTGCGCAGGTCCTCCCCCGAGGAGCCCCTGGGCGCCAGGATCGCCAGCGCGATCCACCTGGGCCTAGCGCCGGAAGCAGCTACATCGTTAGAGGCTACGTGGACTGCTAGCCATCCAGCGAGTTCTCCAGCCTCCGTTATAGGGTCTAGGTGGAATACGAGGTCTAGGTTGCCAAGGCTTATTATAGCTGCGTCCTCCCCCACAGCAGGTCCTACCAGGGTAGAGGGCCTCCTAAAGCTCCAAGACGCCGAGAGCAGCCTCTCCAGCTCGCCTAGAGGGATTTTGCCTACAGGCAGCCCCCCGCTACCACTCTTCCCTTGCAATCCTCGCAGCCTCCACCATGTTCCTTAGCTTCTCCCTCGCAATCTCCCTGGGGAGCCTCTTCAAGCCGCAGTCGGGGTCTACGTAGACCTTCTCAGGACCAATGATATCAGCCTTCATAAGCCTGTCTATAGCCTCCCTTATCTCATCCACAGTCTCAACCTGGAAGCTATGGACGTCCACGACGCCGAAGCCCAGCTCCTTATCGTACCCGTACTCCTTCAGGTAGGGTAGCAGCCTGAAGTTGCTATTCTTCATCTCAAGGTCGAACTGGTCTACAGGGTAGTCTAGTATGTATGGCAGTATCCTCTCCAGCCTACCGAAGCATATGTGCACGATCCTCTTAGCCTGCACTCCCTTGAACACGATCTCCAGTGCCTCCTTTAGTAGCTCCGCTTCCTCCCTGAAGGGCCTCGTTGAGAGTGCTGGCTCGTCAACCTGAATGTACTCCGCCCCCCTAGCTATAGCCTCCTCTATCTCTCTCCTAATGGCCCTTGCAAGGTCGAATATCAGCTCCCTCCTATCACCATAGTGTAGGTCGAAGCTCCACTCGAGCATAGTGTAGGGGCCGGTTAGAATGACCTTCACCGGCCTTCCTTGGCTGATGCTCCTAGCGTACTCCCAGTCATCTATGATCATGGGCTGCCTCCACTCAACCTTTCCAGTGACTACGGGCTTCCTAAAGTAGACGTTGTCGAAGACTCTCACCCAGTCGCCTATTGAGTATCCTTCGAGCCTCTCAGCGAAGTAGACTACCATGTCCTCCCTAGTCTGCTCCCCATCACTAATAATATCAACTCCAGCCCACAGGTAGTCCTCCACCACCATCCTAATAGCGTCCCTAGCAAGCCTGTGAAACTCCTCCTCACCCACAATCCCTTGTCGCCTCTTCTTCAACGCTTCCTCGGCCGGAGGCATCTTAGGGTAGCTGCCTACCACTGTTGTGGGGAACTTGCGTGGCACCTGATATCCGGCCATAGCGCTTCACCTCCACCCTCCAGTATACTCTAGGCCTAGGTCCCCAGCTATCCTCTCTGCATACAGCCCCAAAAGCCTAGTCTTCTTTATACTGTAGCTATACGGGATCAAGTCTAGCCACGTGGAGGTGGTTAGGATCAAGGACTCCTTCTCCCTAAGCCCCTCCAACGCAGCCTCTACCAGGCTCTTCACGCCCTCATACCTATCCATGTATATGCTCCTAGCATCGATCACCCCCAAGGCAACCCCCTTCCTGCCGCCTCCAGCCTCAGCTACAAGCGTGGCACCCTTCCCGCCACCGTCCACAGCGTCAATCATAACGTAGTCAACCTTAGCCTTCAGGACCTCCTCATAGACTTCCCGTTTCGGCGGGTAGAAGTAGACGGCTAGCATGGTCTCAGCCTCCCCGGCGGCCCCTGCAATCCTAGAGGCTAGATCAGCAGCCAGAGAAGCCTCGTCACGCCCCACCTCAGGGTCGCCTAGAATAGGCTCGTCCACTTGCACGAAGGAGGCTCCAGCCTCAACAGCAGCCCGAACCTCGTCGGCGAGTAGCCTGGCTATGGCTTCTGCAAGCTCATCCCTCCTAAGCCCCCCGATAACCTCGCTCATAAGGGTGAAAGTGACGGGCCCGGGAACTACTACCTTAAGCCCGGCAGGCTCGGCGAGGGGGGCGTAGAGCCTAACTCTGGGGGCTAGCACGGGCTCTACAGGCTCTGGCTCTGCAGTGAACAGGGGGATCCTGTAGAAGAAGTTGTTGTCGAAGTACCTTAGGAGGGCTGTGGGCGTCACGTTCCTCCAGGCGGAGGCGAAAGGCCTGAATATATCGTGCCAATCTAGCATCCCATCTACAACAACGTCGAAGCCTGCGGCGATCTGAGCACCAATGACTGCTGAAGAAGCTGAAGCTAAGAGCCTAACCCTATACTCAGGGTCGACCTCACCCCTCTCAGACTGCCTCAGAAGCCTCCTAACACTCCTAGGCCGGGGATAACCGCCAAGGCTCTGGGCCCTAACCTTCAACCCGCCCCGCCTCAACACTGTGTAAGCACGCTTGAGAGGCTTAAACTAGACTTTACTCGAGAGGCGAGGCCCCGGAGGGGAGAGAGGCTTGCACTGCAACCCGGGCTCCAAAGCTAGCCTTGGCTCCCGAGGTGTAGGAATCTGTAAAAATGGAGTTGAAATGCGTAGTTCTAGGAGGAAGGGAGTGCTATATGGAATATTTTTACTCTCCCTAACGTAAAAAGATAAATGGGGGTTTAAGGCTGTGGAGACGTCTATGGTGCTTGCCGAGCTTAGGAGGAGGGGCTACAGGCTTACCCCGCAGCGAGCGTTGATAATAGAAGAAATATTCAGGAACGTTGAAAAGCACGTAAGCCTGAGGGAGCTACACGCAATAATAAATAGGAGGCTGCCGGGGGTTAGCATATCAACGGTCCACCAGACCTTGAAGCTCCTAGAGGGCCTAGGCTTCATAAAGCTCTTCGAGCTCGACGGCAAGCTACACATAGACAAGCCGCACGTACACGCAAACATAGTCTGCAGGGACACGGGCGAAATAATCGATGCAGACAGCGACGTGAAAGCTATAGTAGAAAGCCTCTCAGAAAGAGGGATACACCCCACAAACATAATAGTAGAAGCCAGATGCCGGGATAGAAAAGAAAACCCACAAGAACAGCAGAAAACCTAAAACCCCGCCCCAGAAAAGAATCAAAGGCGGAGGGCCCGTCGTCTAGCCCGGTTAGGACGCCGCCCTGACGCGGCGGAGGTCCGGGGTTCAAATCCCCGCGGGCCCACCACCCCTCCATATCCATACAGGAATCCAGCCTTCCAGCCGCGCTCTCACTACCTCCTTGACCTGCTATAAGGCTGCAAATCTTCCCGGGCGGCAAGGAGACGTATAGCAGGGATCGTGTTGGAGCGCTGGCAGACGTGGATTACCATTGCAGAGGATAGAGGTCCTAGCCCGATCCGGGAGCAATATGAAGGTAGTGATGTTATCAGAGCCTCAGGGATAGCATAGGAAGCGGGATATAGACTCTTCTACCTGGCTAGCCTCTAAAGGTAAGGTCGAGCAGAAACCTGTGGGGGCTCTAGAGCTTAGATTTCTACCTTAGCCGCGAAGGGAGTCCTCCACGAGGCTCGGGTGAAGCGGAAGCATGTGTAGATTGATATCCGCACCCTCTAGCTTCAACTTCGGGCTAGGATTTCCAGTGGTTTCTTGTGTGGCGCTTGCACCCTCCATATCCCTTTATACCTACCACCTTGCTATCACTCTAAATGGTGGCTTATCATGGCTGGTGCTACGTGGGATGAGGCGCTTAAGAAGGCGCTTAGGGATAGGGCTGAGGAGCTTGATTTCCTTAGAGAGCACGACCTTAAAGCCAAGGCTAGCAGCCACTCCTCCTAGCCCTCCAGGCCCTATACACTCTGAGTAGCCACTGGTAAACGTCTTCCTGGCTCCAATCACCGCCTGCAACCCTTAGCGCCGCCTCCGCGATCCTCCTAGGCCTAGGCAGCCCATTCTTTATGAGGAAGGCGTCGAGCATCAGCGTAGCAAGCCTCTTATTCCCGTCTACCAGGGGGTGCAAACTTATTATTTCATGGAATAGTGCTGCCGCTGCAGCCAGCTTCCTAGCATAGCAAGGCTCGTCTTTAGAGAAACGGAAAGCCCATTTAGCTGCGGCTATAGCCTGCTCAGCTTGCTCCCTGCCACCACCCTTCCACCTTATAGGATCTGAGGGGTAGCGGCTCCTTAGGAGGTCTACGGCCCTCTCGAACACCCTCAGGGTAGGGTATGAGATCCTGCATTTACGCTTACTCACCGCCTACTCTCACCTTCAACCTTTGATTCCTATATGAAGGCTCTCCCGCCGAAGACGGCAAGGCTACCTCCATGTAAGCCGTCATCTCCTTCTCGTAGATGCCAGCTTAGGTCTAGGACTCCATTATTCACACCTTTCACCCAATGACTAGTTTTTGGCTCTACGAGTATTATGTCTGCAACCGGTTGCATAACGTAGATTCTATTTTATGCATCCAGTTGCACACTCAAGCATGCCTATGCGCGTTTGCAACTACAAGTATGTGAGGGTAGTGGGAGGTCCTATAGGCTTCGTGCCCGAAGAGCCCTCATTACTAACGGGATTTGCCTGCAGCAAAGGCTCGATAGCAGGCAATACTATCGTAGGAGAGAGCTATCTGCAGGTCTTGACGGAACTAATGGCTAGGCTGATAGCTTTGCCGGCACTTAGGGATCTGTGAGATAGTCTTCTAGCATTACTTGCTCCAGGGTCTAGGCCTTGACTGCGAGTGATGGTTAGGGTTGCAAGGCACATAGTAGCAGCCGGGGGTTACGGTGGCATAACTTACTCGTAGCATGGAAGTTAACGTTGTGTCTAGTGATGGTAAGTTATTAGGTTTTATACGAGGAGTATGCAATGTGTGTCATTGAGGTTCTAGGTTTCCTAGTCAACGCTTATTCATTGCATTAATGATGATTAACAGTTGGATAATATCAATATCATCGTGAGGACTCCTAGCATGTAGACTAGAGTTACTGCTCTAGCTATCCTGAGTGCTCTCCTTATGTCGCCTGGAGTTGGAGGCCTACCCTGAGGGTTTATCGTGTAAGCCCCGGGCTTTTCGAGCTTCACGCCGAGGGCTCCAGCCATAGCTGCTATAGGGTGGCCTGCGTTGATGCTAGGAGTTGCTGCTCTCCACCGAGCCCAAGTTTTGAGGGCTCCACTTATTGAACCTCCAGCTACGGGTGCTAGGAGGGCTATTAACAGGGCTGTCATCCTGGCTGGAGCCAGGTTTAGGAGAGTGTCTATGTGGGCCGAGGGCTTCCCCACCCTCTCGTACTCTGGAGTCTTATAGCCTATCGCCCCATCTAGAGTGTTAGTTACCCTCTGCAATAGGGCGCCTGGAGGTCCTAGTAGGGGGTAGTATGTGAGGGGTGAGGTGAGCCCGTCTACCAGGTTTTCTGCAAGCGACTCTATGGCTGCAGAGGCCACCTGCCACTCACCTAGCCTGCCTGTAGGCCTTCTAACGATCTCCCCCACAAGCCTCCTAGCATCTTCAAGGTCTCCTCTATCCAGGGCCTCTGCTACCCCCTCAACTGTATCGGCTAGGAGCTTGTAGGCTGCCGAGAACTTGATGGTTATGGTTGCAGCTATGGCCCACGCTAGAGGTTTCTGTGAGAAAATGCAGAGTATCCCGGCTACTGGGGCTACTATTGCTGTTACGATGAGTAGCCATACCAGTAACCCCCAGGACACGCCTGCATGAGGCTTGGCTAGCCGGAGGGCCGCATAGTAAGCCAGCCTTACCGGGTGAACCTTGTATAGGATTCCCTCGTGACGGGGGTAAAGGTGGTCTAGGACGAGGAAGGCTATGAGGGGTGCTATGAGGGCTAAAATGTCTTGGGGGGCGCAGGGGATCATGTGATAGCCACCGCAGTCGCCGCTATAACGAGAGCCGTCACCCTCGAAACCTCAAAAGACGCCCCCGCAACATCCCCACTAACGAAGCCTAGCCTAGACTTGGCGTCTAAGGCGGCGATGACGCCTAGACCTGGGGTTAGCGTTATGACCGCCACAATGATCATTGCAAGGTGTATACTGGCTATCGTGGCTAAGGCTCCTAGGGCTAGGGTGACGGCTAGGTATAATGGGATGTTAGCCCTGTAGGACCTACGGGCTGAAGACGTGAACAGGTACGCCATGCCCCTATAGGGCTCGGTAGGACCTACAAGCACAGTCACGTACATAGACTCGTAGGCTGCTGCGTAGGCGGCACCTAAGAGGGCAAGCACCTCTATGGGGCCTGCTGAGTAGACCGTTGCTACAGCCCCGGCTGAGGCTACTGTGGAGGCCGTAATCGCAGCTATTGCGTGAGAGCCTCTCCTAGGGTCTTTAAGTATCCTCACGGCGCTCTCGCCCCTAGCGCCGGAACCCCAGACGTCAGCATAGTCTGCAAGCCCGTCTAGGTGAAGGCCGCCGGTAACTAGGTAGTGAACTGCAGGATAAATGAAGCCAGCTAGAATGCCAGGGGCCTCTAGGAGGGCTAGGGCTAGGAGAGGCGTGTATACTACAACGGCTATGAATAGGCCTGCTAGGGGTACTAGGTGAAAGCACGTTGCCGCTCCCTCAAGGCTTCCCCCGCCCAGGGGGAGCCTAGTCATGAATGCTAGAAGGTCCTTAAAGCACCTAGGGTTCACTCTCCACCACCGTTCTGAGGGTCTCTAGCAAAAGCTTACACTCTCCTAGGGGCCTTACGGAGATCCTAGAGTGGTAGGGTGTTAAGGTGTGGAACGTGGAGGCGTCTCTAACATGGAATCCTAGCTTTAAAAGCGTCCGGTTAAAGCCTGGATGCCTGTAGGGATGATGCCTTACTAGTAGGAAGGGGGCACGGCTATCATAGACCTTGAAGCTCAGCTTTGAAAGACCCCTGGATAGAAGCCCGACCGCCTCTTCCACCAGGCGCTTAGAAGCCTTCAAGTTCTCTGCTACCTCCTCCGGAGCCTCTCTTAGGACCTTCGCTACGGCATGTTCTGCAATAGAGTTTACGTTCCAGGGCTGCCTAGCCGCCTCAAGGCGTGCCAGCACCCTAACGTTCTCGGAGTATAGAAAGCCTATTCGAAGCCCCGGCAGCGCCAGGGTCTTTGTGAGGCTTCTCACGACTACCATGTTTGGCGGTGCATCGCCTAGGAGGGTCTCGCCTCCGGGGGAAAGGTCTATGAAGGCCTCATCCACTAGGACTATGGCATCTTCAAGGCAAGACGCAATCTTTTCGAGGACCTTTTTACCTGCCAGGGCCCCTGTGGGGTTGTTAGGGTTTGAGAGGATTACCAGGGAACTCTTAGCAAGCC
>WAKF01000088.1 GCA_015523465.1 Aeropyrum sp.
CCTCTAGGGCTAGCCCGCTCCATATATTGCTCTCTAGGCCGTGATCTATTGCCAGCTTGGCGGCCATCAACGCTAGCGGGGGCTTCTCTGCGAGCTTCAATGCTAGGCTTCTAGCCTCGTCCTCGAGCCTCTCCAAGGGGATGACCCTGTTAATCAGCCCGATCTTCTCAGCCTCCCTCGCCGGTATCATGTCGCCCGTCATTATCAGCTCCTTAGCCCTTGCAGGCCCTACGAGCCTAGCCAGCCTCTGGGTGCCCCCGGCCCCCGGTATGAAGCCCAGGTTTATCTCTGGCTGCCCTAGCATGGCCTCCTCGCTCGCAATCCTGATGTCTGCGCTCATAGCAAGTTCGAGGCCCCCTCCGAGCGCGTAGCCCTTGATCGCAGCTATGATAGGCTTGGTGTAGAACTGCATCTTCAGGGTGAGCTCCTGGAACTTCCTGCTAAACTTCAGTATGTCTATTGGCGTCGCCGCCTGGAACGCTGTCACATCAGCTCCAGCGCTGAATGCGCGGCCCTCGCCGTAGATTATTATAGCTCTTACATCTCTATCCTCCTCTAGCTCGTCGAGGGCCTGTGACAGCTCTTCGAGCATCTTAGGGTTTATGGCGTTTAGCTTCTGCGGCCTATTCAAGACTACCCAGGCTATGGGCTTCTCCTTCCTAATAACAATGGTCTCCATCCTCTTCTCCTCTATAGCGACGTACTCGTAGAACCCTCTCCCAGCCTTCCTACCAAGCATCCCCTTCTTAGCCATCTCCCTCAGTAGTGGGTCGGGCTCGGCATGATCTAAGCCGTACTCCGTCTTAAGCTTCTCCAACGCGCCTATAACCCTATCAATGCCCAGCTCGTCCGCGAACTCGAAAACGCCCTTAGGCCACCCTAACCCCAGCTTAACGGCCTTATCTATCTCCTCCTTGCTCGAGACCTCGTTTCTGAGTAGCCATGCAGCCTCGTTTACCGGCATGGCTAGGAGTAGTACTGGGTCTATGACGGCCTTCTCCCTTGGTATACTGGGCTTCACATACTTCCCGGGCTCCGGGTACGTGTAGAAGCCTTTCCCAGCCTTAACCCCGTACTCTCTAGCGTTATACCTCTCCTCGAACAGCTTGCACTTGTACGCCCTGAAGCCCCTCTCACCCATAGCCTTGAAGACTAGGTAGAAAACGTCTATCCCGCTGTAGTCTGCTAGCTCGAAGACCCCCATAGGGAAGCCTATGGTGTACCTGGCTGTGGCGTCAACCTCCTCTATATTATAGCCGCCACGCTCTACTAGGATGCACGCAGACTCCATAAGCCTCCCGAGTATCCTGTTTACTATGAAGCCGGGTACATCCTTCCTGACGACCACGACCTCCTTGCCCATCCTCCTAGCAAGCCCGACTACAATGTTAACAGTCTCGTCGCTCGTCCTCTCACCCCTAACAACCTCTACTAGGGGCATGAGCACTGGGGGGTTGAAGAAGTGCATCCCCACAACCCTCTCGGGCCTCCTAGTGGCGGCTGCGATCTCAGTTATTGGCAGGCTACTAGTATTTGTAGCAAGTACTGCGTGGGCCGGGGCGTGCTTGTCTGCGAAGGCGAATAGCTTCTGCTTGAGGTCTAACCTCTCCGGTATAGCCTCGATCATTATGTCTGAGGCTGAAAGGGCCTGGGCTAGGTCCTCGCTGAAGTCCCCGTCCTTCACGCTGATCACGGGCTTGATCCTAGACATTACAGTGTCGACACTCTCCCTGAGCCTACCCTTCTCAGACAGCTTCTCTAGGCTCCACCTAATCCTCTTTAGAGCATTATCTAGTATCTCCCTGCTTATATCAGCAAGGTAGACTTCGAGGCCTATCATAGCCGCCAGCTCCGCAATGCCATGACCCATAGTGCCAGCGCCCACCACAGTAACAGTCCTGACTTCTTGACCCCCACCCATACCCTCCACACCGCTAGTCAACGGGTGCGAAGAGGTTTTTGTACATGCATTCCTACCGTCAATCCTAAAGTACACTCTAAAGACAATTTATAACCTCCTACGAGCCCAAGCCAAAGATAGGTGCTAAGGGAGTGAGCGAGTACATCGAGCAGGTGAAAGAGATACTTAGGCCCGAGCTAGGGAAGTACGGGCTAAAGATACTACCCAGGGGCAAGAACGCTTTCAGCCTAGTAAGGGGCTCCTCAATAGTCATGACCGTGAGGGACACCCCAGAGCAGGTGGAAGTGTCTTACAAGGGGAAGAAGTATAACTATGACAAGTGGTATACCAAGCCCGAGCACCTTGCAGCCATGATTCTAAACGTGCTGGAGGTCCAAGAAAAGCAGGTGTAAAGGGTAGAGAGTAAAGAAGCAGAGGGCTAGGAGGCTAGAGTTTTTAACTCCGGCGAAGGAAGCCTTATCCTCATTAGAATAGCCCTTGGTGGCTGCCTGTGGAGTGGAGGCTCCAATGCCCTAAGTGTGGTTTCCGAGGGGCGCCTGGAGAATACCACCCCTGGTGCCCTAAGTGTGGCGGGCCTCTAGAAATTGTAGGGGCTACTCCCAGGTATGATAGTATTATGGGTGAGGGTAGCACTCCCCTCGTAGACTTCAATGGGGTCCTGCTTAAGCTTGAATACCTGAATCCTACCGGTAGCTTTAAGGATAGAGGGGTCTCCTATAGCCTCCAGTTAGCCCGCGATCTAGGATACCAATGTGTAGTTGTCGATTCTAGCGGTAACACTGCAATATCGGTTGCAGCCTTCGCTGGGAGGCTCGGGCTTGAGGCCAAAGTCTACATACCTCGGGGGGCTGGAGGAGGGAAGAGGGCTCTCGTTAAAGCCCTTGGGGCTAGGGTCTTTGAAGTTGAGAGTAGGGAGGAGGCGGCTGAGGCTTCTAGGAGGGAGGCTTCAAGGTGTTTTCACGTAGCACACATGACTAGCCCATTCTTCCTCGAAGGCATGAAGGGCTTGGGCCTCGAGCTTAAAGCGGAGGCTGAGGGCGCTGACGTTATACTCCCGGTTAGTAGTGGTAGCCTGCTACTCGGGGTTTATAGGGGGTTGCGGGAGGCTGGGGTCATGGGCTTCCGGCTGATCGCGGTTCAATCACCTAGGGCTGCGAGCCTTAGGGGGAGGGTTAGGGTTTTGGGCGAGATTGGAGGCTCCTCCGGGAGGCTTCTAGACGCTCTCGTGGTTAAAAGTCCCTCGAGGCTGAGTGAAATAGCAGAGGCTATAGAGTCTAGTGGCGGTGGCGTCGTTGTAGTGGGGGATTCTGCTGTCAGGGAGGCTCTGGGGGAGCTGGTGAGGTCCGGGTTTATAGTAGAGCCTAGCAGCGCTGCCGCGTGGGCTGCTTTCAGGCTGTTAAGGGAACAGGGCGTTCTTAGAAGGAGGGTTATAGTGGTGCTTACTGGTAGCGGGCTCAAGTACCCGGAGGTCCTGGCTAGGGAGGCTACGGGCTCTTAGCCCTTAGGGCTGCAGCTACTATTATTATCGCTGCTGCGATGGCTGCAGCTAGGATTATGAGATCGCCGCCAGCTACCATCGGGGTCTCTGCTGTGGCTGTATCCGTTATAGTAGCCTTGCCTTCTTCAAGTATGGGCGTAGTAGTTATCGTCTCTACCTGCTTTTTCTCGTTAGTAGCTGTCGTTTTCGGACCAGTATCAGTGATGGTCTCTTTAGCCTCGTACCCGGTCTCGTAGGTTTCGGTGGCTGTCGTTGGAGTGGTTTGTGCTGGTGGGGTCGTCGTAGTCGTTGTTTCTATTGATCGGACTGCGAGCTCCAGCTCCTCTACAGCCTTGTTGCCAGCCGCGTCTACAGCCTCTATCACTATCTTAGACGCCCCCTCGGACACCTCAGCCCTCACAATATATTCTCCCCTCTTAGGACCCATAGCCACAGTGGCCTCGACCTTGCCGTCCTTTCCCGCGAGCCACGCTCTGACATCAATTACTCCCCAGCCTTCATCGCCGACGTTAACCACTACGGTGACCACGCTCCCGACCCTGGGCGTTGAAGGCGTCACAACAGCCACCTTTATTGACGGTGGCTCATTGTCAGGCCTCGACGCTAGAGTTATTGTCCCCTCACCCCTTAGGTCTGCCTTTGCGATATAGAGCTTGTAGAAAACTAAGTCTACCTCCCCGACGATCGTGGGGGCCGTGCCAACGGTAGTATTATAGTAAAGGCTTGGGTCTGCGTCAGGCCTAAGTATGAAGGTTAGGGTAGCCTCTGAGAGGTTGAAGGCTTTGAAGCCCTCAGTGGAGTATACCCAGCTCTGGCTAGAGCCGTCGAGGGACGCTGTAGTATATATGTTGAGCGGCTCGAAGTTTATGCTACCCTTATCTAGGCGATACTCCCTATCCAAGCTTAGGACCTTTACATTGCCGTCCCTCTCAACAACTACTATCTTAGCCCCCCAATAGTACCCCCTGGGGTATCCGTGCTGTAGCGTTGTCGTCGTTATGAAGTAGACCTTGCTCCCATCGCTCCTCTCGTATATGGCGTCGGCATCCCTATGCACGTGGCCCGAGAGAACAGCCACCACGTTCTTATGCTCCTCTACGAGGTTGAGCACCCTAGCAGCAACGTCCATATGCTCCCTCCAGCTACTGTAGAGGTATCCTGAAAGCCTCTCGGGGCCCCCCTTATACTCTCCAGACCTAGAGAAGATTGGGTGGTGGAATGCCAACACCACCTTCTTATCGCTTAGGGCTTCGAGGGCTTCCTCGAGGAACGCCATTACATTCTCGTCGAAGAACCCTCGAGAACCACTGTCTAAGCCTACGACCGCGAAGTCGCCCCAAACCCATACCCAGGACCTACCCGGCACTACGTACTTGCCGAAGAACCTGTTGAGGAAGTACTCCTCTCGCGGTACCTGGGCCCAGTCGTGGTTCCCTGGTACCGTTAGTGTGGGGACTAGGACCTGGTTCATAGCGTAGTAGAAGCTCCGGTAGGCCCACGCCTGAGTGCCTATGTCAGCTATGTCGCCTGTAGCGACTACTAGGTTAACGCCTAGGCTCTCGGCTAGAGTGTTTATGGCTACAACGTACCTGGCTATCTTAGCATCGTTCATAATCCCCTTGTTAGAGGCCCCCACGTGGACATCCGTCATATGGAATATCACAAGCCTCTCAGGACCTCTACTAGACACGAGTACTGCTCGGGGCATCCACAAGCTCCGGCCCTCCACATCCAGGTAGAGGTTGTAGAGGCCGTCTGGGGCTTCCCCGGGGACCTTGAACACTATAGTCACGGGCCCCTTGACACCCAGCGCTGGAGGGCTCCACTCGACATCCAGCCCAAGGTACTCAAGCTCTACCCTAACCCCGCTAGACACCTCCACTATGAAGCCGGAGGCCTCCCGAGCCTCGAATGAAAGGTTAACCCTCAGCTCGCCCCCAGGCTCTACTACAGCCGGGTAAGACCAGGTAGGCCATAGTATTCGCTCCCTACCTTCTACAGGCGAGTAGAACACCTCGTAGAAGCCCTCTGGAGGCGGGGGCATCGGGCTTGCCTCAGCTAGGTGAGGGAAAGCTGCTAGAGGAAGAAGTAGTAAGAGTAGTAGAGCGACGGCGGCTACCCTGGCTAGCGCCAAACTTCCCCCCAGAGGTAGCGTTGGAGGCTGGGTGAGTTAACCTGTAGCCGGCCCTCCAGGCTGGAATTCCGTCTTTTAAGCGGTACCTAGTGGTATGGTTACATGGTGGAGGCGTGTTGGGGGCTTCAAGGCTATTCATTCCAGCCGTGATAGCGCTACTGCTTGTAGCCTCTACCGTGTCAGCTCTAACGCCGGCGGCCCAGGAAGGACCTGTAATAGCAGTAGACCTTAGTCATGGGCAGCCCGATGAGGGGGTGGAGACTATAATAGCTTCTTGCGGCGGCTGTCGCTGGATTCTTATACTCCTCGACGAGGCCCAGAGGGAGGCTGTAAGGGCTGAGGTGCTAGAGGCTGCTGATGAGGTGCGGCTCGGCGGCTTGACCCCGGAGAACCTTTCTGACGTGGACGTCCTTCTCATAGGCCAAGCCACGTCGCTGCTCTCCGCAGACGAGGTTGAGGCTATAAGGCAGTGGGCCTCCCAGGGTAGGAAGGCTGTCTGGGTAGCCGGGGATAGCGACTACCCTGCTCAGGGGTCTGAGATAGCCCAGCAGGCCGTGAACCAGGTCCTCGAGGCTCTGGGCTCCTCCATCAGGATCGACTATGTCAGCGTGGAGGACTATACATCTAACGCTGGCAGAAGCTATAGGGTAGTGGGGGTAGTTGACCCAGACCCTCCCTTCACTTTCCTCAAGCAAGGCTTACCCAACGGGGGTAAGGTCCTATTTCACGGGCCCGGAGCCCTCTACGCCATAGGAGCCAACGGTGAGCCCGTGAACCCCCTAAAGAAGCCCGAGCTAAAGCCCGAGGGCGTATACGTTATCGTGAGGACTACTGAGGACTCTAAGAGTGTCGAGCACCAGACAGCAGAGACTGGGGGCCTCTCAGCAGTCTACTACGACCCCCTAAACGACGAGGTTAACACAGGCCCCTTCCCCCTGATGATGGCGGAGATCAAGGGTAACCTGATGATCGTGGCTAGCAGCGAGACAATGTACGGGGGCTACGAGCCAATGACGGCCCCAGAATATTATGGTGTGGCCCTAGACGGCCCCGAGTTCGTAGGCAGAGTAGTCAGTACTATGGCGGCATTTACAACAGGCCTGTTCATAGTGAGCGTGGTAGAAAGGGAGGTAACCGTCACTGTGACCCAGACGGAAAAGCAGGTCCTAACGGAGACTGTAACGGAAACCGTCAAGGAGACAGTAACCCGGGAGAACACGGTGACTATGACAGTAACCACTACTACAACTGTCTCCGGAGGCCCCGGCACCACCACGTTAGTAGTGGCCGGGATAATCATAGCAGCAGCCATAGTAGCAGCAGCCCTAATACTAAGGCGTTAGACCTAGCCCAGCACGGTTGACTCTAATATAAAACTACTTATAATTTTTCTAAGACTTTATAAGACTATACGTATAATCTTCTCTACTTCTCTGCTATTTCCCTAACTATTTCAAATTCAAAGCTAGTATGAAGCTGAGCCTTTAAGTTATAGGGAGAGCATTAACTGTTCATGGTTTTCCTTGTCGAGCCTCACTAGATATAAAATTGAATTATAGTGTGTTATATAACCAGCTCCAGAGTCCTGGTATGTCCCTAGCCTGCTTGCAGGCCTTGTTCACGGGGTTCCAAACCTCGCCCTTCTCTATGTAGAAGGCTACCTGCCTAGCCGCTAGTATCGCTGTCGCCTTGAAGCTTAGGGGGCTTGCCCCGGCGTGGTGTGGCGTCGCTACTAGCTGTCTGGGCTTCTTCCTAGCGACCTCTATGAGCCTGCTGTTGGGCGGCGTTGGCTCTTCTTCGAATACGTCTAGTGCGACTACTATGTCATCTCTCTCCTCCAGGATCCTGGCTAGGTCCTCCTCCCTAACAATCCCACCCCTACCGACGTTAACGAGCACGGCACCCCGCTTCATTGACCGTAGGTGGTCTATAGTTACTAGCCCCTCAGTTCCCTGGGCCTTGGGGAGGGCTATGATGATCAGATCGCTCTCCCTAAACAGCCTCTCCAGGCTAGCAGGCTCCAGGGCTAGGACCTGCTCCAGCTCGGGCTTCCTCCTCCTACTCCAATAGAGTATCCTACCCGCCCCCATCATCCTAGAGTAGAATGCCACTAGGGAGCCTATCCTCCCCAGGCCCACGACCCCTAGGGTTGAGCCCCTCACCAGGCCTCCCCGAGCCCAGGGCGGCCACCCCTTACCGTGCCACCTACCCTCGACCACCCAGTGATGGCTTGAAACCAGCCCCCTCATAGCGGCTAGCCCCAGCATGAGGGCGTGCTCTGCCACCGAGAATGCAATTGCCTCGGGCTGGTTAGCCACACACACTCCAGCCTCCTCGGCGTACTCTACGTCTATGTGGTCTGTGCCGCTGCTCATAGCGACGATCAGCTTGAGGGTGGGTAGGCCCGAGTCTATGAGGTCGCGGGTAACGGGGTTGAAGCCAGCTAAGAGCACGTCAGCCCCTCTCAAAGCCTCGGCAAGCCACTCTATACTATTATCCCTTGAAGGGAGTTGTAGGACCTCGGCTCCAGCCTCCTCGAGTACTCTTACAGCCTCCTCGGGGAGCCTCCTAGCAGCCACCACTTTCACGCTATATTCACCTTCAGGTTAACGCTGCGTGGTAGAGGGTCTAAAACTTGCCGTCCTCCAGGCCTAAATTATTTTATGAGCCTCTCTGGGGGAGAGGTTCTAACGTGTAAATAGGCTGTATATGCCTTAACACGCTATGTGGTAGAGCGCTGTGATGGGGGCGGGTGGCGGTTGAGCGAGGTCCTAGCCCGGGTTGAGGATGTGTGGAAATGGTATGGTAGGGGTGAGGGGAGGATCGCTGCTTTGAAAGGAGTCTCCTTCGAGGTGTATAGGGGTGAGATGCTGGCTATCGTAGGCCCCAGTGGGAGCGGGAAGAGTGTACTCCTAATGATCATGGGCGGGGTGGAGGTTCCTGATAAGGGTAGGGTAGTTGTTGATGGAGTGGAGGTATCATCCCTGCCTGGAGGAAAGAGGGCTTCCTGGAGGAGGAGGAACGTAGGATTTGTATTCCAGTTCTTCCACCTGATACCGACTCTCACGGCCCTGGAGAACGTAGTGTTGGGGATGGAGCTGGCGGGAAGGCCTAGGGGTAAGAGGGAGAGGGTTGAGAGGGCTAGGAGGCTTCTAGAGTTCGTTGGATTGAAGGGAAAGGAGAATAGATTTCCTGGAGAGCTTAGCGGGGGCGAGCAGCAGAGGGTCGCCATAGCCCGGGCCTTAGGACCTCAGCCGCTCTTCATACTTGCTGACGAGCCCACTGCTAACCTAGATACTGCCAATAAGCTCAGGGTAGTCAAGCTTCTCAGGGCTTCCACAGAGATGGGCGCTACAGTGGTCTTTGCAACCCACGATCCTGATCTAGCACGGGATGCTGACAGGATCGTCATGATCCGTGATGGCGAGGTTGTGGGTGAGAAGGCGCCTTGACTCTACTAATAGTTAAGTCGGGCCTCAGGGCCGCCCGTAAGAGACGGCTAGAAGGCCTCTCCCTCGCAGTGATAGTCTGGATCTCCGTCTCGCTCCTAGGCATAGCCTACACGATAGTAGCTAACATGGAGACTCACGTCTCAATGCAGATTAGGGATAGGATAGGGGATGTAATGATCTTCGGAGTCTTCCCTGAAGAGTCTATCCGGGGGCTTGAGGGTATAGAGGGTGTTGTAAGCGTAAGGGCCTATAAGGTGATGCCCACAGCATCCCTGGAAGTCAAAGGGAGAGAGTACCTGGTGAGCGTTGTCTCCTCAAGCTACATGGAAAGGGTTAAGGTGAAGAACGTTGAAGGTAGGCTTCCAGGCAGCGGGGACGAGGCGGCTATATACTGGGCTCTAAGCGGCCCCCAACTTAGGGGGTTGAAGGAGAGCATCGGCTCCAAGGCCACATTGAGACTGTATACTCTCCAGGGGGAACCCCTAGCCCTCGAGCTCGAGGTAGTAGGAGTTTCGTGGGGTTATGAGTGGGTTGGGGGTAGGCGTATAGCAGTTGTGGTTGACGATAGGCTTATGGATGAAGTTACGGGGGGTAGATATACCGCCGTAGCCCTCCTACTAGACAACCCCTCGAGCAGGGACCTCAACGAGACGGCTAGAGAGGCTTCTAGACTCCTAGAGGCTGGTGGAGGCAGGGTTGCAGGCTACCTTACCATGAAGCCTGAGGAGAACCCTATAGTGGTCCTCATCAAGGGGGCCTTGAGCATAGTCACGGTGCCTAGCACAGCCCTCCTAGCCCTGATATTAGTCCTACCAGCCGCTGCAGGCTCTGCAATGGTGGTGAGGGAGTCTAGGGTCGTGGCTTTGCTGAAGGCTGAGGGCGGAGGGATACGGGAGGTCCTAGCCCTTGTCATAACACCTTGGGTAGCGTGGGGCCTCATAGGCGTGGTGCTAGGGGTAGTGACTGTAGCCCTTGCCAGCGAGCCTGTTTACTCGAGACTCTTCGTAGGCGACGCTGAGATAGCAAGGCTTCTATACCAGGCCTACGGGTTCCGTGTTCCCCTGGAGGTCCTAGCCAGGATCGCACTGCTAGGGCTGGCAGGCGTACTCGTGGGGGCCCTAGCCCCCCTAACCCTAGCCCTTAAGGTTGACGTTGTGAGGTCGCTGAGGAGCGCTGAGCTTCCAGTTCAAATGGTTCCCCCGAGGTTCCGGGCGCCCCTCCCGTTAAACGTGGTCTCAGCCTTTAGGGATGCCCTGGGGAGGCCTTGGAAGATCTTGGGGCTTGCCCTAGCCCTTGCGGTTGTGTGGGGTATAGCTGGGGGTATGACTGCGCTAGCTGTCGGCGTCGACGACATAGTCGTGCTTTACTCTGAGAGGATGCCGCCGGACGCATTCATAGTTGTGGAGAGCCTCACCTTTAACCCCCCGGTTAAAGCTAGTGCCGCGCTGGAAGAGGCTATTAAGAGTGTTGATGAGGGTAGGGTTAGAGGCTACACTATAATATCCAGTGTAGAGGCAGCTAACGCCCTCGGCTTGAACGAGTTCTTCAGCATAGTAGCCTACACGGGGGGAGACCCCAGCATAGCCTTCCCCCTATACACCGGGAGGTACCCTGAGGGGCCCGGCGAGGCTGTCGTGAGCAAGGCTCTAGCCACCATGCTTGGTCTGAGCGTCGGGGATAGGCTCTCCCTGGAGGTTAGGGATGAGAGGGTAGAGCTGAAGGTTGTCGGGATAAGCTACTCCAGGCTAGCCAACGGCTTCTACGCCCTTGTAACTCCAGAGTACTTCAAGGAGATCATTGGCGTTGAGCCGGGTGTATTGAGTGCCACAGCACATATAGACTTAGCGGATGGTGCCGACCCGGAAGAGTTCCTAAGCGATCTAGGCGATGCAGTAGAAGCTATGGGCTTTCTTGCGCCATCTGAATCCGTCACCAGAGAAGAGCTTGTTGACGCCATCTCAACGCTCTCGGGAGTTCTCTACGCGATCATGGGTGGTATACTAGTCTTCGCTTCGGTCGGCGCCGCCATCGGGGTAGCCGCTATAATAGCTGTGGACTCGTCATCAAGGGCTCGAGAGCACGCCGTATTACTCGCTGTAGGAGCCCCGAGGAGGTGGATCCTTGCGGCCTACGCTACCGAGATAATCCTGGCACTAGCCCTCTCCTCCATCCCAGCCTACCTAATAGCATCCTATATAGCTGGGGTAGTGGCTGAGAGGAGTGCTCTAGCAGTAGGCTACATAACGCCCAGGCTAGAACCCCAGGTAGTCCTAGCCCCAGGTAACATGCTTACAGCCTTTATAGTAGGCATTACAGCCGGGCTAGTGGCAGCCTACATCTATCTAGGGAGGCTAAGGCTAGTAGAGATACTTAGGGAGTAGCACACCGCACGCGACCCACTACGCCCCACATTTATTTCCAGCCTTGAATTGCATCCAGGACCTTGCTCTAGCCGACCATGTAGACTATAGTCAACGTTAGCTTAGCTGCAGCCCATAAAGCCGAGTTTAGATCCCCCCTTTCGAGCGCTTCAGCCGCAGCCCTTAGAGGCCTTGCCAAAGCCATGTTACCTCCAGCCTCGGCTGCAGACGCTAGCCTTCTTAAGACGCTGGCGGATGCTTTCAAGGCTTTGGGGTCGGAGCGTGCTTGAGCTATAGCTGTGAACACGTCGCCTAGCAGGTTAATAGGGGTGTATACACCATCCTCCAGTAGGGGCTTCAGCTCCCAGTAGGAGCCCTTAACATCGCCTCGAGCAGCCTTCGCTAGAGCCCTTACTATAGGTGCTACCTCGGGGTCGGGAGGTTCAACCACCACCCCCCTACATGCCATTGAGAGGCTATCCATAAGCGCTATCCTCGCATCCTTAGGAGGCGAGGCCTTGGGCCTAGGGGGTCTCGAGCGGGACATGAATGAGACCAGGCTTTCAAGGTACTTCACGTCGCTAGGGTCTAGGTAGGACCTAGCCTCACTTATAACCCTACGGGCCCCTTCAAAGTCCCAGAGAAGAGTTTTTACGACCCCAAGCATTAACAAGGCGGTCTTCGGAGCATGGCCTGTAGCAACAGCCTCCTCGAGACTCCTTGAGGCCGACGCCCAGTTACCCGTGATCATGTCCCGGATAGCCTCCACAGTCAGGTAATAGGCCTCTACAACTCTCCCCCTACCCCTGTTCACAGCGTAAAGTGTCTCTAGCTCGTCCATCACCATCTCCAGGACCTCAACCATTCTTTCCCCAGCAGCCCTCCTAGCAAGGGCTGAAAGTAGCTCAAGGTATAAGTGTAGGTCTCTACTCGCCAGGTAAGCCCGCCTTCCCCTCATAAGAGCTTCAGAGTAGTCAGTGCCCGTGAGGGGGCCCGGGGCCTCTTCGACGAGACTCGCAAGCCACTTAAGCTCTCTCCTAGCGTCTCCCAGCGTCCTAGCAGCCTCTGTTAGTGTAGATGCGATCCTAGCCCTTGCAACCCGGGAGTCGAAGGAATTGAATGCTTCTTCACCGTATTGTAGAGCCTTCCTAGCATACTCCCTCCCCCCCGTAAGCTTATAGAGAATCGAGGAGTGAGTGTACTTCACGTAGCCCGGCAGCTTGTAACCCTCAGCAATGGCATATAGCTCCCTTACCTCATCCAAGCCAAGCCATCTTACTGCGAATGGCTGTAGCCACGCTATTTCAGGCCATATAGTATAGAGGCCCTCCCTACCGCCAACGATCCAGGGCCTATCGAGCGTTAAACCAACTTGCTCCGCTAGGTTCTCCGTGAAGGCGCCTAAGGCCGAGGCCCGCATAAGCTCTATGAACAGCTCCCGGCCCAGCTCCTTCTCAGCGTCAACTAGCCACTTAGGGTGCTCTGGGAGAGCCTCAACCTCCCTTCTAGTAATTCTTGACCCCCTCCAACCCCCCTCGACTGCCATCCTACAGAGCTCGCCCGGCATACCTCCAGTTCTAAACACTATCTCCTCCACAAGCCTCTCATCATCAACTACTATCCCCAGTACCCTGAGATAATCCTGAGCCTCGGGCGGCGAAAGAGGCTTGAGAACGACAATATCGATTCTTGAGGGGAGCCTGGGTCCCATCGTAACTAGCCATGCAAGGCTCCCGCTAGCCCCGAAAAGGCCGCTACACGCGCTTACAAGCCTGGCTAGACTCCCCGGGTCTACGTCGGCGGCCACATACTCAGTCTTGCACAGCTCTAGAGCCTCACCCACGCTACCTACAAGCCTAGGAGGCTTACTTGAGAGCCTTACAGCCCTTTCAAGGGCTGTCGTGACGCCAGAACCTCTTACCCCCAGTAGGGCCCCCGGCCTCCTATCCTCGAGGATCGAAGCTAGGATCCAGTCTTCCTCTCTAGGGTAAATGTAGGAACACTTCAACTCCCACCACTCCCTTCTCCGCCCCCTCTAAACCTTGACGCCAGCATACGCCTATACTCCTCGCAGGACCTACTCTTCCCCATATAGAAGTCTAGAATTATCTCCTTGAGGGTGGAACACCTAGGACACTCTTTTAGGCTCGACGGGTATGTATAACCGCATCTAGGACACTCAATTAACCCCTTATAGACCCTAACCACTCCCTTCTCCCCATCAACGACCATCTCTATAGCGCTCTCAGGGCAAACCTCAGCGCAGACACCGCAGGAAACGCATGCTTCAAGGTCGAAGCTTAGAACCCCCGCTTCATTGAAGGTTATAGCGCCTACAGGGCAAACGCCAGCGCAAATCCCAGTCATGGTGCACAGGTCCCCGTTGACCTGGGGCCTAGGCCTCCTAAACTCCACACCCATCTCTCCAGCAGCCCTCATAGCCATCCTTCTAAGCCTCCCCCTAGCCCTGACAGGCCCCCTAGACTCAACCACCTCAACCCTCACAGGCCTGACCTTGATTCCCGCGAAAGCCTTTGCAGCCGTTAGGAGTACCGCCTTTATAGCAGCCCTCCTCAACGCCTGAAGTCGCGGGGCCTCGCCAGTCTCGACTTTGACACGCTCTCCTAACTCCCTAGAGGCCCTCTCAGCCCTCTCCCACCCCCTACCAGCCTCTAGAGGGCATCCCTTACATCTGGCGTCAACCTCTAGCCTCCCGGCCTTCGAAGCCATTATATAGTAGTGTTCTAACCTCAACGCGTTTATACACGTAGTCAGCACCCCTTCACCCTTCTCTCTACATGAGATCCTCAAGGCCTTGCTAGACCTTACAGCCTCCTCTATAGCCTCCTCGACTTTCTCCTCCAGGCCTACAAGCTCGATAGACTCGGTAGGGCATGCAGCCGTGCACGCGCCACAGGCAATGCACTTGTCAGGGTCGATCCTCGGAGTCCTCCCTTCAAGCCTAATAGCATTTAGAGGGCAATGATCCACGCAGAGAGTACACTCGCCCTTACGATACCAGGTGTTAAGACACGTTCCCTCGTTGATCCTGAGCCTAGCCATCAACTTCACCCGAAAGATACTCGTAGTCTGCTAGTATGAAGTGAGCTAGCATCTCTCCAACGGTCCTGTAAAAGCCTGTAGAGGCTGTCTCAGAGACCACGATGCCTAGTACCGGGGCCCAACGGCCTAAATGATCCTCCATGAACCTAACCTGCAAGCCGACATCACCCTCCTCAATCAGTCGAGCCATGAACTCTAGCTCCAAGCCTATGTGATCGAAGCACCTGACACCCGTGCTGGCAAGGTCCGGCTCGTACCCGGCTTTCTGGTAGTACCTCTTTACTGAGACTGAGAGGTCTGTGCATAGGAGGCCCGAGGGGTCCCTAAACACGCTCTCATACGGGTGTATGTAGAGTAGGAAGGTCTTAGTGAAGTCGACCTTCAGGGAGAGGTAGACATCTTCATCGTCCCCCTCGAGAGCCTGGGAGGCCCTAGACCCCAGCCACGCAGGCAAGCTCCCCACCGCTTCTCTCAAAGCATCGAGCTCGTCAAGCTCTACCTCCCTCGTCAACACTCTAGATAAGAAGGCATAAACCCCCCTACGAGCCCTGTCAACGTCTAGAGGCATTCTAGCCCCCCTCCGTCCCCGCCTCCTCTTCTAGCGTGGCATAGTACTCTGGGGGTGGTAGGGTTTCCTTAGAGTCCTCGTAGGGGAGCTGGAATACTCCAGGAACATCTCTCGCCGGAGCCTCAACGGGGCCTGGGGGTGGGGTCATATATGCGTGGTACACCCATAAGCCCGCCAAGACAGCAAGGACTAGTACTGTGGCGAGCGCTGCGATAGGTAGAATGCTCCACCTAGTCTTGAGTGTAATCGCGTTGAAGGGGCACGCATTGACACATATCCCGCAGCCTATACATAAAGCCTCGTTAACCTCGGGCACAACCCTAGGAGCCCCGCTTATAGCACCTAGAGGACAAGCCTTAACGCAGAGAGAGCACTTCCTGCAAGCATCAGGGTCTATAACTGCAACCCTCTTCCTAAACAGGCCCTCAATCCTCCTCAAACTCATAGCCTAGACACCCGGCCTAAGGAGAGACTTAAAAGGGGGGTGAGGGTAGGGTGTGGTGTGTTAGGGTAGCTCCCTCAAGTCTGGGACTCTGGGAGGCCAAAGGTACGCAGTCTTGTCAGGCTTGCCCCCGATGCCTGCTCCCAGGAAGAAGGCTCTCCTAAACCTCTTCTCATGCCAGTCCTCCACCTTTAAGCTGCCGCCCTCGAGCCTATACCTAGCCACGAGGTCTCCCTTAACGACTCCTAGGATCCTCGGGAACTCCAGGTTGAGGCCCCACCTCTGCCTCCATAGGGAGTAGATGCCCCTTGCCAGCCTACCTCTGCTACCGTGCGTTAGCAGTTTGAAGAAGAAGTCGAACGCCGCCTTTGCGGCCTGGTAGTCGAACTCCATCTTACCGTACTCTGCGGGGTCTACTTTCTCTATCTTCACCTTGAAGTGCCATAGGTTGGTCCAAGCTACGGGGTCTTCAATAACGGGTAGCACGAAGTCGTAGGGCACGCCCGACTCCTTCCACCAGACGAACTTCGCCTGGTCCCAGTATGGCATGCCCTTCTCCCTGTAGAGCCTCGTAACAGGCCTCCTATCAAGCTCTGCATCCGTCATGGGTCTCGTGTGCTCTGCGGGGTAGGCCTCGAACTTCCTCCACTCCCTGAAGAGGCTCCCATCCCTTACAGCGTCCATGAGGTTCTTCCCGTCAATCTTCATCTCGTATGAGGTGAAGGTCACGCTCGAGGGCACTATCGAGTAGGTCCTGCCGTCAGCCTCGTACTCGCCCTTCCTCCACCATGCGGGCCTCCACCTGTATTGACCCTGCAGCATTATAACAACCCCCTCCCTAACCCTATTCGTCACCCACACCTTAGTCACGAAGCTGGATACCTCCAGGTCGTTTAGCGGCGGTATGAGCACCCTGACTCTCACAGTATCGCCAGTCTTAAGGCCTAGTATCTCAGCGTCTATCGGGTTGACCCAGAGATAGAGGGCTGGGAATAGCTCGAAGTTGAACCAGTTGTACTGGCTCCTAGAGTTCTCGCTCGCAAAGAGGAACCTGCTGTTAGCCACGAATAGCAGCTCCCCCCTGCGCGGGTCAATACCGGTAGTCAAGCCCGGTATCTTGGCCCAGAAGTCCATTATGGGTATTATCAGGTGGTGCTTATCCTCTATTATCCTCCTCACAGCCTCAACATCGCCCTCAATTGCCCTCCTAAGGACCTCCTCCCTGGGGAATATTGGGATAGACACCTCCATGAGTTCCTGCTCTCTCATCGGTAGCGAGAAGAACTCTAGCTTTCTAGACCAGGTCTTCTGGCCCTTGTATACCACGCCGTCAACCTCAACCCCGACGATCTCGCCCTTCTTGCCGTACGCTAGCTTAGTGACCGGGTCTACCCATGCTACCTTGTCGGGCGATAGCTTGAGCTCGTATGTGTGCTGCTTGTAAACCTCTGGGACCTCCTCCCAGAACTGGTATGCCTCAAGGTACTCGACGGGCTCCATACCCCTCCTCTGAGCCTCGCTGGCGAGCCTCGGGGTAGCCTCGTAGGCGGCCCAGTTGTACCAGTCCGTTATCCTGATCAGCAGTTCCTTCCTAAGCTCGTTGACCCACTGCTCATAGCTTATCTCTCCGTTATAGAGCCTTCTAATCAGCTCCTCGGCAAGCCTCTCGGGCTCGACTCCGATGCGCCTAGCATACTCAACCCCCCTATTATAGTCTATCAGGAATTCCAGCCTGTCAGCCAGGCTAGGCACCTTAACCTTCAGGCCTAGATAGTCTATCTCCTTCTCCCTCAACAGCTCCTCAAGGGGCACTCCCTCCCTCCTAGCTCTCAGGACTGCCTTAGCCACTACACGCCAGTAGACCTCGAGACTCCATTCCTGATATGAGAGGGCGTCCCCGAGGCCTACCTCCCTGTTAGCTTCGTATGCAGTCCTATGGGGGTCTCTGGGCTTCCAGCCCTTAACTCTGGTGAGGTAGGTGTAGTAGATCGGCCACCTCACGGAGATCCACTTGGCGGGGGCGTAGATGCCCGAGCTGGCTGGCTGGCCTTCGTGCCTCTCGTGGAAGAAGCCCTCCGGCAGCACCATGTCGGAGAAGTATACGGTCTCGTTTATGAAGGGGGTGGCGTGTATGACGAGTTCAACCTTATCCTTATCTCCTAGGAGCTTCGCCCATAGAACCCCGCCCTGGTACGTTGCCAGCGGGTTAACGACCCTGCTGAAGTGCAAATACATCTTGTCGGGTATCGGGAAGCCCCTCTCCCTCCAGTACGCCTTCCACTCCTCGTCATACCACTTGAACACGTTGGGGTTGGTGGGGTCGTAGTGGCCGAAAGCCTGCTCCTCAGGTGATAGCACGTACTCGTTCCAAATGCCCGGGCCTTTGAGCTTCTTACCCTTAAGCCTGTAAGCCAGGCTCCCCTTCCAGCCGTGGTAGACGAAGTTTAAGTTGTGCCAGGCGCTAGTCCCCGTTCCGCCTTCAGTCCCGAAGGCGCCTGTTAGGGCTACCGCTGCTAGGAATAGGGCTCTGCCTGTCATCCAGCCTCCGTAGGTTTGCCCAGGCCCCCTCCACTGGTGTATGGAGATGGCTGTGCCGGCCCTAGCTATCTCCCTGGCTATGGCCCTGATCAGCTCAGCACCCTTCCTGATCTCATCCTGGCTCGGCATGCTGGGTGGGGGAGTGGTGGCGTTTACTCTGGTAACCCACGCAGCGTACTCTGGGGTGAAGTTGGAGAGGTATTCTCTCATGAAGGTCTTGAACCACTCGAAAGCCCTCTTATAGTCCCTTATAGCATAGCGCCCGTCAGGCAGCCTCTCGTATATGTCCTCTGGCGGCGGAGTCTTAATGTAGCCTCTCTCGAGGAGCCACCTGATAATGCCGTCCCGGTCCCTCACGAACCAGTCCCAGTTAACCCACCTCCTCACGAACTCCCAGTTCACGGCGTCTAGCTCGTTGACAAGCACGTTGGCTACGGCAAGCCATAATATAGCTTCGGTCCCAGGCCAAGTGGAGACCCAGTAGTCAGCGTGGAGGTCCGTGTGGAAATACTTCTCCCTCACGGATATAACCTTAGCGCCCCGGAACTTGGCTATAGTAGCCCTAGGCCCGTGACTCATAAGGTAGTGGCCCGTATCGCCTAGAATGCCCTTGCCATGAAAGATCATCAGCTTAGCCTTGAAGTAGTCGGGGCTATTTCTATCCTTATCCGTCCACGTGGCGTTAGCTAGTCTTTGCCCGGCGCTACATAGGTTGGTGTGGCTGTGGAATGAGTGCTGCTGCTCCCACTGCTTACCCCAGCCACCGTGAGTGACCCAGCCCTGCTGGAGCGGCCTCCCCTCCATCCAATACACAGTCTTCGACGCCTCGGGCTTGCCCAGGACTATGTACTCGTATATCCCCTTGTACCAGTACTCTGCTGCGAGCTCTAGCGATTCATCGTAGGTTATCCGGATCCAGTTGTCGTCGCCCCTCTCTCCGACTCTCCTACCAGTCTTCGGGTCGACCTTTGAGAGAATGTATACTAGTCTGTCAGGATTAGCTGCGGCCTGCGCCACTCCTTGGCCCTTGACGCAGAGTGCCCAGTTGTTCTTGGCGAAGGGGTTCACCATTATCTTCCTGACTAGGTTGGTATCCTTGTCGATCCAAGCTATATAGTGGCAGCTAGTCTCACAGAAGCCGCACACACCGCCGGTAGCGATGAAGTAACGCTTCTCAACCTTCTTGGGCCAAGCCCTCCCCTCGTACTCCCTCCAGTCAAGCCAGTTCTTGAACCACTTCGGCCTAACCCTTCGCAGCCCCTTAGGAGTGGATAGCTCTACCTCAGGGGCACCGGAGACCTCTACTAGGTCGCCTGGCGGGGGCACTCTAGTTAGCTCCCTATAGCCTCTAACCCCTCCAGTCTCACCCCTAACCCAGGGCTTGCCCTCCTCTACCTCACGTAGGACTTCTGCTCTAGCCTTCCTCAGCCCCCCAGCTACGGCTCCCAGGGCTGCAAGGGTGAGGCCCATCTTAATGAACTCTCTACGAGTAACCCTCAGCCCCCGCGACTCCCTAAGGCCTGCCTGTGTACTCAAGACCCCTCACCCCCCTCACG
>WAKF01000089.1 GCA_015523465.1 Aeropyrum sp.
GGCTTGGGGAGGGTCGTCTACGAGGCTTCTGAGTGCATCTGTAAGGCTGTAAGGCTCATAGTAGAGTCCTGCCCCCACCTCTTCCCCCACGTGGATTTGGATAGAGTGTACTGCGTGTCAAGCAGGGGAGCCTCCACGCTGGCAATAGCCAGGATATACGGTCTAGGCGGCCCTTGGAGGGCTGTAGGCTTTAAACCCTCGTACCTCATAGAAGTCGTATACGAGAAGTTCTCGCGGCTGACGCCCCGGGGTAAAGTGGAGGTCCTAGCCCACGAGCTACTACACATACCATCAACATTCAGTGGCGCCCTCAGGCCTCACGGAAAGCTAGTGAACGGGAGAATGGTTAGAGGCATCGTCAAGTGCCTAGAATCTAAGGGGGCCCTAAGGAGGGTAGAAGAAGCTGTAAGAGGGTGCCCCTAGCCGAGACAGGTATTTACCCTCCCGCCCCATTACAATGTATAGCCTGGAGGTGCCGCCGTAGCTCAGCCCGGTAGAGCGCCGGCCTCGTACGGCCTAGAGCGCCGAAGTCGCCGGGGACCGGGTAAGCCGGTGGTCGCGGGTTCGAATCCCGCCGGCGGCTCCACGCTTTTCCATCAGACTTACACATCATGCAGAATATAGCCTCTTAAGGCGTCAATAACCTCCGACATCTCCCCACCCTAAAGGGCAGGAACTCTTAGCATGGTTAGAGCAGAGAGGGGATCGGGTGACACAGGGTTAACAGGTGCACTGCTAGCGCAATCCTCATAGTTATGAGGAGAGCTGAGCGCCAAAAACTCGTTATAAGGCGCACAGACCCAGAACTGACGTTTTGCTTTCCGCGAATCTTGACGGAGTAGTGTTAGACTAGACTATAGTAATTTTGTCGAATGAAATGTCTAATTTAACTTTAAAAAGAGTGCTGGAGTCCTAAACGTTAAATTTAATTTATTACAGGTAAGGCGTGATTGGCTTCGCTCCCCATTAAGCCTTTCTTTCTAGCGCTATCTCGTTAGCCTTCCTTATCACTTCGTCGTAGTCTGGCTCTACTGTGGGGTCGTCGGAGACCCATTTGTACTTTACTGTGCCGTCTGGGGCTATTATGAATACTGCTCTTTTAGCAAGCATCTTCAGTCCCTTGACTTCTTCGTGGTACACGTTGTAGAGCTTTATGACCTCTCTGTTATAGTCACTTAGTAGGGTGAAGCCTAGCCTATTCTCCTCCTTGAACTTCTTGAGGCACCAGGGGCTATCTACACTTATGGCTACGACTTCAGCGTTTGCCTTCTCGAGTTGAGCCATCCTATCCCTGAATGTGCACAGCTCCTTTGTACATACTGGGCTGAAGGCTGCGGGGAAGAATAGGAGGACTACGGGCCTCCCCTTGGCTAGGACGTCGCTTAGCCTCACTGGGTTGAAGTCTTGGTCTGGTAACTGAAAGTCTGGTGCCTTCTCGCCTAGCTCTACCATACAGGCCCACCCCTAATACTCCGCTCAAGCTGGGGTGGGAGGGGCGTATTATCTAGCCATACATAAATCCTGGCATGTAGAATCTGGAGGCGTGGGCTCATTAGTAGCTTTTAAATATACCTTTTAGGCCGAATATACTAGTGAAAGGCTAGCCCCCGGACTATGGATGGCATGTGAGGGTGCGCTGTAGCCATGAAGGATGTGTATTTGCTGGTTGGAGGGGCTCAGGGCTCGGGCCTCGAGACTACAGCCCAGGTCCTAGCCCCTGCCTTCGCGAGCCTTGGGTACGGGGTCTTGGCTAACAGGGAGTACTATAGCAACATCGTGGGGAGGCACAGCTACATACACATGAGGATATCGGCTTCAGGCGAGCCCAAGGCTCTAAGCTATCCTGTGGACTTTGTAGGCGCTATGGACGCTGAGAGCGTATTCACACACTGGGACGACATAAGGGAGGGTGGCTACCTACTCTACGACCTCGGGGTGGCTAGGACTAGGCTTATTCAGATAGCTAGCATGGAGCCCGAGCTTAAGAATAGGCTTATGGAGGCCTACAAGAAGCATGGCATACAGCCCACAGTCCAAGGCGTGGTTGACTACTTGGAAAAGGAGAAGGGGGTTAAAGTTATAGGGGTGAGCTTCACAGCGGTCTTCAACATGCTGGTGAAGAAGTTTGGCGTGGCTAGGGCTCAGGCTCAGAGGTTTAGGAGTAGTATCCTTATAGGAGCCATAGTAGGCCTCACAGGCCTTGACCCCCAGGCCGTAGACTTGGGCTTGGAGAGGAGGTTTGCTGGTAGGAAGAGGCTGGTGGAGATCAACAGGGAGCTTATAAGGGCTGTCGCCGAGGAGGTTTCCAGCGAACATGGCACCCCCTTGAAGTTGGACCAGCCTGAGGTCACTGAGGGCGAGTACGTGGTTGCCACTGGTAACGACATAGTTGCTATGGCTAAGATCGTGGGCGGGGTCAAGTACCAGTCCTACTACCCCATAACCCCTGCAAGCGACGAGAGCGTCTTCCTAGAAGCACACGAGCACCTAACAGTAGACGGCAAGGATTTGGGCAACATTGTCGTACTGCAGACGGAGGATGAGATAGCAGCTATAAGCTCTGCCATAGGGGCCGCCCTCACGGGAGCAAGGTCCTCCACCGCTACTAGCGGCCCGGGCTTCAGCCTTATGGTAGAGGCTCTAGGATGGGCTGGCAAGAATGACGTGCCCGTCGTCATAACCTACTATCAGAGGGGAGGACCTAGCACCGGCCTGCCTACTAGGGGTAGCCAGAGCGACCTCCTATACAGCCTCTACGCTAGTCACGGAGAGTTTCCCCGGATAATACTGAGTAGCGGTGACCACCTGGAAGCTTTCTACGACGCTATAGAGGCTTATAACCTGGCGGAGAAGTTCCAGATGCCAGTTATACACTTGCTAGACAAGTTCCTGGCTAACATGATAGCCTCCATGCCGTTCCCAGAATGGAGTAAGATTAGGATTGAGAGGGGCAAGGTCCTATTTGAGGCGCCCAGAGGCCCCTGGAAGAGGTTCCCCCAGGATGAACCCATAGCAGACAGGCCTGTTCTAGGCAGCGGGGCTTGGACGTGGTACACCGGAGACGAGCATAATGAGTGGGGCCACATCACTGAGGACCCGATAAACAGGACCATAATGTACGAGAGGAGGTGGAAGAAGCTTGAGATAGCTGACAGGGAGATACCAGTAGAGTTTAGAGCTAAGCTCTACGGCGACGCGGGAGCAGACTTCCTACTTGTGGGCTGGGGCTCCGTAAAGATAGTGGCCCTTGAAGCCCTGAAGGAACTAGAGGCTAAGGGCTTCAAGGGAGCCTACCTACACCTGAGAATGTTCTCCCCGTTCCCGGCCAAGTACGTTGAGGGGGTGCTATCTAGGTTCGACCCTGAGAGGGTTATAGCCGTTGAGCATAACTACCTTGGGCAGGCTGCTAGGATCGTGACTATGGAGACAGGCTTCAAGTTTAGGAAGTTCATATTGAAGTGGTCGGGGAGGCCGATGTACGTTATGGAGCTCGTCCGGGGGGTCATTGACGTGCTTGAGGGTGGGAAGAGTAGGGTGGTGTTGACCTATGGCAAGTAGGGGTGCGGTGGCTTATAGGACTGAGGTCTGGAGTGACTGGTGTCCTGGGTGCGGCGACTTCGGCATACTCGCTGCCATGCAGAAGGCTTTCGCAGAGCTAGAGCTAGATCCCGCCAACACAGTGGTAGTGTCTGGCATCGGCTGCAGCAGCAAGACCCCACACTTCATAAACGTGAATGGAGTCCACACCATACACGGTAGGGGGATAGCTTTCGCCACGGGTATAAAGCTGGCTAACCCGAGGTTAACGGTAGTGGTTAACGGCGGTGACGGCGACTTACTAGGCATTGGGGTAGCACACTTTGTAGCCCTGGGTAGGAGGAACATAGACGTGACAGTAATACTCCATAACAACCAGGTTTACGGCCTCACTAAAGGGCAAGCAAGCCCGACCCTCAGGAAGGGAGAGAAGGTTAAGAGCATACCGGTACCTAACATACAGGACGCTGTAAACCCCATAGCGCTAGCCATAGCTTCAGGCTACACGTTCGTTGCGAGAGGCTACTCACTCTGGGTAGACCACCTGAAAGAACTTATAAAGAAGGCTATACAGCACAAGGGAGCCGCCTTCATCGACGTTCTGCAGCCCTGCGTAACCTACAACGACATATACACTGCAGAGTACTACAGAGAGAGGCTCTACAAGCTAGAGGAAGAGCCGGGCTGGGACCCGATAGTCAGGGACCCGAGCGAGGACGAGGAAAAGAAGGCCGCCGCCATTAAAAAGGCTGAAGAGTGGGGTAGCAGAATACCCGTCGGGATATTCTACGTAAACCCCTTGAAGGATACGTTCGAAGACAGGCTCCAGAAGAGGAACCCCTACTACAACTCAGCGAAGCCTCCAGCCTTTGAGGAAATAAGCAGCGGCGACGGCAAGCCAATAATAGGGCCCGATGAGTTTAGGAGGATCTTCTCCAAGTACATAGTCTCGGTTAGAAGACACGGCTAAGCCAAGCCGCTTCCTCGCCTTCAAGACTAAATTTGTTTTTATTGTGACGTCAACGCAACCTGTTACTTTAAGCCACAGCCTCTATAGCGCCCTCCTCATAGAATCCTATATCAGGGATATCTTCGGGGTTTGAAGATAAAACCTTTAACACTTCCTCTACGGGGGTGCCAGGCTCTGCAAGGATGATTTTGACACCGTCGTTTACAAAGACTGTTACACTGGTAGGGCATGCACCGCCAGCAACAACAACGTCTACGTCCGGTAGGACCTCACGCCTAAGGAACATGTACTTCTGAGGCCCATGCATGCCGTGAGCATGAACTATAGCCTCGAGATCGGCTTCGGCTCCAGGGTAGTCCAAATCGGGCACATCGCCGAGAGGGTTTTTCCTCTCCTCTAATAGAGACCAAGAACCCTTTTCAACCTTGTATACCAGGAAGCGTGGTGCATGGGCGAAGTGGCCTCCAACTATCATGCCGTCGAGGGCGGCTACTGCAACTCTCAAGGTCTTACCCCGGCATATGTCTATAGCCTGGGAAGTGTTAGCTAGCTAGCATTATTGTAACGTTTCAAACTAGGGATGTATTAGTGGTAGGGGCTCCGTAGCCCCATCAGGCTTTATAATGTATGGGGCAACCTCCACGTACTCCCTGATAACAGTAGTCTTGACTTTAGGTAGGAGAACCCTTTCCACCTGGAAGAATCCTGCGAAGCTAGTCATATACACGTTTATCCTCACAGGCCTCATACTACCTGTCTCTAACTCGACCCTCTTTATGCTTAGGGCGCTGAGGCTGTGCATGTCCATCTTACCCTTAAGGTAGGGAATACGCGCCCTACCCTCAGCCATGTCAGTAGCGTCGGCGACCTTAACTACGCCTGCCTCAACAGTTAATGCTTGAACTCCAGGTGCTGTAGCATAGATGGAGTGTAGGACCTCGGACTTAAGCCTAACCCTCTTATCAAGCCCCCACTCGGGAGCTATCTCTGGGAGAAGCCTATCTAGCAACCTATCAGCTATGTAGACTCCTATAAGCTCGTGGTTCTCCCTGTGAACACTATTACCTATATCATGTAGATAAGCGCCTAACAGTACAACTAGCCTAGCCTCCTCCGGGTCTTCAAGGGTCTCATCCATTAAAGTTGAAGGCGTGACCCCACTCTCATAAAGCATATCAAAGATCTCTAGGGCCGAGCCAGTCACGATCGCCGCGTGAACAGGACCGTGATCATTGTAAAGCAGCCTCCCCACAGCCATCACATTACTCATCCTAAGAAGCTCCCTAACCTCAGGATCCCTTGAGACTACCTGGTATGCCCTCGAGAGTAGAGGGCTCTCCCTAACCTTCTCCTCCACCAGCTTCGGAGACACTACTACTGTCAACATTCTTCACCTCCTCAACCACCCACTTAATATAGTCCTCATTCCCCTCTGAGACATCTAGAGCGATTACTTCGGGTACCGTATACGGATGCACCTCCTTAACCCTCTTTACAAGCTTCCCTACGGCCTCACCCCTAGTCTTAACTACTAGTAGCTCCTCGTCGTCAACATTAACCTTGCCCTCCCACCAGTAGAAACTCCTTATACCCTTTACAACGTTAACGCAGGCTGCTAGCCTTTCCTCCACTAGAAGCCTAGCTATCTCCTCGCCCTTCCCGGGCGGGGTGGTTATGAGTATGACCTTTACCCTAGCCATTCAACCACCCCTTAATCACTTGACCTGTGAAGAGGGATATCAGTATCTTTTGACTCCTAGCCTTTACGAAAGCTTAATGACTGGCTTCCTCCTAGTAAGCCCTATGATCCAGTGAGAAGCTACTTTAACTCTATGCTTAGGACCTCTAGCCACAGCATATATCCTTGTCTTGCCAACCTCGATCTTTAGAGGCTTAAGCCCAAGGTTCTCTAGAAGCCATGCAACATCGTTTTCATCGACTTCGGGGAGCATGTCTAGGTCGCCGCATGGCCCCATATTGCATGCTGCGCAGGCTTGTGAATGACTGGCTATGTTGGCTGAGCAGCTAGCGGGTAGGACCTTCAGTCCGTACTCTCTAGCTATCTTCTCGGCCCTTCTCTTCAAGTCAGCTCCCCTAATAGGAACTTGCTCTCCCCGCTTCGACGGCATCCTCACGATCCTAGATTCCAGCTCAGCCATATCTACAACGCCAGTAGCCCTTAGCCTCCTAACGATCCTCCAAGTAACCCTTAATGTCCCGGGGACGACGGCCTTGACGCCAGCATCGGCAGCCTTCGCTATGATCCTCTCCATCTCCCTATCGGTAACGCCCGGAATTATCGGTCTTAGGAAGAGGGTCACGTGTATCCCCTTGGATGATAGTTGCCTCATAAACTCAAACCTATCCTCCGGGCTGCTTGCTCCGGGTTCGAGCTTTCTCCACATGCTTATAGTCGTCATTGATACTAGCACGTCTATCTTAGGGTCTACGGACCTGATAAACTCTTCCAGCCTCTCACCCTTCAAGGCAGTCTTAGTCGAGATCTGCTGAGGGTTCCCCAGATAATCCCTAGTAGCCCTTAAATATTCTATAGCCCTCGAGAAAGTTTCGCTCATGAACGGCTCCGTAACGCTGCCAAAAGCTAGCAACGTGCCCTGAGGCCCCGGGACAAAGTAGGGGTTTACCGCAAGGGCGTAGACTAGCTGGAGGCCTGTGAGGGGGTAGGGTCTTGGCTTGGAAGTGAAGCCCATATCGTAGATGTAACAATATGCACAACCATAGCTACACCCCACCCCCGTATGTATCGTCATACCACACGGTATAGGGGCCCTCCGGGCATGCCAATCGCTCTCAGCACTCCTAACCTCATCTTCCCTCAAAGCCTCCCTAAGCTTAGAGGCAAGCTTAACCTTCTCCCTAAACACACTCCTAACATCAACTCTGCAAGCCTGCATAAGCTAAACCAGCCCCCAAGGCTATAGAGGGGACTTCAACCCTTAATACCCCCAAAAGTCAACACGCTCCGAGAGGGGCTGTGTATGGCTAGGAAGAGAAAGGAAGAATCTGGAGGCGGTAGTAGGGCTTCCGAGGAGGCCATTATAGTAGATATCACCCCTAGCCTCATGGAACAAGCACGACGAGAGCTGGTTAGAGAGAAGTGGATAACGCCCTATAAGGTAGCTTCACGCTACGGCATCAAAGTGAGCCTCGCAAAGAAGCTACTGAGGACCTTGGAGCGAGAGGGACTAATAGTACTCTTCTCGAAGAATAGAAGGAGCCCGGTATACGTGCCTAAGGAAAGAGCCCCTATATCACCGCCTAAAGGCCTTTAGCCGCTGAGGGTCCTCAACACCATATACTCCAACAAGATAATTGGATACTATTCATGGTAGACTCCCCTTAAATCTAGAGCCACATGCAATAAGCTGGGAGGGAGACTAGGAGAAACGTTCAATGTAGTCATTGGCAGGGTAGTGCTAATCTAGTTGAGGAGGAGTTAATTTAGGCCTATAGGGAGGGATCTACTTTCCCGCGCCTAGCCTCAATAGGTCCTACCGGCAAGCCCTTAACGCTGAAGGTTTCAGCCAGACTATCTTTTCTTTGGGGGTCCTCGCCCATGACCCTAGTGCTTGTTGTGGGGGTGGGCGAGGACTCTGGGAAGACTACGTTAGCGGCTAGTATAGCGTCTAGGCTTAGGGAGAGGGGGTTTAGGGTTTCCGTATCTAAGCCTGTGGGGGCTAGCGAGGTTTGGCTTAGGCCTTGGGTTCTCAGGGAGAGCGAGAGGATGGGCTACGTGGTTACAGGCGACTCCCTGATACTCTCCAAGTCTGTGGGGCTCCCTGAGGATAGGGTTGAGGAGGTTAACCCCGTCGCGGCCCTCCTAGCCCCTATAGACTATGTTAGACTCCCGCCTAGGAGTAGTGAGGCCGAGGCGGCCTCCATAATCCCCTTCTTTAGGACGGCTCTTCTAAGGATCTCGGAGTGCATTGAAGGCAGTGTTAGGAGGCTTCATCTAGCTGGTAAGGAGGCTTTCGACAGGTCTCCTAGGCTCGTGGCTGAGGCTTTGAGGGAGGTTGCTGAGGGTTTGAAGCCTAGGCCGCTAACTGTTAACTCGGACTTCATATCCCGCGTCGTGGCTGAAGCTGGAGTCAAAGCTGCCGATACCTGCCTCTCTAAGATGGAGTCTGAGAGTGAAGTCGTTGTTGTAGAGTCTAACAGCGACGTTGCAGTTCCTACGCCATTATCATTCTCGAGGGCCTCTGCCGTTATAGTAGCGTCGCCAGGCTCAGCGGCGATATATAAGGGTGAGAAGTGGAAGATGGCTGTAAGCATACAAGCTAGTATAGGGAGCCCCTGGAGGACCTCTGTTAGGGATATATTAGGATTAGTTAAGCCGGAGGGGGTAGTTGAGGTACCCTTAGTGAGCGATCCTCTAGAAGGTATCCCGGGTGAGTACGTGGACGAGATAGTAGACCTCTTACAGCAGCTTAAAGTCTTGGGGAGGGAACACTCTAACAATCCTCTTATTGAGAGGTAACGCAACGTTGAACACGGGCACCCCTGAGACGATGGCGAAGGGGCTACCTTTGTGAGCGTGGCCGTGAATGGCTATGTGAGGCTTAGCCTCAGCAACTACTCTCTCCATCAAGCCGCTGTAGAGGTAAGGCCATACCCTCGGGTCCTCCCCCTTGACGGTCTCTCGGGATAAGGCGTAGTGTGAGGCTAACACTACAATGTCAGACTCCCTCTTAGCATGAGATATTAGTGACGCTATCGCGCGAGGCCTCTCCCTATAGACTTTAAAGAGGTGTGGCATGTTTCGAGCCTGCCACTTAGTAGGCTTCTCAAGCGCTCCCTGAGTGCCGACGATAGCAACTCTTAAATCTCCACACTCATACACTCTAAACTCGTCGTCTAGCCAGTCAACCTCATTATAGCTTCTCCGCAGCGCTCCCCTCACACTCTCATATTCCTCATTTCCGAAGACGGCTACGAGCTTCGCCCCAGGGAATCTGCTCTTAACCAGCTTTAATAGAGGATTCATCATCAAGTACTTACCCTTATCCACTAGGTCGCCCGCCATGACTACTATACAGGGATCAGGTCCTTGATACCCTTGAAGAGCCTTAGATAACAGAGGAAGATAGCGCGGGGCGTGTACATCGCTGAAAGCCACTATAACCGTCTTCTCGAGATCCCGGCCCTTCCAGGGAAGGCGGGGGTCGCCGCTTTGGCCCCACATCAGCGGCCCCCGTAGGACCTCAGAGACGCCACCCCTACAGGCTTAGGGGTTAAGGACCTCCATCCCCCCGCCCGGGATAAAAGTGGCAAGGGAGGGGCTTTAGCCTCTCGGCCTATACACTATAATTCTCTCCCTCCACCCGCTGCTAGCTACCCTAACATACCCTAGAGTCTCCAGTACTATAAGGGCCTTAACCACGTCGGTCCTCCCAGCATTAACCCCCACTAGGACCTTATCAATGTATGAAAGCAGGTCTGACTCCTTAACAGGCACCTTTCCATTCTCCGAGAGCTTCTCGAGCGCCTCCCTAACAGCATTTACAACAGTAACGGGCCCCCACACTCCATCCCCCGCCACCGGTCTCCACCTCTAAAACGTTATCTCGGGAGCCCTGCTCCTCCTAACGGTAGTATGCGTAGTCTGCTTTATCGTCTCAAGCCACTTCATATAGTACTCCACCATCTGCGGTGTCACACTGGGCCTAACCTTCTTCAAGGCCAGCTCAAAGTGCCTCATAGCAACATACCTAGCATTTATATCCTCCCTTAGGGCCGTCATCGTAGCCTCCCTGACTAGAGCCTCTATATCAGCCCCCGTGAACCCCTCAGTCTTCCTAGCGATCTCGTAGAGATCCACGTCGTCAGCTAACGGTACCTTCCTAGTGTGTATCTTCAGTATCTCAAGCCTCGCCTTCTCGTCAGGTGGAGGCACGTATATGATCTTCTCCAGCCTGCCAGGCCTTAGTAGCGCGGGATCCACCATATCAGGCCTGTTAGTAGCAGCAATGACCACCACGTCGTGTAGCTCAGAGATCCCGTCAACCTCTGTTAAGAGCTGGCTTACAATCCTCTCCGTAACCCTACTCCCTATATCAGTACCCCTAGGCGGGGCGATAGCGTCGATCTCGTCGAAGAAGACTACCGCCGGAGCGTGTTGCCTCGCCTTAGCAAATATATCCCTAATAGCCTTCTCGCTCTCTCCAACCCACTTGCTCAGGACCTCAGGCCCCCTCACGGCTATGAAGTTAGCCTGGCTCTCAGTAGCCACAGCCTTTGCTAGCAGGGTCTTACCGGTGCCCGGCGGCCCGAAGAGCAGGATACCCTTAGGAGGCCTCACACCCATCCTAACGAACGCCTCAGGATACTTTAAGGGCCACTCTACAGTCTCCCTGAGCTCCTGTTTAACCTCTTCAAGCCCTCCAATGTCGCTCCACCTAATTTCAGGGACCTCAATGTGTATCTCCCTGAGCCCGCTGGGCGTTATCTCCTTCATAGCTGCTAGGAAATCCTCCATCTTAACAACCATCTTCTCCAGAACCTCGACGGGAACCCTCTCAGCCTCAAGATCTATCTCGGGTAGATACCTCCTTAAGGCGTGCATAGCAGCCTCCCTAGCCAGGGCAGCTAGATCCGCCCCCGTGAAGCCCTTAGTCATCTCAGCTAGCTTCTCTAGGTCTACGTCGTCGGCTAGCGGCATATGCCTAGTGTGTATCTGCAGTATTTCAAGTCTACCCTTCTTATCCGGCAACGGCACCTCGATCTCCCTATCAAACCTACCAGGCCTCCTCAAAGCAGGATCAATAGCGTTAGGCCTGTTAGTAGCAGCAATGACTATGACATTACCCCTCGCCTCAAGCCCGTCCATTAATGCTAGCAGTTGTGCTACCACTCTCCTTTCAACTTCGCCTACAACCTCATCCCTCTTAGGGGCTATCGCATCTATCTCGTCTATGAATATTATGCTAGGTGCATTCTTCTTAGCTTCCTCAAATATCTCTCTCAGCCTCTGCTCGCTCTCGCCATAGTACTTGCTCATTATCTCAGGGCCGTTTATGCTGATAAAGTATGCATCGCTCTCATTAGCTACAGCCTTTGCTAGCAAGGTCTTACCTGTGCCCGGAGGGCCATAGAGTAGTATGCCCTTAGGGGGCTCTATACCCAGCCTCTTAAATATTTCAGGGTGCTTTAGAGGGAGCTCCACTAACTCCCTGATCCTCTCGATGACATGCTTTAGCCCACCAATGTCCTCATAAGTTACCTTAGGCACCCTACTGTGGGCAACAGGCTTCTCTAGCACATCAACTACGGTTTGAGGACTTATAATGACTGCGCCCTTAGGCCTAGCGTCGATGACTTGCAGTTGTACTGATTGCCCTATCACGGGGAGGACTACTACGTCGCCCTCCATAACAGGAATGCCCTGGAGCTTCTTTTTGACGTACTTCTTGAAGCCCTCGTCCACAGAGAGTGTATAGTTTACGGGCGCTAACTTAACCCTCGTGGCAGTCCTGATACTAGCTTTCCTAACTATGACCTTTTCGCCGATACTAACGTCTGCGTTCCTTCTAAGAATGCCGTCCATCCTTATAATGTCTAGGCCCTGGTCCTCGGGGTACGCCGACATCACTATAGCTACGGTCTTCTTCTTGCCCTCAATCTCGACGACATCGCCAGTCTCCACCCCCAGGATCTTCATGGCGTCTACTCCAATTCTCACTCTCTTCTTGCCGCTATCCTTGGGCTTGGCCTCAGCCACCCTCAATATGACTTCCCGCTGTCTTCTGCCAACTCCTCCGCTAAATGACAAGTCTCCCCTTACCTCCTCTCCGCCCATCCACGTTTATCTAAGGCGGCAACCCGATAAAGAGGGCCCAGCATCAACTATTTTGTTATAAGGCTAAAAGGTGTTGATAAGCTATCAACCGTTAAGAGCCTAAAACACTGTTTAACAAGTAATGCCTAGAAGATGCACGTCCTCACTGCATCCTAGATACACTCTCAACCTCAACCTCATCAACACCCTCAACACTCTTAATGGCCTCCTCCAGCTTCTCGGTGCCCCCCTCCATGTCCTCAGGCATAGCAACTACAAGCTTCAAGGCCTTGAGGCCAAAGGCTATAGGCTCTTCCCCCTCAGCAAGCACCTCAAACTCCCCTGGAAGACTCTTCTTAATCCTAGAAGCTAGCTCTGAAGGCTGCAACGACACATCGCTCGGGAAGACCCTAAGAACCACTGCAACCCTAGCCAACTCGCCCTCACCCCCCTAGGGCCCCGTGAAGCCGCAGTTAGGGCACGTGTATGGGGAGCCCTGCCTCCTACACTTTGCGCATCTCCATATAGTTACTTCGCCGCAGCTAGGGCACGGGAAGCTTACTGCTATAGAGCCTGGCTCTATGAGCCTTCCGCAGCTAGTACACCTGGGTGGCTTGACGTTATCGTACATGTCTATCTTGCGGGCTACAGACACCACCCAGACCACCCCCTCCTAGACTCCCCATAGGGCCTTAATAAGTGAAGCGGGGCTCGACGCCTTAGAGGCGACAATATCTAAACTCCGCCTTCAAAGCTTCAACAACATCCCTATCCAACATGACATGGTCAAATATGCTACCCTGCGATTCTTTAAGCCTAAGTGCTTCAACCAACCACTTAAACCTTCCTCCAGCTAGCCCGCTAGCTATCAACGCGGCCCCTGTAGCCCCCTCTTTAGTCCTAGAACCCAGCCTGGGAGTCTCCACAACCTCGCCTCCGCCCAACAATCCTAGGGCCTCTCTTAGCCTCTTCCTAACTTCGCTCCCCACCCTGTCAAGCCTGAAGATCCGGCCTGAGACATAGACTCTCTCTGGAGCGTCCCCAAGGCTTGGCACAAGGCTCATGACAGCCTTAACCATAGACTCGGCCATCATGTTCACAGCCTCAACAGCGCTTGGATGACCCTCACCATATAGTTTCTCAAGCATCTCTAGCGAGCTTACCTCGGCGAGGCTAGACGCACCCCCCTGGAATAACCTCGCCTTGCTGAAGCCGGGTTCTACATGGGAAAGAGCGTAGGCTAGCTCAGCATCCATAAACCCCATGCCCAGAAAGCCTGGAGGACCTGAAGTCCCCCCCACGCCATCCACAATAGCGCCACCCTTAACCGCCAAAGCAGCATTATAAGCTAGCCCAGCTTCAACAACAATGATTCTCACGTCACCTAAAGGGGTGCCTCTCTCGTCTACTTCCCCCCACAAGGCGGCTGCAACACTGTAAACCTTATCGGCGGTACCCAAGTCAATTTTGTTCGCCTTCCGCCATCTAGGCACAGTAGGTAGGTGTATTACACCTGGAGTAAACCATGCTGGAAGACTCGAATGCTTAAACATCTTCATAAGCTCTCGTAGCCCGACGATCCTAAGCCTAGCAACCCAGTCTCGTCCGTGTATGAATGTAGCCTCGCATATTTCCTCATAGCTAGCCTCACTAACAGGCTTAAGAGGTATTCCGTAGCCGCTTGGAGCGACTATAGCATCAAGTCCTACATCATTGTCTACCTTCCTAACAACATCTATTATGATTGAGGGGTCTCGAGTGACTGCATCCCTGGGAACTGATTCCTCAAATAAAACTTTCATACTCTCATCATCGATAGCAAGAATATCCATAGAACCCGTGCCCGGGTCGATACCTAAAGCCCTAACCAAGGGCCGCCGCCCACAAGGAACGGCTCTAGACCTAGGCACTTCAACTTAAACTAATAAGCCTAGTCGTACCCGTAGGTCCTACCCTCTCCTACTCTCAACGGCCCTTTATATGCTATCCATGCAAAGACAAGCGCTAATAACAGGGAGACCGTGAACCCTATGAAATAGTTTATCGAGAGGACTACTCTCAACGAATCCGCCTCTATAACCCTAAGCACCGCTATCCTTATTACTAGAAATAACGTGATGAGCGCAAACGAGGCTATAGCCCCCTTCATGCCCCCTCCTAGCCCATAAGCTAGTAGCGGTAGCGACACTAGCATGATTAGGAAGTATACCCGCGCCAAGCTAATCATGACTTTTGGGTCATCAGGCAGCAGCCACGCCAGAAATGAGATGTGATAGTTAGTTGCTAAACCATGTAGGTTTAGAAGGCCGCTTATTAGCACCCCTATAACGAACAAGACAGCCGCCACTTTAAACCTAGTATCCAGAACTGCAAGGGCTATAAGCCCGCCCAACACAGCTAAAGGCGTAACTATCAACAAGCGAAAGAGACTATAAACACCTAAAACAGTCCTGGGATGGTGAACACCTAAGAGCACTAAGGCCGCTAGAACGAGGCTAGCCATAGAGCCCGCTATGAAAGATAATGCCAACAATGCTGCGGATGCTCGATGCGACAAGCTCGGCCCCAAAGATTAAATTAGTAAACATCATGCTACTTATTAGAGTTTCCTGTGGCACAGATTAACAATTCTACTTAACCTCCACGCCACGCCAAAGAGACCCGGGTTCCAAGGGGTGAATACAGGCATACCTCCTACCTCCTACCTCAGAATACCCTGGCTCTCGAATAGAGCACTCACGCGTTGCTAGAGGGCACCGAGGGTGGAATCGACAGCCTGTAGGGGGGCTCGCTGGATCTCCTATTTCACCCTTAACCGGAAACCTAGGCGGCCTCCTCTTACTTATGCTTGGAGCTGCTGTTAGCAGCGCCGCAGTATAGGGGTGCCTAGGCGACTCTATAACTTCGTCAACAGGGCCCTCCTCAACTATCTTGCCTAAGTACATGACAGCAACTCTATCTGCAACAAGCCTAGCAGTCGCTATATCATGAGTTATAAGTATTATGGACGAATCCATCTCCCTCCTAGCAGATGCTAATAGTTCTAGTATTGACGCCCTCAACGACACATCTATCATAGAGACTGGCTCGTCAGCCACTATAAGGTCTGGCTCGCTTATCAAAGCCCTAGCCACAGCAACCCTCTGCCTTTGACCGCCACTTAGCTGGTAGGGCTTCCTCCAGTAGAACTCTCTAGCCGGCGTAAGCCCTACCCTCTCCAGCATTTCGAATGCCCTACGCCTAGCCTCTTCCTTACCCGCTACCCCATGAACTAGTAGAGGCTCCGCTACCTGCTCGCCTACGGGCATTAGAGGGTCTAGGCTCTTATAGGGATCCTGAAATACTATCGACATCCTCCTCCTTATCCTCCTCAACTCCCCGCCCCGGGCTTTAGTCACGTCTAGGCCGTCAAACACTATCCTCCCCGAGGTAGGTTTTACAAGGCCGAGAATAGCCCTCCCTAGAGTAGTCTTACCGCTACCAGACTCTCCTACAAGGGCTAGGACCTCCCTCCTACCCAGCTTTAGGCTCACACCATCTACAGCCCTAACCACCTTATAAGGTCTCCCTAGAATCCTCTCAACAAGGCTTCTATAAATGGGGAAGTACACCTTCAGGTCTTCAACTCTTAGAAGCTCATCCACCATACTCCATCCCCGCCAAGAAGCATTCAGCCCAGCCACCTCCAGGCATTGGAACCCTTGGGGGCTGCTTGCTGCGGCACTCTTCCAAGGCTAGAGGGCACCGGGGATGGAATCGGCAGCCCCTGGGCGGCCTCCTAAGGTCTGGAGGGTCGCCCGGTATGCTCCTAACTGGTTTCTTAACCCACACATCCGGTACGCTCTCAACAAGCATCCGAGTATACGGGTGGGAAGGACTTTCGACTATCCTCCTAGAGCCTCCCACCTCGACTATCCTCCCAGCGTACATAACTGCTACTCTATCGCTCACCTCGCTGGCTAGAGCTATATCGTGAGTAACCATTAATATGGTGAGGCCCTTCTTTCTCCTCAAATCCTCTAGTAACTCCATTATCTTTGCTTGGACTATTACGTCCAAAGCGGTCGTGGGCTCATCAGCTACTAGCAGCTCGGGCTCGAGGGCTATAGCGGCTGCTATGGCAACCCTCTGTTTTTGACCTCCACTCAACTGATGCGGGTAGGACCTAGCCCTTGAGGCTGGAACGCCCACAAGCTCCAGGGCTTCTTCAGCCTTTACCCAAGCCTCATCCCAGCTAGAAGCTAGTCTGTGCTCTATGACGGCCTCTGCTATCTGGCTACCTACGGTCCGAAGAGGGTCCAAGTAAGCCCCTGGGTCCTGGAAGATGACGCCGATCCTCCTACCCCTAATTCTCCTTAGCTCCTCAATTCCAGCTTTAGCAATGTCTACGCCATCAAACAATATAGAGCCCTCCACGACCCTGCCGGGAGGCAGTATTAAGCCTAGTACGCTCATGGCTAGAGTGCTTTTACCGCTCCCCGACTCGCCAACGATAGTAATCCACTCTCCCGAGTAAACGTCAAGGTCCACCCCGTCTACAGCTCTTACGATCCCCGAGAGCGTATAATAGTATATCTTAAGGTTGCGTATGCTGAGTAGGACCTCCCCCACCGCTATTCACCTCTGACCTTAAACCTCTCAGAAAGGCCTTCCCCGAGCAGGGCGAAGCCGAGGGCTAAGGTTAGAATAGCTGCTCCAGGGAAGAATACTAGCCACCAAGCCCCGTTGAGGAGATAGTTCTTACCGTAATATAAGTCTAGGCCCCAGTCGGGTGTGGGGTAGACTGTGACCAAGCCGAAGAAGCTGAGGCCCGCCTCCGTAAGTATAGCGTCAGCGCCTGCCAAGCCAAACACTACTAGTATAGTGGGGGCGACATTAGGCAGTATGTGCCTGGCAAGTATTAGCCTGTCGGGAGTTCCCATAGCCTGTAAGGCTTCTATGAAGGGCTCTGACTTAAGTTCCAGGACTCGAGCCCTAGTCATCCTATAGTAGGTGGGTACGTAGATCACCATTAATGCTATAGCAGCGTTGATCACACTAGGTCCTAGCACGCTCGCCACTGCAATAGCAAGTATTATCCCGGGAAACGCGTATAGGCTATCCATGACCATGCTTAGGAGCCTGTCAATAGGTCCTCCATAGTAGCCGCTAACCAGCCCCAAAGGAACCCCTACAAGTAGACTTATTATACTAGATAACACGACCACCTGGAGGACGACCCTAGCACCCCACACAACCCTAGAGAACACATCGTATCCAAGCTCGTTAGTCCCGAAAGGATTCTTTAAGCTGGGAGGCTCTAACACGCCCACGCCAGGCGGATTAACGTCGGGCGGGTAAGGAGCTATAAAGGGGGCTGCTAAAGCTACAGCCGTGAAAAAGACTATAATAGAAGCACCCGCAACCGTCATAAACCCTCCGGGCGCACGTAAGAGGCCTTCAATCAACTTAAGAGCCACTTCCCCCCACCTCAATACCTTATCCTCGGGTCTATGATGGCGTAGATCACGTCAACCACCATACTCACAACACTAACGATCACTGCGAAGAAGACCACAGCACCTTGAACGGCCGTGTAATCTCTATACATCACCCTTTCTACCAAGAAGCTACCAAGACCGGGCCACGAAAAAGTAGTCTCAGTAAGTATAGCGCCTCCAAGGAGAAGCGCAAACTGTAGACCCATTAGAGTGACTATCGGCACTAGAGAGTTCCTGAGAGCATGGATGAAAACTGCGCTTTCCCTCAAGCCGCGAGCCCTATATGCAATAGAAAACTCGCTCCTCAACGCCTCAGAAAGGTGGACCCTCACTATCCTAGTATAAGCACCACTCAAAACTATTCCCAGAGTCAGTGAGGGCAGTATTAGGTGCTCCAGCGTACTCACAAAAGCATGCGGATTACCGGTTATTATAGAGTCGACCAGGTAAAACCCCGTAACCTCCTCGAGACCCACTCTAGGATCAATCCTACCTCCAGAGGGGAGGAGACCTAACCTGATCGAAAATATGTATTGTAGCATTAGGCCTAGCCACGGTATGAAGAGGGTATAGGCTATAATCCCGTAGACCCTCATTAACCTATCTACGATTCCTCCCTTGAGAGCCGCTAAGCCTCCGGTTATGAAGCCTATAGCTATGCTTACCAGCGACCCGGCCAAGGCTAGCTCTAGTGTCGCTGGAAACCTGTCAATTATGTCGGACCACACGCTACGCCCCTCGAAAACCAGGCTTTCTCCTAGGTCTCCTCGGAGAATGCCCGCAAGATACTCGAAATACTGGATGTAGAGGGGCTCGTCGAGGCCTAGCCTAGACCTGATCTCCTCCAGCTCCTCGGGCGGTATGTAATGGACTCCTAATGCAGCCCTTACAGGATCCCCTGGTAGGACTCTCATTACTATGAAGACTACCGTATAAAGAACTAGCACGGTAGGAATTATCAATGCGCTTCTCACAGCTACATAGCGAAGTAAGCTCATAACCCTAAACCCACCTCATAACCATAACTCCACAGCTAGAGGCAAAGCCTACAGCGTCTATAAAAAAGCGTAGTTTTGACGCTCGACCTAGAGATTACCCTGAAACCTCTATACTACTATAGATTAGGAATTGAAGCGGGCTTACCTGTATGCTAACGACTTTTTCGCTAGTCACCACAAACAACTTACCCTGAATTAATGGTATATAGGGTACCTCATCCGCTAGGATTTCTTGTACCATCCTATAATACCTCTCCCTTGTAGCCTTGTCGAGTTCTATCTGGGCTTCATTCAATAGCTGGTCTACTCTGGGGTTCGCGTAGCCTGTGCCCGTCCACGTGTTAGCGGTTGATAGTAGGAATGGCGTGAGGAAGTTATCTGGGTCTAGGTAGTCTGGGTACCAGCCGAGAAGGTTCAACATCATCTTACCCTGGCTTAGAAGGTCAACATACGTACCCCATTCAGCGCTTTTTAGCTCAACCTCTATTAGCCCTGTCCTCTCCCATTGCTCCTTTATAAGGGCTGCTAGAGCCGCCTCTGTATCGCCGTAGTGAGTTGGCGTATACCATAATACAACCTTGAGTTTATTATCCTCGGTAATGCCTGCCTCCCTCAACAGCTTTATAGCTAGCTCCAGGTTCCCATCGCCATACTTCTCCTTAAAGACGGGCACATGGCTCCACAGCGTTGAAGGCACCATGCTATAGAGCGGCTCGACAGTGCCTCTGAAGACCTTCTCAGCTATCTCTTCCCTGTCGATCGCCGCCGCCAGAGCCTGCCTTATCTTCTTGCTGTCAAGCGGCGGCTGGTCCACCTTGACTACTATATACCTTATAAAGTTGCCCGGCACCTCGATCACATTGAAACCTTTACCCTTTAAAGCCTCAATGTCATCAGGGTTTAAGGTCCTCCATGCAACGTCTATCTCACCATTTTCTAGCGCTATTCTGAGCGCCTCACTATTCTTATAGAACCTAATTATCACTCTATCATTCTTAGGCTTCTCCCCGTGATAGTTGGGGTTCGGCTCTAATATGATGTACTCGTCCCTCTTAAAATCTACTATCTTGTAGGGTCCGCAGCCTCCATAAGTGGCGTCGGGGGCCGCTTCATTCTCAGGGTAATCGGGATGCACTATAAAGTAGGGGGGAGTGGCTAGGACTGAGAGGAAGAAGCTTACAGGCTTCTTGAGCGTGATGACAACGGTATAGTCATCTGGAGCTTCAACGTTCTCCACGAACTCCGTCACTAGCCACGAAGGATCGCCCTTTATAGCCATAACTCTCTTTATGCTCCTCACAAAGTCCTTTGCAGTACACGGGGTGCCGTCTGGGAATGCGGCGTCGGTCCTAAGCTTGAAGATCCACTTCTTGCCGCCTTCCTCTACAGTCCAAGTCTCTGCTATGTCACCCACGATCTCCCCTGTCTCGGGATCGTATTTGACAAGGCCTGCCATGACGTTGCTCAGGACCTCCCAGGTGAAGAAGTCATAGCTTGTAGCAGGGTCTAACTCTGTTATCTTATCGGTTGTGCCGATAACTACGACGCGCTCTGCCTCCCTACCAGGTGCCAACATGAGGTATGCAGCCACTCCTATGATAAGTATGATGACTATGGCTACAAGCGCTATTAAAGCTCTACTCCTACCCGCCGCCAAGGCCCCCACCATGCACACAGCCAGTCATTAAATATTGTTATCTAGTTAGGCTACTATATAAGCTCTCTATAATAGCGTGTCCCTTTTAACCCTAGGTTCTTTGCTCCAAAGTCATTCTTTTATGTAAGGCCTCCCGATCCACCGGGGTATTCGGACCCTTCTACGAGCTACTACAGCCACAGCCGCTAACGTCGCCAGGTATGGTATAGTGTTTATGATGCTGCTCAAAGCCTCTTCCTGAAGAGCTATATTGAGGCTAATAGCTAGTGCTTGGAAGAAGCCGAAGAGGTAGCCTCCTAGGAGGGCTAAGAGGGGATCCCACCCGCTGAATGCTACATTAGCCAACGCTATAAACCCCCTCCCCGCAGTCATGTTCTTAGCAAATACTCCCTGGTAGTCTATGCTCAGGTAGGCTCCCGCAAGCCCTGCTGTCAAGCCTGAGAAGCCTGCTGCCATAACCTGGTAGAGTAGCACGTTGACCCCCATAGCCTCGGCGCTCCTAGGATCCTCACCGCAAGCCCTTAAACGCAGGCCGATCACAGTCTTTTGTAGAAACGCCCAGAGGACTATACCTAGAGCTATGGTAGCAGGTACTAGAGGACTTATCTTAACACCTGACACGACTATAAGCCCCGGCATGGGGTCAAATGAGGGGCTATTAGAGAATACCCCCCAGAGAGCGTAGGTTCCCAGTATGGTTGCACCTACAGCGAATATGTTGAGTCCTATACCCATCACTATCTGGTCGCCCTTTAGGTAGACTGAGAGTACCCCGTGTATAAGGCCTAGAGCGAGGCCTACAATGGCTCCTAGTACGTAGGCCCCTATGTAGCCCACTCCAGCCTCGAGGTACGACGCTGCCGCTACCCATGCTGCAAGGAGCATTATTCCTTCAAGCCCTATGTTTACTATCCCTGCTTTCTCCGAAACTATCTCTCCTAGAGCGGCCAAGGTTATGGGTACCATAGTAGCTAGTGCTAGCACAGCGACTGTCGCAGCGTCTCCTACAACTTCCACCATAGAGGCTCACCCCTCAGACTTGACGCCTAGGAGTCTAGGAGCCACGTACTTTAGGCCTGAGAGAGCTGCTAGCACGAATATTATGGCACCGCTTACAACCTCTGCTAGCTCTGCAGGCACGTTCGCCTCAACCTGGATCCTCTCGCTACCCGCAGCTAGCTCCCCCAGGAAAACGCTCGCAGCAATGATGCCCAAAGGATGGTTCCTTCCTATAAGTGCGGCCCCTATACCCTCAAACCCGTAGCCCGCAAGTCCTGAGAGGCCCGTGTCAACCCTATAACTATATCCTAGTATCAACAATGCCCCGGCAAGCCCCGAGAGACCCCCCGCCACAGTCATGGAGGCTAGTTTCACATAGTCTACGTTGACGCCTCGAGATAGGGCTGCATATTCGTTTGCACCCACAAACCTATACCTCAAACCAGGCACAGTCAAGTACATGGCCGCCCAGGCGGCGAGCGCCACCGCGATACTTATGAATGGTATAATAGGCACGCCGCCTGGGAGGACCTCTGAGAGGGGTCCTAGAAGGCTTGATGGTATCCAGGGTATTCTGGCTGCTTCGGGGACCTGCCTAGTTAAGTGTGGATAAATGGGGTCTGCTAAGACGTCTATAACTAGGTAAGTTGAAGTCCAATATATAGCCCAGTTCAACATTATAGTGCTTAAGACCTCGTTGACGCCCAGCCTGACTCTCAGGAACCCTGCGATGAAGCCTAAAATAGCCCCAGCGGTGAAGCCCGCAAGGAGTCCCGGAAAGGGGGTATATGGCGCAACGAGAGATACCATCAGTGATACTATGGCTCCCGCGTAGAGTTGCCCCTCACCACCTATATTGAAGAAGCCGACTCTTAACGGTATGGCGAAGGCTAGGCCCGTGAGCATCGTGATCGAAGCGCCTACTAGGAGTATTTCCGGGTAGTATGTGAAGCTTGTAAGTAGTACGTAAATGCCCTTCAAAGGGTCGGCGCCGCCAGCAGCTAGTACCAGGGCGCCCGCAGCCAGACCCACAAGTATGGATGCTAAAGTTAAGAGCAGCTCCCTGCTAGCTGCCACCCATAAGCACCCCAACCCTTTCAGGGCTAGCCTCTCCCCTCCTAAGCTCCCCTACGACCCTCCCCCCTGACATTACTAATATCCTGTGACTGAGCTCCAGTACTTCATCAAGGTCTGTGGAGACCAGCAGAACGCCTACACCCTCGCGTGAAGCCTTCACTATTAAGTCTCTTACGAACGCCGTCGTAGCCACGTCCAAGCCCTGAGTAGGGTTGACTGCGACCAGAACCCTGAAGCCCCTGAGGAACTCCGAGCCCACAAGGACCTTCTGCTGGTTACCGCCGCTAAGCCTCCCCACCGGCGTCGAGGGACTCATAGCCTTCAATCCGAACTCTCTGACTAGCCTATGGAATAATTGTTTTACCCTTGAAGGAGTCATGAGGATTGCGCGAGAGCCGGTATAATATATAAATGCTGCGTTATCCGCCACGCTCAGCTCGTGGGCTAGAGCCCTAACCCTATCGCCAGGAATGAAGCCACCCCCTGCCCTGTAGAAGTCCCTAGCACTCCTAACCCTCACACCGTTAACGTAAACGCTACCCTTAGAAGGCTTTCTCACCCCGATTATAGCCTCAACAAGCTCTTCCTGACCATTACCAGCAACTCCCGCTACTCCAACTATCTCGCCCGCCACAACCTTGAAGCTCACATCCCTAACCCTAATTACCCCCTCTCCGCTCTCAACGGTTAGGGACTCGACTCTCAGGACCTCATCTTTGCCGGGCTCTCCTAAGCTCCTCTGAGGGGCTAGGACCTCTCCTACCATAAGCGACGCTAACTTCTCCTCGGAGAAGAATCTATCGCCCCTGACACTCCTACCAACAACCCTCCCCTTCCTTAATACAGTAACTCTATCAGCAATACTCATGACCTCCCTAAGCTTGTGGGTGATGTAGACTATACCGACTCCACGCTTTTTAAGCTTCTCTATAAGCCGGAAGAGGCCTTCAGCCTCCAACGGGGTCAAATTGCTCGTAGGCTCGTCAAGGATTAAAACCCTAGCGCCTCCACTAAGAGCTTTTACGATCTCAACCCTCTGCCTAACACCCATAGGCAGGTCCTCCACCCTAGCCTCCATAGGTATTGATAGCCCCAGGTCTTCAGCCACACTCATAATCCTAGACTCAGCTTCACTCCTAGATACTCCAAGGCTTGACAGGTAGATCAGAAGGTTCTCTCTCACAGTGAGAGCATCAACCAGCCTGAAGTTCTGATACACCATAGCTATCCCAGCCTTTATGGCGTCCCAAGGGCCCCTCCACCTAGCTTCTTTGCCCCTAACTATTATCATCCCGGAGGTAGGCCTGATCTCACCATATAGTATCCTCATGAGAGTCGTCTTCCCAGCGCCATTCTCTCCCAGTAACGCATGAACCTCCCCTTCAGCAAGGTCAAAGTCAACCTTATCTAGAGCCTTAACACCGTCAGGGTAAACCTTCACTATACCCCTCATCTCAACGAGCTTTCTACTACCCTTGCTCAATGACGCTCAAACCCCCTATGCCTAGCAAGCGTTAGAGGTGAAAAAGTAGGGAGTGAATTGCTTGGGTACCTCGATTATCCCTTCTTAACCGCCACTTCTAGGTTACCTCTTTCAAGCTCCTCTACTATCTTCTGATACTCATCCTGCGACATGGGGGTCACGAAGGTTATTTCACCCTTAATTATCCTCTCCTCTAACTCCTTTACTAGCCTCCAGGCATCGTCGCTTATCCACTCCTTCCTCTTCTCCAAGACAACTCTTACAACGTCATCAGGCGTCATACCCTGAGGTAGTCTACCCTGCTCTGCAGCTATCTCTGCAAAATACCTTATCATCTCTTCATCGCTAAGACCTAGACCGCCCTCTTTCAAACCTAGACTTATTATGCCTCCGCTGAATTTACCCTCTACTACGTCCTTTATGGCTGTGTAGACTGCTACGTCAACTCTCTTAAGCCCGCTAATGATTATGGTGTATGGGTCATACCATTCCTGGCTTGCGTCTTGGCCTATGCTAAAGGCTAATACGCCTCTAGACGCCGCCTCCTTAACGGCATTGAACATGCCTACGTGCGTTAGCCCTGCTACCCCGTAGAATACTCTGACTCCTTCCTGGAGCATTTGCTCGGTGTAGGTCTTACCGAGGGTGGGGTCGTCGAACCTGCCTGTGTATACCCACACCATGTCTATGTTAGTACCCATAACTCTATTATAATATTGGACTCCGTAGAGGTAGCCTATATGGAACTTCCAGAGGGGCGGTATGTTCATTCCTGCGACTGCTCCAGCCTTAGCCTCTTCCCCTGTCTTCTCAGCTATATTCTTAGCTATATCTGCTGCTATGATCCCGACGAGGCTTGCGACTTCCTGCTCCCTGAATACATAGCATGCCACGTTATCGTATACCTTACTCGTCGCTGCATCTATCAAAGCATACTTCTGCTGGGGATATTTCGGAGCCACTTTCTCCACAGGCTCAAGCCACAGGAAGCCGACTAGCACGATCAAGTCATAATCGCCGCTCCTACTAGCAGCGTCAAGCACACTAACCATAACGTCTAGGCTCTTAGGTGTCTGGTATACAACCTCTACCCCCAGCTCCTCCGCAGCCCTATCGGCCCCGAGAGCAGCCATGTCGTTGAAGCTCAAATCGCCCCTACCACCTACGTCGAAGAGTACTAGAACCTTGACCTTCTCCCCGCCAGGTCCCTCAGCCTCCGCACCCTCCTTCTCTTCACGCTCCTCTATAGTAGCTGTAGGAGTAGCTTCCTGCGGAGCCTCCCTAGCCTCCTCGGCTCCTCCTACCTCTTCTCCTCCCTCCCCCCTACCCATCATGTAAACCGCCGCCAAGGCCACTACAATGACGACTACGAGAGCAACGGCTAGGAGAAGCCTGTTCTGCTGGAGCCCCATAGCGTTCCCTCCGCGAGGACGGGCTCCGGTCAACGGTTAAATAGTATCACATCCACTTTTTACAACATTATGTTAACTAACGCTGACTATGAACCCTGAAACCACGCCTACCCTCCAAGACCTCCGAAGCAACTCCCAGAGCCAGCGATATTACGCCGAGTAAGAGTACTAGAACAACATCCGCCTCCAACCTGATACCTCCTCCCAGCCTCTCCTCCCTCACTACATCGCTCATAGCTAGTAACATAACGGTTAGATCGTATAGGATAATGCGCCGCCACCCAATAATAAGTCGAGGGGGAGGGGCGGTTTATAAATGAGGGATTACGTGGATAAACTCAAAGAACTCGCTAGAAGATCCGGCTCCAACTGGTGTTGGGGTTTCGATTCATGCCCCCTACCGGGGGGTCTCGTAGCCTCTATAGACGGCTACTCCCTCGAGGAAAGCCTGCTTCCATGGATGACCCTGGAGGACTGGGGGTGGAAGGCTGTAGTAGCTGCTGCAATGGATGTTGTAGCCTCGGGGGGTAAGCCCGTTCAAGTAATGTATAGTGTCGGTGTTAAAAGCTTCGAGGACGCCCTGAAGGTTGCGAGCGGCGTGGGCCTAGCGTCTAGGTGGATGGGGGTGCGTGTGGGTAAAAGCGACGTTAATAGGTCTGTAGGGGGTGAGGGATGGATTGACGTTGCAGTCGTGGGAGAAGCCCCGAAGCCCATCCCGCGCTACGGCGTGAGGCCGGGACACCTGATAGTGCAGGTGGGCTACCTAGGCTTCGGTGCCGTCGCACGGCTAGCTCTAGAGGGTGCATTGAAGCCTAGTCAAATGCCACGAGAGGTCCTAGACTATACTAGGAGGCCTAAACCCCCCGTAACCCTAGGCCCCTCGCTCTCCCATTGCAGGGTCTCAGCGGCGTCAGATAATAGTGATGGGTGGAGCGTCACACTCTACACACTAGCAGTCGAGAGCGGAGTTAAGATTGAGATCGATAAGATGGAAGTGCCCAAATACATTGTAAAGACGCTCGAGCCCCTAACCCGCAAGGTACAACAGCTTCTCCTAGAAAGCTGGGAGGACTATAACCTAGCGGTAGCCGGCGACCCAGGCTCGGTGGAGTGTTTATTAAAAGAGTGTAGACTACAAGGCATACCATGCACCATAGTAGGTAGGGCCCTAGAAGGAGAGCCGAGCATATACTATAAAGGGGTTAAAGTTGAAGCGGAGGGTTGGACTAGCATTTAGAGCCTCAAAGGTGGTAGCCGGGCGGGGATTCGAACCCCGGTCACGGGGGCCAGAGCCCCGCATCCTGGGCCGCTAGACGACCCGGCTACCGGCTCACTCCCGGCCATTCTAGCTTTTGAGCTAGTGGGGGTTAAAGGGTTTATGGTGGCTGTTGTGGGTAGTGAGTGGCTTAAGGTCGTAGACGAGTGTTCGAGGAATGTGGAGGCTTGCAGAAGGGCTGTCAAAGAGTTCATGGATAAAATGTGCGTTGAGAGTGGAGCTTGCCGTAGAGCTAAGAAATGGGATAGGGAGTATGAGTGGGTTGAGAGGTTAATTGAGAGTGGGGTGCCTGATGGAAGGTCGAGGCTGATACTCTACGTTATAAGCCGCTACCTCCTCAACGTGCGTGGGTTTAGCCCCGAGGAGGCCGAAGCCATTATAGACTCCTTCATAGAGGCTAGCTGCCGCAACCACGGGAACTGCGGGAAGATATACAAGTCTTGGATAAGACATGTAGTTAGGAGAGTAAAGGAGGGTGGGTGGAAGCCCTGGAGCCTTGAGAGGCTTAAGCGTGAGGACCCAGAGCTTTACTCCATAGTGTTAAAGGTTGTGGGCGAGGCAGAGAGCTAAGTTACCACTCTTTAGTGGTATAACCCCTCTTCTAGACCGGCTGACGGCGGTAAGCTAGAATAACATCTAGTGTAGCCGCGACTTCCCGGTGGAGAGACGATGGCCCCGGCAGCCACTAGCCTACCGAAGATACTGCTTCTACTCGCAGCCGCTCTAACACTAACAGCCGCTACTGCAAGCGCTCAGATAACAGATGAAGCCGTAATCGAGCTTAGCAAGTATATAGGGGCGGGCCTCGCTGTAGGACTCGCCGGGATTGGCGGAGGCTATGCGGTCGGCGTGAGTGGGGCTTCCGCTATAAGCGCTATAGTAGAGAGGGAGGAAGTGTTCGGCAGGGCTATACTAATAGTTGTGCTCGGAGAAGGAATCGCCATCTACGGCCTGCTAATAGCCCTCATACTACTCTTCGTTATATAGCTACGCACTTAATAAGGTGGTAGGGCGCAATCCTGCCATACCACAGATTTTTAACACACTATTCAGCCACCCATACACTAAATCCCATTAACCATAATTGGAGTTGATCGTGGAGGTTCGCTCCCTATCTTTTTAGCCCTTCTTGCACTTAACCATCACGGTGTGGGGGGTTATGGCTAACACTCCTTCCAGGGAAAAGTGGCAAAGCGATTTTCCTAGGTGGTTTGACTGGATCATTGAGGAGGCCGAAGTCTACGATTACGGGCGGTATCCTGTGAAGGGTATGGGCGTCTGGATGCCCTATGGATTCCAGATTAGACGTAGGGTGCTCGATATCCTTAGGGATATACTGGATTCTACGGGCCACGAAGAGGTCCTATTTCCCCTACTCATACCGGACCACTTGCTTAGGAGAGAGTCGGAGCATATTAGGGGTTTCGAGGGTGAGGTTTACTGGGTGACGCATGGCGGTTTTGAGGAGTTAGATGTAAAGCTTGCTCTCAGACCTACAAGCGAGACTAGTATAACATACATGGAGACCTTCTGGATTAAGAGCTACAAGCAGCTACCTAAAAAGTATTATCAGGTAGTTAGCGTATTCAGGTATGAGACTAAGGCTACTAGACCTATGATAAGGCTTAGGGAAGTTACCACCTTCAAGGAGGCTCATACCGTTCACGATAGCTTTGAGGATGCCGAGAGACAGGTGTTAGAAGCTATAGACGCTTATAAGAAACTGTTCGATTCTCTCGGCATACCCTACATGATCTCTAGGAGGCCTGACTGGGACAAGTTCGCAGGAGCCCTCTATACAATCGCCTTCGACACCATAATGCCCGATGGGAGGGCGCTACAGATAGGCACTGTGCACCTGCTTGGCCAGAACTTCACTAAAGCCTTCGACTTTAGGATACAGCTTGCCGACGAGAGCCTAGACTATCCCTGGCAGACTAGCTATGGTGTCAGCGACAGAGTCATAGCAACCCTCATAGCGGTTCACGGAGACGATAGGGGGCTAGCATTGCCGCCTACAGTCGCTCCTATACAGGTAGTCATAGTACCTATACCCTCAGGCAGCGATGAGGACCGGAGAGCTGTAATCGAGGCTGCCAGGCAGGTGGCTGGCGAGCTAGAGGCTAGCGGGGTTAGAGTTAGAGTTGACGATAGAGAAGAGGAGAGGCCTGGAGCCAAGTTCTACTACTGGGAGAAGAAGGGGGTGCCCCTCAGGATAGAGGTGGGCGTTAGGGAGGCTAGGGAGGGTTACTTGACGGTAGCTAGAAGGGATACTCTCGAGAAGGTTAAAGTCCCTAGGAGCGGCGTAGTGGAGGCTGTAAAGAGGCTTCTCGACGACGTCGAGAAGAGGCTAGAGGAGAGGGCAAAAAGCTTCTTCCGTGAGAGGGTTGTGAGGACTCACAGCCTTGAAGAGGCTAGGGAGTGGGTTGAGGCTAGGAGGGGCATAGCGGAGGTGCCTTGGTGCGGGGTGGAGGAGTGCGGTTTGAAGATGGAGGAGGAGACTGGGGCTAAGGCCTTAGGGTCCCCTTGGCCTAGAGAGCCTGTAGAGGGTGCTAAGTGTCCTGTCTGCGGCAGGGATGCAGTTACCTGGCTTAGACTAGCCAGGACCTACTAAGTAGGGTAGGACCTAGATGGGACCTCTAGGATCTACATGCTGGTAAAAGCTTTTCGATGGTGCTAGTTACAGCTCTAGCCTTATTCTCTACCTCCTCAGCATGCTCCTCTAGCTCCACAAGCTTTGATTCGATCCTGCGCCGGCTGCATCCCGTAGCCCTCGCTTTGAACACCTTCTCCGGGCTCCACAGGCTGACTATGCCTTGTGATGCTATTTTAGAGTAGGCATTTCTGAATGGCATGCCCTCTTCTAGGCTTAGCCTTTCAGCCTCCTCAGCGCTATACGGTTTAGCCTCCTCCAGGATCTTTAAGGACCTGCTCCTTCGGGGCTTTATGCTGGATGCTAGGGATACTAGTATCTCGGCTGCTTTCAGAGCAGCATCTAGGACCTCGCTATAAGCCCTGTTAGCTTCCTGGAGGTCTAGGTTGTATGAGTATCTCAACTTACCGGTTATGACGTGTGGAGTGATCGACTTAACTATGCATTCCGAGGCCGTAGCTCTCAGTATCTCCAGGGTGACAGGGTTCTCTTTGTGGGGCATGAAGCTACTCGTAGCTAAGTGGCTTGACGGCAGGCCTATCAGCCTTAGCTCGTGGAGCTGTATGAGGTCCTCTGCTATCCTAGACATCTCAGTGCATGCTACGCCTAAGGCCGAAGAGGCTAGGGTTAAGAAGGCCCTGGAGGCTACAGCGTAGTAGGGGGAGGCGTAAACTCCCTTGAAGCCTAGGTGAGAGGCTATCTTCTCTTCGTTAATAGGGGCGAGGCTACCAGCCCCTGCCGCCGCTCCAAGGGGGCTTTTAGAGAGGGCGAGTCCCGCAGAATACAGTAGAGTCTCTGCTGCTTCTAGCAAGCTCTCTGAGTAGGCTAGCGTGATGCACGCCCAAGAAAGAACATACGCTACTTCACCGTGGGTAAAGCCCGGCATAGGGTCCCATGTCGCTGTTGAGAGGAAGGACCTACTGGCTTCTGCCAGCTTCAACGCTAGGTTGGATGCTGTGTATGCTATGTAGAGTCTGAGGGCCGCTGCCACATGGTCATTCCTGCTTCTTCCGAGGGGAAACCATGCCCCTTGTGGTGAGGCTTCAAGCATTGCCTCCTCTATCGCCTCCCATAGGTCTTCGTAGCCCTCGTTGGGCGGATTGCATGATACCCTCTCTACGGCTTCCGTCAGAGTCTTCACATCAACGTCTGCGATGTAGCCTAGCCTGGCAAGCTCTCCTAAGTGGGCTTTAACTACTGCAGCTATGAAACGCGATATTCTGGCATCGTGGCTGAGGCTTGATGTGTACTTGTATACCTCGTCTCCGCCTAGCCCCTTGATCTCCCTATACCTCACCGCCAGCTAGCCCCCGCGCCTTAGCCGCAGCTATGCTGTGCATCGTATAGATCTTGACGAACCCTTCAGCCTCCATTCCTTCAGGGTACCATCCCTTATTATAGTCTATGGCTTCATGGGAATAGCTAGTATACCACGCCTCTCTCCCCACGACTTGGAGAGAGCCCTTGTACACCTTCAGCTTTACCAAGCCAGCTACAAACCTGTTCATAGAGTCTATAGCCGCTTCTAAGTGGAGCCTTAGGGGCTCCACCCATAATCCATTATAGACTAAGTCGCTCCACGCCTGGTCAAGCGTTCTCTTAAACCTATACTCTAGGGGTGTGTAAACCGTCTTCTCTAGGTCCCTATGAGCTTCTATGAGCGTTAGAGCGGCTGGAGCCTCGTAAACCTCCCTAGACTTTAACCCCACGACCCTATTCTCAATATGGTCTATCCTGCCGAAGCCGTGAGCCCCCACAGCCCTGTTAAGGTATGATATTATCTTTTCAGGCTGCATTCGCTCGCCGTTAACGGCGACAGGAACTCCCCCTCTAAACTCGATCTCCAAGTAGAGGGGGTCGTCTGGAGCCTTCCGGGGGTCTATAGTCCAAGCAAAGACCTCCTCTGGAGGCTCTTTGGAGGGGTCGTCTAACACTCCCCCTTCAATACTCCTTGTCCACAGGTTTTCATCTATACTATACTTATCGTGGCCCCCTTCTACCTTGAATCCCTTGCTCCTAAGCATCTCCAGAGACTTAGACCTTGTGAGTTTGAGGCTCCTTACAGGCGCTAGAATCCCTATATCATCTCCAAGGTAGTATCTTAGCGTGGAGTCAAACCTAACCTGATCGTTACCTTTCCCCGTGCACCCATGAGCTACCGCGTCGGCCCCAACCTTCTTGGCGATCTCAGCCACCTTTAAGGCGATAAGTGGTCTAGCCAGCGCAGTGCCTAGAGGGTACTTGTCCTCATAGAGGGCGTTAGCCTTTACAGCCTTGAAGGCGTACTTGGAGGCAAATTCCTCCTTGGCGTTTATAGTGTAGTGCTCTGTCGCCCCCAGCTTGTAGGCTCTCTCCTCTACTCCCTCGAGGACGTCTTCTTGCCCCACATCAACCGTAACAGTCACTACTTCATATCCTTCCTCTTTTAGTAGTAAGAGGACTGCTGAGGTATCGAGGCCTCCAGAGTATGCAAGGACGACCCTACCCTTGCCCGCCAACCTACAGCCCTAGACTGTATTTACGTTGTATAACTAGGGTAGAGATAGATGGAATCCCTCGTTACATTGTAATGGGTGGAATGATACGTATGTGACTATATGGTCCTTTCAGCCCTTGCCTCAGGGTCTATGCTCCTAGCAGCCTCTAAAGCCTTGCCAGTAACGGTCCTGTTGCCATCGGCTATAGTTAGTGATACACGTGATACAAGCCCCTTAAGCTCTAAGTCCTCGAGTATCTTTAAGGCCCATAGAGCCTCTCCGTCGAAGCTGACCATTAGCTTGCCTGAGGGGCTTTCGCTTCCCGCGTAACCCCAGGCTAGGACTCTCACCTTCACCCTACCCGGTATCACGCTTAAAGCTGCGATAACAGCTTCGGGAGAGGCTTCTATAACTATACCTTTACCCTCGCCTTCCCGAGCCTTCTTAGCCTCTTCAAGTACCTCTTCCTCTCTACCTGGAAGGCAGAGTGCGAATTTCAACGCTTTAATGCCTCCAGGTGGAGGAGAACAGTAGGTCCTACCCTGAGATACTACTCCGACTACCCCCGATGCGAGGAGAGCCTTCAAAACATTCTCTAGACCTTGCTCTCCAGCTTCAATCATTGGCATTGAAGGGTTAGCTGTGAAGTATTCTAGTATCTTGCTGAAATGTACTGGCTCTCTCGAAGCTAGAGTCTTAACTGCCTCTTCAACAAGCCTTGGAGGCGGCTGCCTTAACAGTTTACCCCTCTCTGCTAGCTTATATCTAACTACAGCCCATAATCCGCCTTCTCCAGCGGGGCTTAAGGGTGCCGAGGCTAACTTTATCCCTCCATTACTTCTTTCCACGGGGTACCAGGCCTCGTAGTAGAGACTAGCTGAGTCCCTAGCTAAGATGATGCTAGCAGCCTCTTCTACTTCCCTCAGCTTAGACCTAGCTTCGCCTCCCACATTGGGGCTAGAGAGTAGTTCCCTAGAAGCTATGTATAATGCTGCGGCCTCGAGGAGCCTCTCGTAAACTCTTTTTTCCGGTTTTAGAAGTATTATTGTGTTTACGTGCCTTCTCCAACCTCCACCCCTATAAGTCTCGAAGATAGACCGAGCATACCTATCAAACTCTAAGTCCTCCGAGTATGAGGGGTTAGCTAGGACTAGCTTTAACTCTGGTGTATCTGGCACTGCTTGAGGTTCCCGGGGCCATAGTACTACTTTTAGGGTAGGCGGAGCCTTGATTATTGCCTTCACCCGTTCGGCTACAAGTGATGCTGCTTCTCCTCTTCTAGTCGATAAAATCTCTCGGGCCTTCCTCCGTGCTAGGAGGTATGCGTTGACTTCACTCTTAACATGATACATCTTATCCTTCCCTGAAGACTCAACGTGAACGTACATGGCTGTGTCCTCTATTATCTTTAGTGCATCCTCCACGTCGTTTCTAGTATGACCCCTGAGGGGAGTTATAGTTGAGAGTAGGACCTCTCTCGTGGAGATCCCGCTTCCCGTTATGCTTGCTAGCGTTATTGCTGAGTAGACTTTTAGAGCTAGTTCTGATCCATGCCTTAGTATAGAACTTGTATCTGCTGCTACCGCAGTTCTAAGCCTAGGCGATATCGAGAGAAGTCTATCAGCAACTCTAGGATTGCTCACGTCAATGTCTGACGGCAATATGTAGTCTAGCCCTTCCCCGACATTAGAGGCTACCTCCGCCATGAGTGAGAGAGTCCACGAAAGACTAGATTCTGCAGTGATCCTCTCAAGTATGTCAGCAAGCTGTGGGTGAAGAGGATATAGTGACTCCATCCTCTTAGGATAATCCTGTGGAGGAGATATTGAGGACCTGCGATACTCCTCGAGGTACATTGATGCCGCTGTTGAGGCCGCCTCAGGCCTTATATCCTTAAAGAGCGCTCTTCTCACTATCTCAGGCACTTCTGAAGGCGAAGTTGGAGCTAGGGGTCTAGCCCAGCGTAGAGCCGGCATCACGCTTGATTCAGGTCCTACGGTCATCATACCTGTAGACACGGTAAACACTGCTATAGAGCGCGTCCTAGAGGTAAGCGCCTCTCCCAGGCTCTCCATGAACGCATATACCCCCTCTAGCTCCCTTACAGCGTCTTGTGAGCCTGCAGACCTCAGTCTGGAAACGTAGATGTCAACTCCGTCGAAGAGCAGTACTGCAGAACCTCCTTCCTCTTCAGCAATGTCAAGGGCCTCGCCTAATGACTCTCCCCCTGGAGGACCTCCGGAGGACCTTACCTTACCGTCTGTTAAAGAGGATAATATATAGTCCCAGGCACTCCTCCACCCCATCGACCTTAAGTCTTCTGGTCCCACGCTTACCGCATCGAGTACGACTATCCTCGCAGCGCCTTCAGGCCTTGGGGTGTTTGAGTATGCAAGGGCTGCTTCAACTCTCGAGTCTTCAAGGCTAGCTTTAGGGTTTGAGGCTAGATGATAGAGTGCTATGAGAGTGTGGGTTTTACCCCAACCGCTAGGCGAGTATAAGAGCAGGCCTGGAGGACCTCCCTTGCCCTCCATTCTAGAGGCGAGCCAGCTTAGCGCTTGGGACAAACCTCTCGTCATATACGTCCTCTCGAAGAATAGCCTAGTGTCTACATAGGACCTATGCCCTAACCCCCGTACTACAGGCCAAAGGGAAGGCGAGAAGCTACTGTCGAGATCACGCCTAAGGCTCCATCCCTTAACCAAAGCCTAACCCCCCATTCCGGGATTAGCCTTAAGTGGCCCCTTGAAGGGGTAGGGGTGCACTGCAAGCGGGTTGGCTTGGAAGGGCGAAGCCCATCCTTTCTAGGGCCTTGATTATAATACACTCTGTGTGGCCTTCTCCGCCCTTTAACCTTCTAAGGAGGGACTCTTTGGGAGGCGTAGCCTCTTTAATATTAACAGGCCTTACCAGGCCTCCCTTCTCTCTAAAGCAGCATCTAAGCCCCGACTCCGGCTCCACACCCAACAGCTTCGATAGAAGGGAATATGCTTCCCTAGATACAGGCCCCTCCGATATTAATGATAAATAGAGCAGTGTGAGGCCATCGAGGGGTGGTAGCCTAATTGCCAGCGTCTCTGATAGAGTAGATGCTATGACTTCCCCGATGATCCTAGAAGCTATATGACCTGTTGAGAGTCTAGCGCCAGTATACGAGGTTATGGGCCAGCATTTACTCGCTACTACTCCAATAGCTTCAATAACAGAAGATACCGCTGCCGACGCCGCTCCGAGCCCCTGTTTGACCTTCAACGCAGCCCTTCTCGAAGCTTCTTCGGACAGCTTAGACCACACGCTAGGGTTCTCTAGGCATTCTCTAGGCTCAACCTTTACAGTTTCTAGCACCATGTTCCATAGTCTATATTGAACGCCCACGATCCTAGGGGACCATCCCCTTTCTAGCAGCTCGTCAACTATGTACAATAGCCTGCGAGGTCCTCCTTCAACCGCGACAACTAGTCTCTCAACGCCTCTAATCCTTACTAGCGAAGCTATGCTGGTCAAAGCCTCTAGGCTAGGCCGGTATCCTATAGGGGGTGTGCCCGCGCTAAGCGCTCTTAAAGCCCACGAGCTATACGGAACAGCGCCGTAGAGAGGAACGTCAACCCTTATGTAGGCTACAGCTAGGCTAGCTTGTTTCGAAGTAACCGAGTCTCCATTAGATAAGGTTGTCCTTCTCGCAAGCATTACAGCGTTCCTCGCCACACTCTCTAGAATTAAGGGTAGATGTGCTTCCCCGTGAATCCTAGGAAGGCCGGTAAGGCCCCTTACTCCCATCTTAAGCCTTCCGGGAGCCCCCCTCCTTTGATCCCAGGGAGTGAAAGCTGTTGATGCCGCTAGAGCCTCTAGGTAGGCAAGCACTATGTATGTGGCTGCAGCTTCGCCTGCGTTACTGCCGTAGCTTGCTTCAACCTCCTTTCTGGCTCTCCTTAAGGCTTTAATAGCTTCTGCGTGGGCTAGGAGCTGCCTTGCAGTGAACATCTTGTAAGCCACGTCAACGCCATAGTATTTGAGGGGGGAGTAGGGTAGGGGGTCTGATGGTATTAAGCCCCTCGAAGCTAGGTAAGGCCACTCCTTAGCCAGGGCTCTGAGTAAACTCTCACTGCTATCTTCAAGGCCTCCAGCGTCTTCAAAGCCCCTAGAAGTCTTGACGGCTGCAAGCTTTAGAGGATGTAACCCCCACTTGCCTTCGCTCCACGAGTCCAACACTCTCTTATAAGCCTTCCTAGCGTCATCGACGGTCATCACAGAGCCGTCAGGGCATCTTACTACTCTACCTCTTACAGTAGCTAGCTCCCTTCTAGCCTTTTCAAGCGACGACACCCTTACGACTCGAAACACTTCACCCTCATAGTATAGCGCTAGCCTGCGTTCTTCCCAGACGATGGGATCCCCTATTACAGGTGCTTCAGAGCCTCCGGGGCACTTAACGACCCGCACCCACACGTACCCTTCAATGTCGTCGCCCGGGTAAAGCTTCTTCAAAGGAGTCCTTAATGCCTCTAAGAATATTGATGCTGCCTCCTCAACTATACGCTCCAGCTTAGGACCTAGCAGTCTAGGATACGATAACCTAGCCTTCAACTCCAGCTCTCTCACGGGCTCTAAGGCCGTTGCTTCGACTTCAACGCCTGAAGAGGCTAGGACCTCGCTTACCCCCCAAACTCCATATTCGAATACATAAGCTTTATCCTTCTTAGCTGCCTTAGGAGGAGTACAAGCTCGACCACCTAAAGAATCTCTAAACCTACCCCAGGCCCCTGTTACTAAGGAGGCTACGGCCGCCGCCAAGCACTTATCACAGTAGAAGCCTTCTAGAAGCGTTTGGACGGGCTGCAAGTCTAGAAACCCTAGGAGGACTATTGGCGGATTCGTTAAGAGGGGTTGACCCCCTAACTTCTAACAGGCTAATAAAGCCTGATTCTCCTACACGCTAGGTAGGGCTGGAGCATATTGAGTCGTAGCTACTCGGATCTCCTAGAGGAGGCTTCTAAGCTAGCTAGGGTTGTAGACCACTATGTCCTAGACACTGCTCAGACTTACCCACAGAAGCTAGCTGATGCTAGCCTACACCTCTTCAAGGCTGGAGGTAAGAGGTTGAGACCCACTATAACCCTGTTAGCCGCCAGAATGTTGGGGGGCTTGGAGGCAGAGATGAGAGCCGTTCCGTTGGCTAGCGCTGTAGAGGTGGCCCACACTTTCACGCTTATACACGACGATATAATGGATAAAGATGAAATGAGGAGGGGAGTGCCTACTACCCATGTAGTATATGGTGAGGACTGGGCCATACTCGCGGGGGACCTGCTACACGCCCTATCATTCCATTACATAGCCCGGGGGGTTGAGAGGGGTCTCACCCACGAGCAGGTCTATAGGGCTCTTAAGGCTCTCAGCGACGCCGCAATATACGTTTCCCGGGGTCAAGCTCTGGATATGCTATTCGAGGGAACGTGGAACGTCGGAGTTAGTGATTACCTTAACATGGTTAGGCTGAAGACGGGGGCTATGATAGAAGCCGCTGCAAGGCTTGGAGCAATAGCAGCCGGCTCTCCGAAGGAAGCTGAAGACGCTCTAGGCCTTTACGGGTGTTTTACTGGGGTGGCCTTCCAGATTAAAGATGATATACTAGGTGTATTTGGCGACCCTAGAGTCACGGGCAAGCCTGTATACAGCGACCTGAGGAGGGGGAAGAAGACGTTACTCGTCATATATGCCGTGAGCGAGGCCGGTAGAAAGGAGCTCGTAGAGCTTATAGGCCCTGAGGCTGGGGAGGACGACCTCAGGCGTGCCGCTAAAATCATAGAGGAGTCTGGCGCCCTAGATTATGCCTTAAAGACTGCATTCAGATACGCCGAGAAGGCTAGAGAAGTCCTAAGTGGCGTTGACGCAGTTGATAGCAAGGCTAAGAAGCTGCTAGCCGACTTAGCATTATACTCTGTAGAAAGAGATAGGTGAAGCCATTATGACTGTATCAGAGCCGAGCGGGTATGGCCCTGAGGACTACAGGTTTCCTGAGCTATATGTTGAGGGCGGTGAGTCATCAAAGTGTGTGTGGGTTGACGAGGCTAGGGGACGCTACCTTCGAAGACCTTGTGAAGGCTGCGTGAAGCTATGCTTAATACCATACGAGGAAGCTTGGATGAAGGTCGTTGACCCCCTTCGAGCGGAGATTGTTAGGCGTGCTGCAGTAGTTATACCCTGGGAAGACTATAGAGCCCTATATCTTAGGCCCGGTGTTAAAGTGAAGCTTGTAGAAGCGCGTGGAGTTGACGTTAGCCATGTAGGCTTTGAGGGCGAGAGGGTAAGGGAGAGGAGTGTACTAGCCTACATACTTACTGGCAAGGGAGAAACTAGGACTTTAAGGGCGGGGGAAAAGGGCATAGTAGCCCTCATACTAACAGACTTCTCCGTAGCACCGCCCCGATATACATATACATTAATCCCGGAAGAGGATGCAGTATGGTTGGAGCCGGGGCAGTGATGAGTGGTGACGGCTGTGAGCCCTCAGGGGGCTGTGAGCATATGTCACCCTCGCTGAGCCTTCACACGGGTGTACATTATGGGCCTGCCTGAAAGGGAGGTTAAGGTTAGAATCGAATGCAGGCTACTTCATCCTCTACGCTCCGACCTTGAGAAGCTAGGCTTCAAGTGCAAAGGCCCGATCGCCGAGACGGACATATACTACTCCCATCCCTGCAAGGACTTCATAGAGTCGGATGAAGCCCTACGGCTGCGGTTCATTAGTGAAAGGGTAGCTAAGCTCACATACAAGGGCCCCCGAAGATTCCTTGGAAAAAATGTTAAGGAGAGGGAAGAGATAGAGATAGAGGTCGGCAACCCTGCAGCCTTAGAGAGCATTCTCTCAAAGCTTGGTTTCAAGCCTGCTTTGAGAGTAGAGAAGAGTAGGACCTACTGTAATAAAGATGACATCACGGTGACTCTCGACAGAGTAGAGGGGCTTGGTTGCTTTCTAGAGGTTGAGGCGCCAGATGAAACAACTATAGATGAAGTACTAGAATCCGTAGGCCTCAGCAACGCAGAGAAGATCGAACTCACATACGCTGAAATGATAGGAGGCTTTAAAGCGGGGAAAAGAACGGCGAGCATTGAAGAGTCCTAGAAAAGCTTATCTTCAAATAACAAATATTATAAATTGAGAATTGTGCGGGGTGGGGCTACTTGCCCCTTCACAAGGTAGTTACAAGTGTATTGATAATATTGGCCTTAGCAGCCGCAATAATAGCACCATCTCCTAGTAGCGCAGAGGCTTTATCAAGCGGTAAAGACCCCAGGCCCGGCCTATCTACCGAAGGTGCTTGGAGCTGGCAAGACTACCCCTACTGGGTTCCCCACTCAGAGCCGCTCACCGTCGTAGCCGTTGAAGGATTTCTCGCAGAAAACTTTCAGGGTCCTGTGAGCTTTGAATTCGACACCCCCGAGGGCGAGTTTTCTAGGATAATACTGAGGGTTGACATCGAGCTTGTAAGCGTCGTTGAGGGTAGGCCTGCAGTACAATATGATAGGCCCCTGTGGATCTGGATTAACAGTGTCCCTGCTTTTGTAGGCACTACGACGCAGAGGTATAACTATGTTGCGTTTTCCGATGTAACCCATCTCTATCCTCTCTTAGTAGGAGGGCGTAAAGCTACCCTAACTATAGCCCTTCCGAATTGGGTGATACCCGACTTAGGGTTAACTGGTGCCTTTAGAGTTAACGTGACCCTACTCTACTATCCAGGGCCTAAGCCTTCATGGACTCCGGACCTAGTCATACCCTTATTCACAGGTAGCGAGAGAACCCCTTGGCCGGGCCTAGCAGTTCTTAGGCTAACTAGCTCCGACAACGTGGCTTCTGATAGCATTAAACTGCCGGTTAAGGCTGCTAGGGCGTTCCTTCTACTATACTCTGAAGGAGCTAGTTACGATGAATTCTGGTATGCTTCCATACCCGCGCCGAGACTCTTCGTCTTTAAGGCCGGTGACAATCCATTCGTGATCGCCCCACCCCTCCCCATGATGTATACTGGCAGTCTAAACCCGCTGCTCTGGAGGCCCATACCTGGGGTACGAACCCTCTCCTTCGAACCCATACTCATTGACGTGACGCCAGCAATACCACTACTACTAGAATATGGTAGCATCGAGGTTGAAGCTATAGGTATAAACGACTACTGGATGATCTTCCCGGCGCTATTAGTATACCTAGACGAGGGGATCGTTGGTCACGAGCTAGTATACGTCAAACCCATGATACCCTCCGTTAAGGCTGAGGGTTTGCAGGGGGATACTAGGGGTAACTATAGGTTCCTCTATAACGCCTCTCTAGAGATAGAATCCAAGACTTACGTAGTGAAGGGAGGCATGGTTCTCGAAGCTCATAGTAGGTCCTACATGGAAGCTAGCATTGAAGGATCGCAGAACTTCACTGAAGATACAATGCTGCTCAACCTCTATGTGAGCGCCTCGTACACCTCCACAGCTTCAAACTTGCTCCCAGGACCCTCATCATGGTGGAGGAGCCTTTACATGCAGACTACCATAGACTATAAGTTCGTCGTGGAGCCACAAGGCGATCCCTCTCAGGCAACTCCAGATAACCCGGTACCTGCATTATTCACCTTATACACTAAGGTATCACAGAGCCTCGAAGTCGATGGCATATGGCCCTTCACAGCAACTTATAGGGCTTCTAGTGAAGCGTCCGACGCCGAAGCTAAGATAGCAGGCGAGCTGATATTCATAGGTCCTACAGCGGCGATAATAACTGGAATAACCGAGGCTTGGGGGCTTAACGCAAAGGATGTGTGGGGAAGCGAGTCGCCTGTATCGAGGGAAGGAGAAGTAGGCCCAGCTATAATACAGTTCTATAGGAAAACTGTAGGCTCCAACGAGTGGCCCGAATGGAGTGTTGAAAGCGATGATATACTAGTAGTGTGGCTCTAGAGGATAGGCTAATACAGTTAACCCTATAACTCCCCTCTTCTCTTTTACCTTACCCGGGGATGACGCCCTGGTGGCGGCTGAGGAAACCTTACGGAAGCCTCAAGAACTTTACAGGGAGTCACTTAAAACAATAATCCTGAGGATATTAGCTGAGAAGCCTAGGCACGGCTACGAGATTATAAAGAGGATCGAAGAGGTCACAAGGGGTAGATGGAGGCCTGCCGCCGGCACCCTCTATCCTCTCCTAGAGCAAATGGTTCGTGAGGGGTTGATAGAAGTAGAGAGAGTTGAGAGTGAGGGCGTTAAGGGGGGGAAAAGAGTTATCTATGCTCTCACGGGGAAGGGCTGGAAGACTCTAATAGAACTTCTTGAGAAGAAGATCCCTGCTAAGATAGACATGATGATATACTACTTCGCGGAGACTTGTATCCTACTTAGGCTTAAGGGTTATAGGGAAGAGGCGGAAAAGCTATGCTCACAACTAAGGAACGGGATTGAAAAGCTCTCAATGGCCGTCGAGAGAAATTGCGAGTTGGACGTGCTAAAATGGTGATGAAGTTGCCGGCTCAACCGCCTAGATTCTAGTTACGTAAAGCCTGGCGTAAGGATATTCTTTCAACGCTTTTAAAGCCCTGGATGCTATTCTACTACGCTCGCACACAGCCACAATATAACCCAGGTCCATTAACTTAGCCCACTCGCCCTTCTCAGCTAGCCTTACAATCCTCAAAAGACTCCCACTCCTAGCTTTAAACGGCTTACCCCACATGCTCCTATAAGCCTCTGCAACCTCCTTGAGGAGCCTTTCACTCGAGACCGCTAGATAAACGCCCTCAGGCCCTAGCAGATCCTCTAGCACTCCTAGGAGCTCTGCTAGCTCCCTACATCCCCTGACACTAGAGCATTCAATCGAGCCTCCCGGAGGTAAGGTGCCTTTTAGAGACTTCATGGGTGTTGAGAAGTACTTCCTTATAGCGTCCTTAAAGGCTCTGTCAACCTCCTTTACACCCTTTGAAGCTAGGGATAGTGAAACTTCTATGGCGTCCCTTAGCGCTTCAAGCCTGCGTATTTCTATGCTCCTTCTGGTGTGTAGCGCGGAGAAAAGCTCTCTCCCTAGTATGTCAACTTCTATAGGCTCGTATCCTGGAGCCCACTCAACTATGACATAGTGGCTCCCGGGCTCTACCTGCCTCCACTCGCCACTACAGGCTCCAGCCGAGAAGACCTCTTCACCGTCGGCTACTAGCCTTAATCCTCCGTTACACGATTCAAACCTAAACTTTAGGGGCCTTAGACCTTCAACCCTAGGCAGCCCTGGGGTGGAGAATGCTAGGTCTCCAGGTAGCCTGACAGCCCATCCAGCCTCCTCTTCTAGGGGGATGTCGCTTCTAGCCTCATACAACTGGGCCTTACCCACCAGCCAGTAATCTAAGACCCCCGAGGACCTAAGGAAGTCTAGGCTCCTCAGGGCTATCCTACCCCTGGGAAGGGCCTTGAGCGGTACCAGTATCCTCCGAATCCCCAGGCTTTTAGACGTGGCAGCTAGTATGTTATTGACTGCCACTACCTCGCTGGGCTTAGGAAGCTCGGATAGAGTCTCTACCGCTTTAACCTTAAAATCTTCCGGGTTATAGAGTATGGCTGCTATCGATCTCAACCCATCTCTCCCAGCCCTCCCAGCTTCTTGTACATAGTCCTCCAGGCTATCGCTAGGACTTACATGTATTATCCACCTTATGTTAGGTATGTCTACTCCCATGCCGAAAGCCTTAGTAGCCACTATAACCCTTCTCCCGCCACCCTCAATAACCTCTCTTTCAACTTTCCTCCTCATAGACTCTGCCATTTGCCCGTGATAAACATAGACCTTCTCAACCCCAGAGGATTTCAAGCTACCTGCAATTTCCTCGGCGTTAAGCCTAGGCCTTCTCCTACTCTTAACGTAGCCCGTAAATACTACGCCCACCCACCCGTCCTCCGAGACCCCATCAGCCCATTTAGAGAGATCCGAGACCAGCCGAGCTACGGTCTCGACCCTAGCCTTATCATCCCTAGGAGCAGGGACTATGTGAAACTCTATGTTATCCCTTACAGGATCGCCTCTGACAATAACATCCCCGCTCGAAGCAGCCCTCCACGCCTCATCCCACCCTACATCCCACCCCACTTCAACTCTATTCTGTGAGCCCAGCGCCAACATTACAGAGTCTGCTACGTCCGGCGTTGCAGTGGCTGTAAGGGCTAGTATTGGGGGCCACAGCCTGCTACTCCTTATTTCTAGTAGTCTCTTAGCCATGTAGAGGTAACTCGGCCTGAAAGTTACGCCCCACCTAGCCAGGCTATGAGCCTCGTCTAGCACTGCTAGAGAAGGAGGAGTAGTTTCCAGCAGGGACTCTAAGTCGTTATCGCCGAACCTCTCGGGGGCTACGTACACTAGGTCTAGGAGCCCCCTACGAGCAGCGTCTACTACAAGCCTCTTAAGCCTAGCCGGGACGCTGGAGTCTATGTAAGCCGCCGCCAGCCCTCTCTTAGCTGCAGACCGAGCCTGATCCCGCATAAGAGCCTTTAAGGGACTCACAACGAGGGTATAAACTCCCCATCCCATAAGGGAACCAGCCCTACCTGCAGCCTGGAATATAGCTGATTTCCCGTAGCCTGTTGGCAGTATAGCCATAGTAGTTAGAGGCCTACCTTCTAGGTAGCTCCTCGACACTGCCGCTAGAGCAGTTTCTTGGCCCTTCCTAGGCCTAGCACCCCTCATTATACTCGTGAACGCCAATAGGACCTCGTCCTTCACTAGCTCGTTACCAATCCTCCCTCGAGGCCTTTTCCATCCTTTAGGCTCGGAGAGAGAGTATGATACCGCTCTCCCCCCTAGTTTCGCTACAAGCTCCTTGACTTTGTCGAGCCAATAGTCCCTCAAGTAATATTCCTCTTCCTCTCCCCTAAGCGCAGCTACTATCCTAGAAGCCTTTCGACCCCCCCGTACTAGCACTTCTGGGAGCACTAGCACGATGCTAGTAGCAGGTCCTAGGACCTCTGGCGTTGAGATTACCATCTCCCACCATGCTACAGCAATGCCACCCGAAGCCAGCCATTCCTCCGCGCTTTCAGGACGTTCTAGTAACCTCGCTCTGACAGCCTTCGAGATCTCTATGGCTAGGGCCCTAGAGGGAGCTACTATGAGAGGCCTTTCCCCAGAAGCAAGACTAAGCGCCTTACCCGCTAAGTCCTCGGGCCCTGGAGACTCGGGAGTCAATGCTACTATCCTAGGCTCCCCACCCCCACTTTCAACCCCTAGCCTGGAGGCGTATGAGGATGGGAGCCAGGTCCTAACCCTAACCCTTCCCGGCCTTGAGGGCGGCGGAGGCAGAGGAAGGTTAAACCCCCTTCTCAGAGCCCCTTCAACCCAAGGCCCGTGACCCTCAGGCTCCAAGCAGTCCTCGAGAGGCCTCAAACAGTCAACCTCAGCCACCCCATCACTAGCTCCTCCATTAACCAGCCCTGTATCCCAAGGCTCCACTTGAGGCGCTATGGCAGTACCCTTCTCTATGGACGAAGAGACTATGTTTTCTAGGAGACTCCAGAATCGCCCTCCAAGACTCTGAGGGTCTCTGTATAGTATCCTGGCTATGTCTCCCTTCCTCAAAGCTATGGAGGCTGCTGCAGCCCAGGCTGCATAAGCAAGCCCCTCGCCTCTGGGAGGTCCTGGATCGAGACGGTACGGCTTTGTTACGCCATAGACTAGTCTAGGCTTATCTGTGAGAACGAGCCCACCCTCTAGTGGTTCTGGATGTGAAGCCTTTATTGCGCTTGCCCTCGAGACGCTCTGAGGCATCCTTCTCCAGTCAACCCCCAGCCTTTCAAGTATCCAGACGCTCCTCTCAGCCACGCCTTTAACAGCCTCTACAGGCCTTCTATAGGATACTCCAAGGTGGTACGCTGTGGAATACAGCATGCCGCCTCCCTCGGGGATGGCTATAGAGGCTAGCATCCTAACGTCAACGCTCCAAGGGTATGTGGGCCTGCATCCCCAGTAGGCTAGGACCTCTGCGCCCAGCGCTAGAGCCGCCGAGGATATGGCGTCCCCGCCTACAATCCTCCATGAAGCTGAGGCTGGAAGCGATGAAGTGGAGAAGAGGATGTCCCCCGCTAGGACCTCCACAGACTCGCCACTACAATAGGCATAGACAACGCCTCCCTTCGGGAGAGGTTTTCCAAGGAGCCTTGAAGCCTCCCAAGCCCACTTTCCCTCGCCGGCAAGCACTGTGAAAGCCAAAGCCTCTTCCAGGTACTCGAGGGAAACCTTGCAACCCATTCTGGCAGCCTCGATAATTAGCTCGTAAACACCCAGAACCCTAGCCTCCCTTACAACCCTCTCAGCGACCCTGCATCCCTCAATCCTCAAAGCCTCCCTTAGAGATATTGGATCGCCTAATTCACGCCCAGCTAGAAGCTCCCTAGCTCTCCCCCAAATCCTACCCAGCAATCTACGCCCCTAGAGTAAGTAGGCACCAGGGAGTTAGGGGGGAGAGGCTGTTACACCTAACAATACAGACATTTTTATATTAAAAGCTAACCCGTCGCTAGAAATCTGGGGGAAATACTTAGCCTCTACTTAAAGCTAGATAAACCTTAGCGGAGAGGCTTTGCCATAACCACGATATTTGCGGGGATTCAAAGGAAACGAAATCGTGCCCCTTCTTCATAGGGCTAGCAGTTGCCGCTGGCACTAGCTAACTCTTTACTTGCTTACTGCTCCCCATGCGCTTCGAGGCGATGTATTTTATTATCACGTAGAGGCAACATTTTTGCTCGGGAGGGTGTCTAGGGTGACCTTATCTTTTGAAGCTAGGGAGATCAGAGGCATCAACGGCTCTATATTACTTAATAGAGTTGAAGTAGCTGATGAACCAGGCTTCCGGCTGCTACCTGGAACCGCCTTGACAGTACTCGGCGTTTCGGGTTCTGGTAAAACCCTGTTAGCATGGCTTGCACATTCACTCCCTCTCATCATAGCCAGTAAATTCGCGTGGTACATGGACCTTGGAGAGCTACCGAAAAATATCATGAAGTTTGTAAGACTGGTTGCAGGCCGCGTCGGTATGCTACCTGTAGTTAAAGCATTTGAGAGGGGAATGACCTTAGCTTGCCTTGATGGCCGGGAAGTGAAGGAGCTAGAGGAACTAGGCTACATGCCGTATAAAGTTGAAAGGGCTTGTGTGGGGGTTGATGAGGGGAGGCTGATGGCTAGGATAGAGATGACGAATGGGAGGCTCGTTAAGCTGGCTGGCAGAGAAGTTGTAGGTAGGGCTAGAGGGCTTGTAGAGTCTATTTTAGCTGCTACGTCAATTACATATTCATTACCATCTCAGCTTGTATGGCTGCCATACTACGTTGATGACCCTAACTGGCTTTGGAAAGTCTATGAGGTAGCTAGTAAAATAGTCAACGATGCTTTAAGGCTTGAAGGTGCCTATAGCTTCATGTTAAAGTGTCTAACCCTCACAAGGTTACCGCCGATCTACCCTGGGGATAGCATGCCAGATGACTTAGTCGAGTTAGCTCAGAAGGCATATGGATTTAAGCCCGGCTTCCCCACGATAGAGTGGGATGACTCTCTCAAAACCCACTACACCTTCCATTCTTTAGGAGAGTTACTAGCAACTTCTGTTAAAGCGTCCTTTGACCTAGTGGCTAGATGTGAAAAAGAGGTGCCTAAGGATGGGGCAACGTCTGCTCCTTCATTGATAATAGATGACGCCTTTGACAACCTAGCTTTACGCCATGCTACTGATAAAGTGGGAGCGGCCGTTAAGGAGAAGGTCGTGGAAGGCTACTCAGTAGCCCTGCTTACTCGTAAGCCTGAGCCCATGATTGAGGCAGCGGGCGATAAATTAGAGGAGCTAGTTAACATACTAATAATAACTTATAATATACCTGCGCTCGCGAAGAAGGCAACAGTGCCGTTAACTTTCAGACTTAAATTGCTAAAGTACTCGCAACTCGATGATAAGGAGGCAGAGGTTGTGCATAGGATTTTCATAGGTGAGTCCTAGCGGGTGCGTTAATCCATGAGTGGTAGTGAAAAGTTTGGAAAGGTAAAAGTTAGAGTTAAGTTATGGCCGCCTACTGAAGCTGCCATCGAGGTAAACAGTGACGACTGCCATGAAGCTGCGAACACTCTTAAAGAGTGCCTTTCAGTCCTACCTAGGGAAGTAGTTAAACCGGTCTTAAAGCCCGCTCAGAGACTACTCCACGCTACTCTCAGGAAAGTACAAGGAACCATTAATAA
>WAKF01000090.1 GCA_015523465.1 Aeropyrum sp.
GTAGTGGGGGTTTACCGGGGGCTGGGAGAGGCTAGGCCCTCCAGCCCGGAGGTCGACTTTGCTGGGTGGGTTAGGCTTAGCGTCGTAGCTAGGCCCCGGGGGAAGATCTTACACCCTGCCCGTAGAGTCTATGTGGAGGGCTACATGCTGCCTGGCGGGATCGTGTTGTGGGGGGCTACTTTGAGGATACTATCAAGGCTCTACAACCTCCTACGGCAGTGCGGCACTGCCGTGTAGCCGTATAGCAGCCCGCAGCTATCGTCCCAGTGTAGCACGCCCCCGCCCACGAGCCTCCTAACGGAGGCTAGGACCTCGGGGTTGTCGTCGTGTACCTCCCCCACACACCCCTCACTCTCAAGCGCCTCCTCTATGCCGAGGAGCTTCCACTCAACCTCCCCCACCAGTCTATCCCTAAACCTGAGGCAAGCTACCCTAGAGAGCCGTAGCCCAGCCTCCTTGAGGGCCGATAGGACTAGCTCCCTATCCCTTCGGGGCCTCCCAGTGTGGATGTGTATCCTGTAGCCCAGCCCCGCTAGGACCTCCACAACCCGAAGGCCTAGGGGCCGGGGCTCTAAGCTTCCCTCCGGGCCCATCCTGAGCAGAACCCCGTCAACGTCTATCACTGCCACGTAACACTCAACCACCCCTGTGCACCAGGGTCTAAGTGGGGGGCGCCGGTGAGGATTCTGGTTTCAGCGGAGCGTGGGATGAAGTAGAGGTTACTCCGCTGAGGCGCCCCAGCACGAGCCGATCAAGGGTATACCTGCCTCCTCAACAAGCCTCCTAGCCCTCTCCACGATCCTGGCGGTGTCAACGCCTGGAGGGGCCGCAGGGTCTGGCTTGCACTCCCTAGAGCAGTACGCCAGAGGAGCGTCCCCACCCCTAACAAGGACCTCACAGCCCCCAGCCTCGCTGGAGCACCTCACGGAGACCTCGAAGCCGCCGCCCTCAAGCACTACAGCCCACGTATCGCCCAAGGCCACTATACTACGGTCACTCACGGCTACGTTGAATATCTTGGAAAAAGTCTCTGTCAGCGCCTCTGGGGAGAGCGTCTTCCCGCATACCGTGAAGGCCTCCAAGCTAAACACCCCCAGGGTGGTCGGCAAAGGGCGTGTTCCTCACGATGGGCGTCGGCGAGATGACTCTTCCTCATCCCTCCAAAAGCTAGGGGGCGGGAGGCTATAATTCTAGATTAAGGCCCTTAGGAGGTTAAAGGGTGTGGGGTGGGCCTGGTTGTTCGCGTTTAACCCTAGGGATCTTCAGAGGATGCTTAAGAGGATGGGTGTCAGGGTTGAGCCGCTCAACGTTGAGATGGCCGAACTAACGCTTGACGACGGATCCAAGCTCGTCTTCAGGGCGCCCCAGGCTATGGTGATCACTGCTAGAGGCCAGCCTCCTATGGTCTACCTTGTAGGGGAGTTCGAGAAGGTTGAGCCCAAGGCTGAGGGAGGGGTTGAGGTTAGCGAGGAGGATGTGAGGCTTGTTGCTGAGCAGGCTGGGGTTAGCCTTGAGGAGGCTAGGAGGGCTCTTATAGAGGCTGGGGGAGACTTGGCGGAGGCTATTCTAAGGCTGAGGGAGGGGAGGACTGGCGGATAACCTCGTCCTCTACCCTCCTAGCGAGGCCCCTAAGCCTTTCAACTACGTCTACGCTCTCGTCAACTGCTATCAGCGGTATAGCATCTCTCTTAGCAAGCTCTTCAGCGAGGGGGTCCACCTTCCCGCCTCTAATTTGAACGACTACTACTGCAGGCTTGATGGGGGAAGTCCTAACGGCTACCATAGGGCTTCTGCCGTACTGTGAGCCCGTGAACACCATAGCTCTCTGGGGGTTTAGGCCGAATAGGACTGTGAACTGTAGGCCTGAGAGGTTTAGTATAGCCTTGATACTATCTATTACTGTGTACCCGTAGACTAGCCTCTCGGGGTCTCGGTAGCCGAGCATGACGCCCTCGAGAGCTCCGCTCACGATGCTGGCAGTGACAGGCTTAGCGAACTCGGCCATGTCAACTATAGCACCTGGCACAGTGCCTACGAGGGGGGCTAAGTGCCTTATCTTCTTCCAATCCCTTCTCCTATCAACCTCGATGAGGGCGGCTACGAACCTCTTAATGAACCTAGCCCCCGGTACTCTGCGGCCCTTCTCATAGTCGCTTATGACGCTGGTGAACACGCCCATGATCCTGGCGATCTCGCTCTGCCTCACCTCGAAATACTCTCTCCACCTCCTAAGGGCTGCGCCCGGGTTCGGCGAGAGGACTATGTCGCCGGCTATCCTCACCGCAACCATCTTAGCAGCGTAGTCGAACCCTTCAAAGCCTTCCAGGGACTCGCCGGCCCCGCGAGCCACAACTTGCACCCCAGCGCAGGACGATCCGTTAGGTAGGGATATATAGGGGAGTTTATAGCTTTAGGGAAGCCTCACTAGAACACCTAACCCCCGCCACCTATTTACCCCCGGCTCCCGAGGCTGTGGGTGTGGGGGATGAGGAGTATTTTGAGCAGAGTGGTGAAGAGGCTGAGCTACGCTGACCCCCTGGCCCTTGCATCACTTCTGATAGCCATCGCAGCAGCGGTCTACGTGGGGTATAGTGCTTACCAGGTGGCTAGCTTTTATAGTGATGTCGAGCCTAGGTATGTTAGCGACGAGAAGTATTATGTAGACGTTGCTAGAAGGTTTCTAGACAAGCTTCTAGGGGTTGAGATGGAGTATTGGGACTACGCTGGCACGGACGAGGATTACTTCAACCTGGAGCACCCCCCGCTGGGGAAGTTCGTCATAGCCTTTTCGATTGTGGCTTGTGGAGACGAGCCCCTGTGCTGGAGGATCCCTTCTATAGCTATGGGGGCACTCACACCCCTAGTACTCTGGGCTGCGTATTACCTAGCCTTCAGAGGTAGGCTTGGAGCCGCTGCTGGGGCCCTCGCAGCGGTAACTGTAGCCTCCGACCCAGTCTTCAGGGTCATGTCATCCGTTGCCATGTTAGACATATACCAGGCCTTCTTCACGGCCTTAGCCATAGCATTCTCGGCACTAGGCAGGTTCCGGGCCTCAGCAGTCGCAGCCGGGCTAGCGGCTGCGTCTAAGCCCAGCGGCCTCGGAGTAATACTAGCGGTCGTCTCGCTGGCAGGCGCCTCAGCTAAGGGTGGCTTCGCCGAAAAGCTTCTAAGGGCTCTAGAAGCACTCCTCATAAGCCTCGCAGTCGTAGCCGTATTCTACGCAGCCCTAATAGCACTCTTCGCCTTTTCCCCCGGCTCTCCCTTCACCGGAGGAGCTTTGGAGAGGCTCTGGCACGCTACACTCTACGTGGCCGAGGAGACGTATAATGGTGTAAGGTGGCATGCCACTAGCAGGCCTGAAGGACCTCCCTCCAGCGACCCCATAGGCTGGATCTTCAACGAGAATCCCTTCTACCTCTCATACAACCCCCTCCCCCTGCCAGCCGTCACAAACACTCTCATTCATGCACCAGCCTTTGTCATAGCCCTTACAGCATTCGCCTCCGAGCTGGTTTCAAGATCTAAGGTTTGGCCGGGCCCAGGCCACGTCTTCCTCTCCTTCATATACCTACTCTACCTAGCAGTTATGGCTGCAGGTAACAGGACCTTATACAGCTTCTACGCCGCCCAGCTAACCCCCGCTGTGGCAGCGGTTATGGCGGAGGTCCTACCTGCAGTCTATATGAGCTGGCGTGGCGAGAGAAAGTGACTCTGGGCTGGAGGTCTTGAGTTTGCACCCTCTAAAAGTGGCGATCCTGCAGGGGGGCCCCCGTATGGGATTCACCCTTGAAGGCCTCGCCAGGTTCGAGGCCGACTTGGTCGTGCTACCGGAGAACTGGGTTTCCCCGGGGCCTGTGGGGGAGCACGATTACCTAGAGGCTGTGGAGGGGGTGGCTGCTGAGGCTCCGGGGGCTGTAGTTGTGGGGGCCCAGTACATAGACGTTGGGGGGAGCGTTGCTAGCTTGGGGCTGGCTTACCGTGACGGCAAGTTGTGGAGGCTCTGCGAGAAGTTATTCCCCTCAGTAGCAGTGGGTGAGAGGTCCTTCGTAGAGCCGGGTAGGCTGAGAGGCCCCTTGGAGGTTGGAGGGTGGAGGGTGTCTTGTAGCGTCTGCGTAGACATATTCTATCCGGAGCTGGCTAGGATACAAGCCCTCATCCAGGGTGCCCAGGTTATATTAAACCCTTCCAAGATCCCCGAGGATAGAGTGCAACTGTGGAGGTCGGCACTGCTTGCAAGGGCCTCTGAGAACTCTGTTTACGTTGTAGGCGTGAACGCTGCAGGTGAGAGGTATAAGGATGGGAGGGAGGTTATAGGGGGAAGCGCCGTCTACACGCCTGATGGCAGGCCCTTACTAGAGGCTGGCTGGGGCCGTGCCTCCTACATTGTAGAGTTGGACCCTGAAAGGATAGCATATGCTAGGGTGAGGTGGGCCTTCAGGATGGATGCTGAGAGGCTCTTCGGAGAGTTTTATAGGAGAGCTTATGAAGCTCTAACCAGAGAGGGCGGGAAGGTTGATTAGAGTAGCGAGGATAGACGGGAGTAGGGGGGTTAGTGGTTATGGCTTCAGGCGTAGATGGAGGCAGGGGCTGTAGGCCTTCCCGCGACTTCCTGAGGCATATAGCTAATAGGGTGATCGCAGAGTATGCTCACAAGCTCCCAGCCACTACGGTTGAAGATATAAGGAAGAGGCTCAGCTCTGCTGAAGACAAGTTTAAGTTCTCGATCTACGGGGGCGACCCGGCCAGGCTTCTAGACTACTTTGAGAGTGAGGAGTGGGCGGGCCTTGTAGACTACGCCAAGAATACTCACAGCGAGGAGGTCCTACTGCAGATCCTTAAGAGGCTCGCAGAGGAGTACGGGGACGAGTGCCCCGACGTAGCCTCAAGGGCTCTGGAGGAGGCGGAGAGGATCGCCAGGGAGGGAGGTAAGGTTGGAAGGGAGGAGCTGAGCGTGGAGAGGATTGTGAGGAAGCTTAAGCTTATGGGATATAAGATTGACGTTGAAGGGTCCAAGATCGTGATCGATGAGGGTATAGTGAAGGTTGAGATGAGGGTTGAGGAGGAGGCTATAAGGTATGTTATACATAGGGAGGGGGTTGCTAGGAGCCTTGACGGGGTGCTCGCAAAGCTAGAGCGGATAAGAGAGATCTAGCTACCTTAACCCCGAGCCCGGGCCATATAGCTATCATAGAGGCTAGGGTTGAGGCCCTAACCCTTGCTTGAACGAACCTAATCCAGAACCACCTGGGGAGGGAGGATAGCAGGTCCTCAGCTCTCCCCGGAGGAGACCTGGCTACAATCCAGAGTAGCATCCTCGAAGTTTGCACCTCATCCCTAAGCCCCCAAGTCTCCATAGCATATATAGCCCTCACCCTCCAAGTAGATCCCCAGCCCCTCGATAGGGCGTCAGCCAGGGCCTTCCCAGTCAGCATCGCCATCCTGTTCCCCTCACCACCAGTCCTTAGCAAGAAGCCCCCGGCTTCCCCTACCTTGAATACTCCAGCTTCATAGGGCTTTAGGGGGGCGAAGAGCTGCATGGGAGCCCCCCTCCGATCAACAGGCTCCAGAGGGGCCCCCGTGAAGGCTTTATAATACCTCTTAAGCCTAGACTCTATCGCCCCAGCATTCCATAAACTCTCAAACCCGGCCCCCACGTTGACCCTACCGTCGCCTGAGGGGAAAATCCAGTAGACCCCCCTCTCTCTGACGTTGAAGTCTAGCAACGCCGTATCGTCATCCCAAGACCCCATGCTAGGGGCTATAACCCTGTAGAGGAAGACCGCCTCCTTAATGCTACTAGAGTAGGGGCCTCGAGCGTCTACCGTAGCAACCCCCCTCTCCCCTCTCCAGTGCCTCAGGCTTAGCCGGGCTCCTTCGGAAACGGCCATCTCCCTAAGCCCCATGACGAGCCTCCCCTTATCCACTATAGCCCACACAGGCGATGTGAAGGTGAACTCTGAGACAACTTGCCCGTTGACTGCTATAAGGTACCTTTTAACACCCCCCACAACGCTACCAGTTTCCTCCACGAGCCTCCGGGTAAGGGGCTTTAGGGTGACAGCGTCACCACAGGCCTTCATATAGTTGGGGGCCGGGTCGTAGCCCTCTACGTCGAAGCCCCGGAGGGCGGCGTAATAGGCTAGCGTTGCCCCGGCAACACCTAGCCCGGCAACCACGATTTCAGGTTTCCTAGCCACAATACACCACTTCCGCCACTCGCAACTCCAAAGATACCCGCAGCGCCGGGGGTAATTGAAGGTATCCACATACTTATACCCCTCCTCAGGAATAGAGCTTGCCTGGGGTCTATGTGACTGTTAAAGTCTTCTACGAGGATACTAGGAGCAAGACTGGGAAGCATAGGGCTGTTGCTATAGCACTCATAGTCTCTAGGTCTAAAGTTGTAGATGCTAGGAAGCATCCCCGGGCTAGGCATGCAGGGAAGACGCGGGGTGTGTACTCTCGAGGCTATAGGACCCTCTACGAGGTGGAATTGAACCCGGGAGAGCTCGCGGCGCAGACGCTATTCGTGAGGAACCCCCGGGGGTGGGTTAAAGGTTACATTGCACTACTAGACCCTCAGGGGAGGGAGGTTTATAGGGCTGTTGTGAGGGAGTTGAAGGCTAGGTACTCCAGGGGCGACCCTAGCCTTTCGTGGGCTGCGCTCGCCGTTATAAGGCACTTAGGGCTTGAAGGGAGGCTTAGGAGGGTAAACCTTGAGGGACCACGTGGTAGAGGCACTGGGGAGAGAGGCTGAGAGGCTAGGCGGGAAGATATCCTATGTAGCCGAGGAGAGTCATGGAGACCCCGAGCCAGGCCCCTCTCCAGGGGATGCTGGGCTGAGTCCCAAGCTGGCTGCGGCGTTGGAGGAGCTGGGATATTCTAGACTATACAAGTTCCAATATGAGTCCCTTGAAGCCTGGAGGAGAGGCGAGGACCTGATCATAGTCTCTGGCACAGGGACCGGGAAGACAGAGGCCTTCATGATACCTGTTCTGGAAGGGGCTCTGAGGGGTGAGAGGTCCATAATAATCTATCCTACGAAGGCCCTAGCCCGCGACCAGGTCTGGAGGCTCAGTAAGATCGCCTCTAGGGCGGGCGTTAGGGTTGAGGTGTTAGACGGCGACACTCCTAAGAGCGTGAGGTCTCGGATCTACGCCCACCCTCCAGAGGTACTCGTCACTAACCCCGACATGATCCACTACGGGCTAGCCTTCTCCCACAGCTTCCGTGACCTAGTTAAGGGTGTTTCCAACGTTGTGTTAGATGAAGTCCACGTTTACCGGGGAGTTTTCGGCTCCCACGTGAGATGGGTGCTCTACAGGCTCGAGAGGGCCTCCGGCGGCAACATTAGGTTCCTGATGGCTGGGGCTACCGTTGGGAACCCCGAGGTCCTGGGGGAGAAGCTGACTGGTAGGAGGCCCAGGGTTGTGAGGGGCCCAAGTAGGAGGAGGGGTAGCGTAGTCCACATTATGGTTGATGCTGGGAGGGCTAGTAGGTGGAGTATGGCTGCTGCTCTCCTAGCGGCGGCTGAGAGGGCTGGGCTGAAGACTCTGTGCTTCGTTGATAGCCAACAGATGGCCGAGCTGGTTGCTAGGATAGCGTCGAAGAGGTTTGGAGTTGAGGCTGCCGTCCACAGGGCTGGGTTGCCTGCAGAGGCTAGAAAGCTCGTTGAGGACGGCTTCAGGGAGGGTAGGATTAAAGCTGTAGTCGCAACCCCCACCCTAGAGCTCGGGGTGGACATTGGGGATCTGGATGTGATAGTGCTAGCCCACCTACCCCGGAGCTACTCAAGCTACCTTCAAAGGGCCGGCAGGGCCGGTAGGAGGGGTAGGAAGGGCTACGTAGCTACTATTCTGGCTGACGACGCTATAGAGGCCTACTTCCTGAAGAGGCCAAGCGAATACTTAAAGCAGGAGCCCGAGCCCTCCTTCCTGGAGCCGGGTAATAGGGAGGTAGCGAGGCTACACCTAACGGCCCTCCTCCTAGAGAGTGGCGGAGCGGCTGTAGACGATCTCCCAGCCCCCCTGAAGGGCGTTGTTAGAGAGGTTGTGGCGTTAGGGCTCGCGTCTAGCAGAGGCCGGTTTTTAAGGCCTGTCTGGTCTAGGGCTAGGAGGTACGTGGAGGCTCAGGGCGGGATAAGGTTCACAGGCCCCCTGGTTAGGATCGTGGAGGCTGGCGGGAGAGAAATTGGGTGGAGAGAGCTTCCTCAGGCGCTCTACGACCTACACCCGGGGGCCATATACTATCACGGAGGTAGGACCTACCTAGTGGAGAGGCTAGACCTTGAGGGTTTGAGGGCCGAGGTTAGGAGGCTCGGGGACGTCACATTCTACACCAAGCCCCTCTACACCGTTGACATAGTCTCCGTTGACCCCCTGGAGGAGAGGTCCTCCGGCCCTCTAAAGCTGGTCTACGCGGACGTCAAGGTCACTGTGGTGGTGGAGGGCTTCGTTGTCAAGGAGGAGTACACGGGGAGGACTATATCGGAGAACCCCTACCCGAAGCCGATAGCGTGGAGCTACAGGACCAAGGGTGTCTTGACTAGGTACCCCAACCCTGGCATACCCGGTGTTGAGGAGGCCTTGAGCGCCTACCACGCCCTGGAGCACGCTTTAATACACGCTGCTAGGCCTGCTGTGGGGGCTGCCGACACGGACTTGGGGGGCGTTAGCTACCCCTCAGGCCACATAGTCATCTACGACTCGGCCCCAGGCGGGAACGGGGCCTCGAGGCTGGTTTTCGAGAGGTTCGAGAGGGTGGAGGACATAGCTGAGACTATACTAGCATCGTGCAACTGCCAGGACGGCTGCCCAAGATGCGTCTACTCCCCATACTGCGGCAACAACAACAAGCTACTCTCTAGGAGGAGGGCGCTGAAGGTCCTACACGCCAGGATGCACATGGCGAGGGAGCTAAAGCTAGGCTACCCTGAGGGGTCACCGGTAGCCTAGCCTTCGGAGAGCCCTCTCAAGTTCTATAAAGAATTCCTCCCTCGGCCCCAGGGGCCCGAGCCTAAACCTCCCTCGCTCCAGCACCCTTATCCTAGGCTTGAGTGCCCCCGATTCCAGGGTCTTAAGGGGTATCGGGGGGTGTAGGACCTCCACTCTGCCAAGGAAGGCTCTAACAGGCTCCCCGTAGACTCTGTGAGGACTCTCCCATAACGCCTCAGGGGCTCCAGCCCAGTCCCTCACCTCGACCACTCTCTCAACCTCCATCAACGCTATAATATAGACTCCCGTTTTCCCTTCAACCGTAGCCTTCCTAAACCACCTCTTAATCTCTCCGAGCCCGCGCCTTTCGTACCAGAAGCCCCTAGGGTACTCTGCAAGGCCTGAGGCGAAGGCGAGAAGCCAACCCCTATTAGCATCTGCAGGTAGCCTTCCCCGCCTCCCCAGGGGTTCGGTGTAGAAGCCTGCGTCTAGCCTAGGGTCCCTGTGTAGAGGCCATTCACCTCCCAGCGGCATGAACCATGCGATCTCCCTCCTCGTACACGGGTCTCTAACCCTCCAGGGGTCAAGCCAGGGGGGAGGCGACTTTACCCTTGGGTCGGGTATGGGTATGAGGGTTGCGCAGCCCAGCTCGGGGTGTAGCGGGGAGTAGTAGCCCGTAGTAGATGTGTCAGCGTAGACCCTGATGAGGTAGGCTAGCGCACCCTCCATACTATACCCCTGATAGCTACAACTCTATGAGGCTGGGGCCTAAGCAATTCGCTACCCGGGTGCCAGCTAGTGATGTCGAGACTGGCGTGCATCCTGCTAGGCCCCTTGGCAGCGGTCCTAGCATGGCTAGTCATAGGGGCTTCCTGGGCCGTGAACTCAGACTGGTTCGTTTTCACGGAGCATGCCTTCAGCGACCTGGGAGGGCCGGGTGCCAGGTACCCCTGGCTATACAACTACGGCCTCATAACTGTGGGCTTAGTGGTAGCGTTTTATGGCGTATGCCAAACCGTAACCTGCAACTCCAGGGCTGGGGTGCTGGGCGGGGGATACATGTCCCTTGCAGGCATCTTCCTATCGCTTATAGGCGTCTTCCCTGCAGGCACGAGACCCCACACCTTCGTCTCCACCTGGTTCTTCATCCAGATAGACCTGGCACTCATACTAATGGCCTACGCAGCCGCCAGGGCGGGAGGCCGCTACTCAGGGAAGGTCCTACCCCTAGCCATCGCAGCATGGCCCCTAGCACTAATAGTAGAGGCCGTGAGAGGGTGGCCCAGCGCCGCAGTACTAGAA
>WAKF01000091.1 GCA_015523465.1 Aeropyrum sp.
ACCGTAGCTACTAGTGGTAGTGGCGGGTGGGTGCTTGTGCCCAAGGGCTTAGCCCCCTACGCCATACTAGCCTCGGCGCTCATAGGCTACCTAGCCAGCATAGCAGGTTTCCTAGACTACGCCAAGTCCCTGGGAGTATGCGAGCTGGGAGGTGCGTTTTCGTGTGAGAGCGTATACAGCATACCACAAGCTAGGATACTAGGGGTTCACCTGAGCGAGGCGGCCCCAGTATACTTCACCCTCCTAGCCCTCTCATCCATAGCCTATGCAGTAGGCTATAAGAGGGCTGTTACGGCGGTAGCTATTCTGAGCATACCGGCTCTCGCTCTCATCCCATACCTGGTATACCTCGAATTGTGGGTAGCCCGAGCTATATGCATCTGGTGCACCGTCATGCACCTTTCAATAATAATATGCTCGGTTTTCTCAGCCTCAGCGTTGAAGGCCGGAAGATAGGGGTTTAATCGAGCTATAGCCTGCTATGACTAAGTATAAACTATTTGGTCGTCTAGAGGCACAGTTCCTGTTTTAAAGTATCTAAAACATGCTGGAGATAAAGGCGTTAGCCGGGGGGTCACCGGCTTGCGGGCTCTTAGCTTTCACGTTATGGTGATGCTCCTAGTCGTTCTAGCGGCAGCTATGGCTGGAGGCGTGTCTGTAGCCCAGCAAGGCGAGGTGATGCAGGCAGAGGCTGAGACCTACACTACCGAGCTCGCCGCCGTAGCACTATCAGGCCTTCAGCCTGGAAGCCAATACGTCTTGACGTGGCAGCCTCCGGGGTTTAAGCTGTCAGCTTACGCTGGCATCGAGTTGGTGAGCCAGGATAGCGAGGGGCTCCAGTTTATAGCTAGGTCTCCAGAGGCAAGGCTGTTTCTGAGGGCACCGGAGGAACCTGGATCCTACGATTTAACCTTGCAGAGGGCCGACGGTTCTAAGGTTGGCTCTGTGAGGGTCGAGGTTAAGCCTATAAGCTCTAGAGGCGAGCCTGAGCCTGACGCAGCCGCTGATAGCGTAGACGAGCTTCTAGTGGCACTTGCATCCTCTGGGGCCGCCTCGGAGGTCCTAGGCTATAGTATCCAGAGCCTGGGGGCGGGCGGCGATGGAGTCTACACAGTATACCTGGTAGACGATGTTGAGATCGAAAAGTCCATTGAGGCTAGTTTAGACCTCTCTCTAGCCTCCGCCCCGAGGATTGTAATTGTTGGTGCCTATGGCGGCGTGGCGGGAGCCTATGCTGAGCTTAACATAATGGGGGAGGGGTTACTGAAGCTTGCCCTTGCAGGACCTAGCGGTAGCGGGATAGAACTACGCTACATTGGCTTACTTGCTCTGGGCTCTATCGAGGTGGACTTTGAAGGTGAGCCCGAGCTAGCCTTAGCCGCGTCTACCCTAAGCTTCTCGGAGAACGCTAGATTAACTCTACGCTTGCAAGCCTTGACTACGGGTGCACAGCCTCCCAAGGATGCCCCGGCGCTTAGGCTAGCCCGAGTATCCGGTAGCCTATCGGTAGCCGTGATAGCAGATCCTGGGCCCCAGCCGGCACCACTACCATACACACTCTATAAAGCGTCCTTCGAGGATTCACCGGGGTTAAGAGCCTTCATTGAGGCTCCAGGGGATGCAGTCGCTATAGTCGTCGTTGACAGGCCGTCCCATATTGGAGGACTTGAGGTGGCGGGCGGCGTATTGCTAGCTGTATCGCCCAACGCCTCCTTAAAGGTGGGGGGCGAGTTAAGGTTCACTGCTACCGAGCCAACCACGCAGCCCATACCACTACCCCTCCCCCTCCAGGGACTAGTGTCATCCAACGTGATCTACAGCCAGCCATCGCCATCGAGCAGGTTGCCACAGAGGGTCTTGGAGGCGCAGATGCCTTCAGGCTCGAACGCCGTTATAGAGGCCGTAAGGCTAGTTGTTGATACTGGAGAGGTTGCTAGGAGCCCGGAGGAAATGACTTCCAGGTCTCGCGGCTACTTCGTTATGCTCGGTGTTGACGTGAAGGCTGGGGAGGTCCTGGTGGGCTGGAGTAGGGTTAGTTTTGAGGGTGGAGAGCTTGTGGTAGAGGCTAGCAGGCCCTCGGTAGCCCTCATAGCGGGCTCGAGGATCTACGCCACTTACGTCGAGATAGCGCCTCTGGATGACTTAGGGCTGGGTAGCATTGAGTTGCAGCCTACAGGGGAAAACGTGATCGTGGCTGAAAATGTTGTACTCAGGGGTAGCAGGATTATGGTGTCACACCTCTCAGTGACAGCCAGGGACCTCACGGTAGACCCTATCGTCGATACAGACCAGGTGTCGGTTACTATGAATGTGCTGAGACTCGCGGCTTCGAAGGCAGTCTTTGCCAGCGGCTTCTCAGAGATGCAGGTTGCAATAGATAATAGCGTCTTAAGGGTGGAGAGGGTTGAGTTTCGGGGGTTTGTTAACGCAGTGATAGGTGACTCGCTGGTGGAAGCTGCTGAGATCGCCGGTGGAGGCGAGACTCCGCTAGGCGGGAGGGAGACAAGGCTCACCTTCGCCGGGGGTCTGTTAGCCTACAACGTGGCCATTAGAAGCTTAGAGTACCCCCTCGTCCTGGATGACGGAGAGGTGTACGTAGTAGGGAGGCTCGTGCTTGAGGGTGTAAAAGCCTACTACAGCATATTCGAGACGACCTCGACCCTATACCTCGAGGCCAACGGCGTTGAAGGAAGCATTGCAGTCAATGCTCACCCCGGCGCTACTATGGCTGTAAAGGCCGACTCCCCCGGCCTCAGCATCAAGCTAAGTACAATTGGGTTAGAGGAGGCAGGATACATTGTCATCCGCGAGACTGTGGTGAAGGAGCTGTCTATGAGGTACTTGGGCAACCGCGCTACACTAGTAATTTCTGGTCTCCTCAAGGCTGAGACGTTCAAGGTTTCATCGTCTCCCGGATTCTCCCTAAGCATCCTTGGCGTGGGCGATGCTGTCGTCGAAGCAGACCTCGTGGACGTTAGAAGCGAGAGTATCACAGGAAGCCCTGGAGAGGTGATGACTGCCGGCGGGGAGCTGGTTGTTAAAGGTGTATCCTTCAGGGCTAAGGCGGTTACTATAGGCTATGCTGCAGTAACAGTCGAGGACGATAATGTTAAGGTAGAATCAGCTAGGCCCTCCAGGCTGGTACTGGAGGAGGTCTCGATCGAGGCTAGCAGGGTTATGGTGGGCGGCGACCACGAAACCTTGCTTAGGGGAGTCTACATTGAAGCCGGCACCCTGGTGATGGGGGGACAGAACCTACGCTATAATACAGGTGTTATAAGAGTTGATACGCTCATAGTAAACCCACTGGTATTCAACGTTGAGGCGGCATACGAGTTCCTGAGTGTCGAGTTGGACGCTAAAGAGGCTAGGTTTATATGCGGGTCCACAAAGGCTAGGGTCGCGTTCAAGGTCTCAGAGGCTAGGATAGCTGAGCTGACTACGGCTGGTAGAGTGGAAGTAACGTTCCAGGACGGCAGTTTGAGCCTGGAAGAGGCTGGTCTCGGCCTTGAAACCCCGGGGGGCGGCGGGTTGAATAGGCTTGTAGTGGAGGTGGAGAGGCTTGAGCTACCCGGGGGCTCCTTGAAGGTATACTCATCCAGGTACCCGGCGGAGGTCCTACTCAACGTCCTTCTACCCGGGGGCTCCAGGCTTTACTTGGAGTCCGGCGAGGCAGCTCTTAGAGTCAATGCAGAGATCCACACTCTCGCGCCGCTGACGGTCGAGGCTTCAAGCGTTGAAGGCACCCTTACGATCTTGGTTGGCGGTGGAGGCCTTAATGCAAGGGTCTCCGGCGAGGTAAGCCTGAGAGCCCTGGTAGAGCCCGGAGCCACTGCTGGTATAGCTGTGAAGGCTATGGAGGGGGCGTTGGTGTCAATAGAGGCTGGGCCTGGATCGAGGGTGAAGGCTAAGCTGGAAGCTGAGGGGTCTCGGGGCGTAGAGTTTGTCGTAGGCCCTGAAGCCTGGGTTGAGGTTTCAGGGAGGGTTGATGCAGGCTACTTTAAGGCAGTAACCCCCATAGCGGCTATGACGCCCTCCGAGGTGATGGATGCAAGTGGCACCCTAGTCTTGAGGGGACTCGAAGCTAGAGTGGAGAGCGACTTCGTGGCGGGCTATGCGATGACAGGTGTTGAAGGTGGTAAGCTGAGAGTAGAGAGTTCAAGGCCTGGAGTAGTCGAGGTGGAGGGCTCTAAGATCAGGGCTGGAGGCGTATTGATGGTTGGAGGCGTCTATGGGACTGTGGTTGAGGATTCGGAGTTGAAGGGTTCTGTAACGGTCATCCGGGGCTCTGATATAAGAGTTGAGGGTAGCGTTGTCGAGGCTACAGAAGAGCTTGCCGTTAACCCTGTGGTGTTTGGAGCTACTGTAAAGGCACTGTTTAGGGCTTCCACCATTAAGGCCCCAATAGTGAAGTACCTGTGTGGCTCTTCCAAGGCTATAGTGGGGGTTGTAGAGTCTACACTGGGTTCCATAGAGGAGCCAGTTCGGATCTACGCAGTAGGCATGGTAAACTTTTACGTGTACGAGAGCAAGCTCTACCTAAGCGGTATCGCAGGGGGACTAGAGACCCCCCTAGGAGCTGGGGAGGTTCTAAATGCAGCCCTAGTGAACTCCGAAGTTGAAGGCGGCGATGTTAAGATATTGTATGGGCCTTTGGGCTTGAGGCTGTTGGTCGCGGGGGGCTCCATCAACGTTGAGGGTCTTAGTGTGGAGCCTGAGGGTGAGGGGGGCTTCGCTAGGGTGACGCTAGCACCGGAGGCAACCTCCCTATCAAGCTGCGCAGCTATAGGTGACGCTGAGGTCTACGCCATAGGCTTCGAGTGTCCTGGAGCTATCCTATCATTGTTGCCCGAAGGTGCTAGGTCCTATGCAGCCCTAATACCCCCAGGCGCAGGGGCGCTAGGACCTGCAGAGGGGTTTGACGGCCCCTTAGCAGCATATCTAGCCTACTGGGAGGGTGAGGGCTACACGGAGGCTCTAGTGGCCGCAGTAAACCTATCATACCAGCCTCAGAGGTTTGCAATAACCCTCCCATCACCCGGCAGGGGATCTCTAGGAGTCTACATAAATGGTGTCTTAACAGCGGTTGCCGAGGCCATTGGAGGCGAGGCTAGAACGCAGCTAGATATTCTACCTGCAGAAGCCATAGTAGAGCCGCTAACCATCACGATAACCCCCCTCGAAGCCCCAGCTCCCATAACAGTGACTACTACGATAGCCGTCACAGAGACTATGACAGAGACTGTGACGGAAGTCGAGACAAGAACAATAGAGATCACATCGACGGCCATATTGACTGAGACCCTAGCAAGGACCTACACCCGGACCCTAACCGTGACAAGCACGGAGACGATAACCTACACGACAATACAAACCGTAACAACTGAGAGGCCGCAGCCCTCACTTGCTACAGTAGCCTTGGTAATAGGCGTCCTATTGGGGGGAACCGTAGCCTTTATAGTGCTAAGGAGGGGTGCCCAGTAAAAGCCCTTTCAAGCCAAGCGCTGAAAACTCGGCGCTCGCATTCTTTCTTAGGTTAATACCGTGCCTACCCCTCCTCTTCTTCGTATAGCTCCACCCTAATCCTAGCCTTTACCCTCTCGCTCGAGAAGGGGGGTACCTCCCTGCCCAGGTCAACCGCTATGACCACGTTATTGCCAAGGTCGTCCTTAAACCTGACTTCAGCTATATAGGTTGGCTTAGGACCTCCTTCCTGCATCATCTTAAGTATGCCCTCATAGATCCTCGAGAGGGCCATTTGCAGGGCTACGGGGCTCGAGAAGTCCTCGGGCTTTAGGGTGAATGACATAAACTCTTTCATAGCCCTGCCTATACGAGCCTCCCCACTAAACTCCCTAGAAACTTCACCCAAACCCCTACACCACCCTTCTAAATCCTTCAAGTTTGGACTTGAAAACCTCTTATGAAGAATGGTTTCCAAAGTATAAGCAACCTACCAGGGTAAAGCAGACTGTATAAACGGTATTTGTCTAATAGGTTGTAAAAATAGTGGTTTAGTATATACGAAGATTTTTAAAGATTGCACGCAAATCCACATGTATCCTGTTCTAAGGAACACACAAAACTAGTTTAAATTATATAACCCTGTTAAACGATGGAAATGGGGTGGGGACATGGCTTCTTCAAGCGAGGGCGGTAACCTCGCCCTCCTAGCCACCATAGCCATAAGCGTCGTGTTCTTCGCTGCAGCCGCAGTGGCCCTAGGCTACTACCTTGTATTCGGAGAAAACCTAGCAGGGCCTCCACAAAACATTTACGTTATAAGGCTCAGTGAGTACACCATCGAGGCTTCCCCCGAGCCGATAATAGTTAAGGTAGGTCAACCTGTAGTATTTAAGATAGTCAATGAGGGCGCTGTAGAGCATGAACTAATGTTTGTTCCAAACCTTCAAATGATGGCTGACATGATAATGAACGCAGCCATTAGATTACAGGAACAAAACCCGGAGCTCAGCGAAGAGGAAATAATTGCTATGGTAGATAAAAGGCATGAAATGGTCATGGAAGAGATGATAGAAAAAGCATTAAAGGGCAAGGTTGAGGGAGAGGAATTCATGATAGAACTTGAACCTGGAGAGAGCACCGTCGCCACCTTCACCTTCCTAGAACCCGGCATCTATGTAATAGCTTGCATGAAGCTTGATGGAACATTCCCCGAGCCACACGCGAAGGAAGGCATGTTCAACCAGATCATAGTAGTAGAGGGGTGAGAATGTGTTCCATTACCCCTTCGATCCTAGCCAGTTCTCCGAAACCGCCAGGGTATGGTGGAACCTATTCGGCTTCTACCTAACAGTTGCTATACTGCTGGGGATCGCTGTTTACGCAGCTCTAGTCCTCATCCCCTTCATATACTCTAGGTCTAGGAAAGCCGTAGATGAGATAAAGCCTGGAGTAGTCCCAGGGGAGAGGGGTAGGAACGCCTATCTAGCAGTTATTGTGGTACTAATCCTGGCGTCGTTCCTCGCAGTGTTCGTGGAGAGCTACATCTCTGTTAACGAACTAGCATCCCTTATAGAAGAGGAATATGGAGTGACTATAGAGCAGTTACAGGCGGGCGAGGCTGATGGGGCGCTAGTAGTTGAGGTTAGAGGCTTCCAGTGGGGTTGGACCTTCAAGTACCCTAATGGCATTGAATCCGACGTGCTATACCTGCCAGCAGGGAGGCCCGTGATCTTCAAGGTGACGAGCGACGACGTCTTCCACGCCTTCTCAATACCCGACTTAAGGGTTAAGGTAGACGCCATACCGGGCCAAGTCAACATGGGGTGGACTGTGCCTCAAACCCCCGGAACCTATAGGATACAATGCTACGAGCTTTGTGGCGTGGGCCACGCCGAGATGATATCCAAGGCTGTGGTACTACCCCCAGAACTCTTCGACTTCTGGTACGAGTCCCTCGGAGAGGAGTTAGTGGTCGAGGAAGGGGGGTGATGGGTGGTGGCTCATAGAGTCTTACAGATTAAAAGGTGGCTCTTCACGACTAACCACAAGGACGTAGGGATACTCTACCTGGTAACGGCGCTCTACTTCTTCGTGATAGCCGGCACTCTAGCACTACTCTTCAGGATACAGCTTAGCGTGCCCGAGAACGACTTCCTCCCGGCTGGAAAGTTCAACCAGGCTGTAACCAATCACGGCCTGCTAATGGTGTTCTGGTTTATATCGCCTCTGGGATTCGCATTCGCAAACTACTTCGTGCCTATACAGCTTGGAGCCAAGGACATGGCTTTCCCGAGGCTAAACGCCCTAAGCTACTGGCTACTACTTTTCGGAGGCCTCCTAATGCTAGCAGGCTTCTTCATGCCCGGAGGGACCGCTGACTTCGGGTGGACTGCCTATGCTCCATTGAACACGGAGACCTTCACTCCCAACCCTGGGGCCAACCTAGTCGCCTTCGGCCTTCTAATGCTGATTGCCTCCGTAACGGTAGGCACAGTGAACTTCCTCGTAACGATCTTCCAGCTTAGGGCTAAAGGCTACAAGATGCTAGGCCTGCCGATGTTCGTTTGGGGCATATTCTTCACGGTGCTCATGATGCTATGGGCGTTCCCCTCACTCCAGGCAGCACTAACTCTACTAGCAGTTGACAGGATACTAGGCGCCAATATATTTACTGCTCCCAAAGGCGGGATAATATGGGACCACCTATTCTGGTTCTTCGGCCACCCCGAAGTCTATATTGTACTCTTCCCCGGGTTAGCCCTAGCCCTAGACTTGATCTCAGTGTTTAGTAGGAGGCCGCTGCTAGGCAGGAAAGTTATAATCGGGGCTCTAGCAGCAGCGGCGGCCCTGAGCTTCGGTGTCTATGCCCACCACATGTTTATGACGGGCGTCAGCCTAAGCTACCTGAAGGTTCACATGTTCACTACCGAGCTAATCTCAGTACCATTCGGGATCATAACGATACTCGCTATACTCTCCATGATCGGAGGGGCTATAAGGCTATCAACACCCATGCTATTCGCCCTTGGATCAATAGCGGTCTTCATAATTGGAGGGTTCTCGGGAGTCTTCAACTCCAACCCCGTGCTAGACATCGCTAATAGAGGTAGCTACTGGGTAGTAGCTCACTTCCACTACGTTATGGTGGGCGCAGCCCTCTTCGCCCTATTCGGAGGCCTCTACTACTGGTTCCCTAAGATGACTGGCAGGATGTACAATGAGACGCTGGGTAAGATACACTTCATCATATCATTCATAGGATTCAACATACTATACTTCCCCATGTTCTTCCTCATAGACATGCCCAGAAGGATCTACACATACCCTGAGTGGACCGGCTGGGGCCCCCTAAACTTCATAGCTACTGTGGGGGCATTCATATTCGGGCTCAGCCACCTAATAATGTTCGCTAACCTACTCTACTCAATGAAGCACGGCCCCAGAGTCGACAGGAACCCCTGGGGCGCCTGGAGTTACGAGTGGATGGTAGAGTCGCCGCCGCCAGAATACAACTTCGAGGGCATACCGGTAGTCCAAGGCAACAGGCTAATGGTGGTCATGGCTAACGGAGCCAAACCCCACGTGGAGCTACACGAGGGCAACCACCTAAGCCCCTGGCCCCTGCTAATCAGCCTAGGGCCCTTCCTCTTCCTACTAGGCCTTGGCATGTGGCTCGGCCAAGTCAAGTTCGCACTCCCACTAATAGTTGTAGGAGCCATTATCTCGCTATACTCTGTGTATGGGTGGTTCCGGGACGACTTCTACGAGAGGTTCAAGTTTGAGGAGCCGCCTGAGTACAAGGAGAGGTGGCCTTTCACTAGCATCCACAGGGTTAAGCTGGGCATGTACTTCTTCCTGTTCGGCGACGCAGTGTTCTTCGCCGGCCTTGTGGGGGCGTACATCTTTATGAGGCTTGAGGCCGGCGCAACGCTATCAGGACTAGTAACCCACAACATACTCCTAGGACTCCTAGCGACGCTTCTCATGCTTTGGAGCGCTGTGTTCATGTATATCGCTGCTAGGGGTGCTAAGCTCGGAGATAAGACGCTAGCCCTGGCAGGCCTATCACTATCTACAGTCCTCAGTCTAGCCTACGTAGTAGTGACGGGCCTCGACTGGGCCTCGGTCTTCGCAGTAGGCTTCACCCTGGCAGACCCTGCCATAGCAACCTCGGCAACCACAGCTCTAGCGCATGTCCTCCACCTGCTAGCAGGCCTCCTAGTAGCACTATACCTTACACTAAAGATCTGGGTGAGAGGGTTCACGGGCCACGTGCCAGAGACCCTCGACGCCCTAGCAGTATACTGGGGCTTCCTAGCAGCAATCAGCGTCCTGGTCTTCGGGGTCACCTACGTGTTCTAGCGTGGTGATCCGGCATGGGCGAGGGAGAGGCTCAGGGGGCCCAGAAGGTTGACTATGCTGTCAGGCTAAGGGAAAGAAGGAAGCTGGCTTGGGCCGTAGCTGTGGGCTTCATGTCGTCAGCCTTACTCATGGTTTTCACCCTAGGAGTAGTGACTGGAGCCCTCACGACGGGAGCGGCGTTAGCTGTAGCCGTCGCAGTAATAACTCTCTTCGTAGCGTTCATGCTAATGGATATAGTTTGGGAAGGCTGGGGGATCCAGCTCTTCAGCGTCATCACGGTTATAATAGTCATGCTACTCATGCTCAACATAATCTTTGGGAGGCAGGTGATGCCGTGATGGCCGAGCACGGCCAAGCTGGAGGCCTTACAGAGAGGCTCTGGGAGCTAGCTGAAAGGTACTATATACCATTCACGGTACTCGCAGCCATACTATTATGGGTCGGCGTTATGGGGGCGGTGCTCTTCGACATACAGTTACCTCAGGCTGGAGAGCAGGCTGCATTAGGGCCTGCTGGAGGGGGCGGGGGAGGCCTCCCGCCGGGCCAACTCCAGCCTGACGTGGTTATAACGATTTACGGGAAAGAGCTCCCCGGAGGTAAATTTGGCTTCGGCCTCTCACCCGACGAGATAACCTCGCCAGGCCCGGAGCTTAGAGTTAGGCAAGGGCAGGTAGTCGAGATAAGGTTCGTTAACATGGGCAAACTGAGGCACGGACTAGCCGTTGTGCAATCAGTGGAGAAGACTAATCCCACAATACTCTTTAACGCTATAGTCGGGCCGCCTAACAACCCAATAGCACCTGGTGGAGAGGGCTCTGTGATCTTCGTGGCATCGCAGGCCGGGGAGTTCTATTACCAGTGCCCCGTGCCCAATCACGGCCCTAAGGGCATGTGGGGCAAGTTCATAGTGGAGCCTGCAGGGTAGGTTTGCTAAACCCTATTTAAACATATTTTTTCCTAGCTCTTCTTCTAATCCACATCGTTTCCTAGCTTAATTAGCGTGGGCTTACCACGATAACCTATTTAGCCCTTAAGGCCCTACGGGCCTGACAGGGGGCTGGGTATGGTTAGACCCATGTATAGGACTAGGAGTTGGAGGAGAGTTGTTAGGAGGACTCCGGGGGGCGATGTCGTAGTTCACTTTGAGAAGAGGAAGCCGGGACCTGCTAGGTGTGCTAGGTGTGGAAGGCCTCTAAACGGGGTTCCCAGGCTTAGGCCCAGCAGGCTCAGGAAGCTACCTAAAACTGCTAAGAGGCCCGAGAGGCCTTATGGGGGCGTGCTTTGCAGCAGTTGCCTGGCAGAGCTGATTTTCGAGGAGGTTGCAAAGGGGATCCTGTAATCGTAGTCTCAGGGCCTCCGGGCTCTGGCAAGTCTACCTATGCCCGGAGGCTAGCGCAGGACCTACACCTGGAGTACTATAGCACAGGGACTATTTTTAGGAGGATTGCTAGTGAGAGGGGCCTCAGCCTTGAAGAGCTTAGTAGGCTAGCGGAGGAGGATCCAAGCATAGACTTGGAGATAGACAGGGCTACCCTCAAGGCGGCCGAGAAAGGTGGGGTTGTGATTGACAGTCACCTGGCAGCCTGGATTCTCAGGGAGAGGGCCGACTTCTTGGTCTACGTTAAAGCTCCCCTCCCGGTTAGGGTGGAGAGGATAGCTAGGAGGGACGGGATGAGCTTGTGGGAGGCTTTGAGGGAGACTCTGGCTAGGGAGTGGAGTCAGAGGGAGAGGTTCCTCAGGTTCTACGGGGTTGATATATGGGATACGAGCATATTCCACCTTATAGTTGACACGAGCGTCTATACCGTCGAGGAGACCTATTCGATAATACTGGAGGGGGCTAGGAGGGCGTTGGAGGGGAGGAACGAAAGGTGTAAAGGCTAGCCTAGGGAGGACCTACAGCTCCAGGTCTCCAAAGTCTCCTTCTCCAGCGTCTTCAAAACCCGCTTCTTCAACGTCATAGGCTACAGCGTCCTCCATGAGGTCCATGAATGCTATGAGGCCTAGGGCGGCGGCGAAGGGTAACAACCACACCGCAAGGTCCTCCGCGACCTCGCCTAAGCCTTCACGCCTTCTCCTAGCCATGTCTGAGGCTATAGCCTTGATTTCGCCTAAAGCCTTTTCCGCCTCGGCAACGCCCTTTTCAGTCAACATGAACTCTCTTCTCTTAAACACCAGGAACCCCCTCTCGACCTCTCTCAGCAAACCCCGGGCTACGAGCTCCCTCAACTTAGTTCTGACAATTTCAGGATCGACCCCCCTCAATAGCTCTAGTATCTCGCCTTCAGTGGTATACCCCTTAAACACGGCTGCTAGGATAGCCTTCTCCAATAGGCTTCCGCTCTCCACTAGCAAACCCCCTCTAGTTTTAGGGTTAATGGGCTAGTTTATAGTGTACGGCTTAAGGCTACTTCGGGCCTAGGCTCTCCGATAATACT
>WAKF01000092.1 GCA_015523465.1 Aeropyrum sp.
ATATACGCCTACCCCTCTCCACCTTTCCGGATTCCCGTTATGGTGGATGGCCCCGGGGCCGCTATGTACAATAGCCCCCGGAGCCTAATAAACCTTACCCCCACGAGCCGAGGCGCACCAAAACACCCATCCCCAACACAACAAGGGATAATATATAAACCCTACGCCGTAAATCCCACGGGACAAAAGACGAAAGGAAACCCGATAACATGGAAGAACAGCTCCAAGACCAATGTGGTAATACCAGGTAAAGGTTAAGTTAGCCCTTTAGGAGTTGGGGGTTTTGAGTGGTAGAGTCTAATGTTAGGGGGGTTGTCTCTTTTGTGGTTTTGGGATCTTTTCTACCATTATGAGTAGTGGTACTCGTCTTTCGGGCGCTGCTAGTCCTGCTAGTAGTGCTTCTCCCCGGGTGGGTTCTAGGTCTGGTAGCCGCTCTACTATCTCTGCCGCTACGCTCTCTACGCCCCTCTTAATCGTTGTTAGGTCGTCTGGGTTGGTGGTTCTGAGTAGTATGCTCGTTGCAGCCTGGCTGAGGACGCCGGCGTCTATGAATGCGGGCCTCTGGGTTACTAGCCAGAGGCTTAGCCCCCACTTTCTCCCTTCCCTCGCGACCCTCAGTAGGGCTCTCTTTGTGGCCTTCTCCTCGCCTGCTGGGGCTAGGTTGTGGGCCTCCTCCGCCACTATTACGGTTAGCCGGTCCTCCTCGAACCTCCCTACGTGGAGGTTGAAGAGCCTCCTAACCAGGGTGGCTAGGAAGACGTCTACGTCGCCGCTGCTAGGGGGTGCTAGGTGGATGATTGTGAAGCCCGTCATAAGCCTCCTCATAAGCTCGTCGAAGATGACTGTGTCGACGGTCTCGCTTGTTAGCCTCTCGATCTTCCTGAGGGCGTTTAGGGTGCTGGTTAGGGTTTGGGGGGCTATGCTTGAGAGGTCTAACACAGCCCTCGCTAGGCCCTCCAGGCGGCTCCTAAAGAGGTCGAGGCCGTCGTCTGTGGCTACGAGTTTGCAGGCAGCAGCTCTCTCAGACTCCCCTGCGGGGTCTGCTAGCGTGTAGCGGTAGGCTAGCCACGCCATGTACCTCTGGAGTGTGAAGAAGAGGTCTCGGGCCTTCGAGTGAGATACCCTAGTTGAGTCGGGGTAGAGGAATGCAGCCCACCTGGAAGCAGTTGCCTCTAGCCCCACGCTACCCTCACAGAAGGCCCTGTGGGCTTCTATGGCGTCTACGAGGTGCTTTGAGGGCCCTCCCCTCCCAGGCTCCCTAGCTAGCTGGCTTATCCTAGTTGTGAAGGCGCTGGGGTTCTGATGCCAGGCGCTCACCACGTGTATCAACAGCTTCACCCCGTAGACGTCGTCCCCGTGGAAGAGGTCTAGGGCTGATGCCAGCTCGGTGACGAGCAGGGGGAAGTACTCGCTCCTAGTGCCACTCAGCTCCACCATAGAGTCAACGTCCATGAACGCGGGGAGGGGGAGAGCTACTACTAGCACCCGAGAGGAGCCTAGCAGCCTGTAGGCCCAGCTATAGCCCACTGACGAAAAGCCGGCCCTGACAGACTGGGGGGTGCATCGAGGAGCGGCTGTGGTAGAGAGCCTCTCGTAGTCAGTGAATACCAGGGCGTCTACGGCAGTACCAAGCCTCTCTGAGAGCCTGCATGCAAGCTCTGCCACTCCGGAGAGTAGGTCCTCCCTCCCAGCACCCCGGCCCCTGGAAGCCTCGTATGGAATTAGTATCGTGACCCTCTCAGGCTTCTCGTGCGGAGGCTCTGGCGTGTGGGCTTGAGGGTTGAAAACGGCGTCTAGTAGCGGCACAACATCCTCCCTGGTGTAGGGGTAGCCCGTGTACTCTCCCGCAACATCGAATACCACTATGCCCCCGTCGGGGTAGCCTATCCTAGACCTCCTCCTAGAGACCTCGAACACAAGCCTCTTCACAGTCTCAGTCTTCCCAGAGCCCGTCTGGCCTAGGATTGCTAGGTGAGTGGTGAGCCTTGAAGGGACCATGTATACTCCTACCTCAGGGTTGTAGCTTAGCCTGCCTAGGTAGAGGCCCTCACTCTTATAGTCCCTAGCGAACCTCCCGTGAAGGAGCCTCTCAAGCCAGCCTGGGTCTGGGTAGCCCATCCTGCTGAAAGGCCTCGGGGGCCTGTCGTAGGGTGAGAGCACGGGCCTCCCATCCTCCTCCACCACTTGCCCGAGGACCGTCAGCTCAACGTTCATTATGCTACTCCACCTAACGAGCTCCTGGCTGGGGCTAGTGATCTCGTCTAGAACCCTCAGAGCGTCCTCCAGCCTAGCCGCTTGGACCATAAGGCTCTCTAGGAGCTTCCTAAGCCTCTCAACGTCTAGGGCGGGGTGAGGAGTTTCCTCCTTGACGTCCGAGACCATAGCTAGGTAGGTGTACCCGCTGGTAGAATCCTTTATGCTCACCAGTGTGCCGTACCTTACAACAGCGTCTGCAGGCCTGAGGAGGACGCCTTCCACCATGCTATAGGATTTTATGCTCGTGGTGAAGCCTGCTACAGGTGTTGAAGATGACTGCAAAACGCCCCACCCAGCTCCCTCCTACCCCGCGATAAGCATGGCTTAGCGTAACTATATAACCCGTAGGAGCGCCTTCAAGACATGTACCTGCGCCTCACTGCAAAGGTCCTGAGGAAGGTTGAGTACGGTACAACCCTCCTCCCCAGACTCTCTAGGAGCGACCTGAGGGCTGAGGCCTCCCACCCGGCAACACGGCTCCACTGATCCACCACTATCATAGGCGGGGGGGCTCCGTAGAGCGTGGCCTGGGCCTGAGTGTATATGTGGGACACCACCTTACCCACACTCCTAGACCCCTCAACGTACTCGAGCTTGATGGGGTGGCGAACCTTAACCATCTCGGCTAGGAGGGAGGGTTCTAGGCTAAGCCCTATCCTACCGGATAGCTCCTTTAGGTCTCTGCATGTGGGTGTGGGGTCTAACGTTATATAAGTCATCATGAAGCCCCTGAGAGTCTCGACGACCCTGCTCTCGCTGAAGCCCGGAGGCTCCACGCCCTCAAGGTTAACCCGGTACGACTCTATGGCTGGGGCCTCCACGATCCTCCCCTTATCTATGGGCCGCGTAGCCACATCCTCCCTAGGCCCGTAGAGGAACCTGTATACCATTAAGGGCTCCACGTCGCTCAGGACCCCAAGCCTATCTAGCAGTTGACCCCTGTAGAAGTGGCTTACAAGCCCCCTATAACCCAGCTTCCCCCCTACATCGCGGAGCGTCGCCGCAGGGTCGTCAGCCTCCGGGTTTATAGTCCTAGCTAGGACCTCCTCCAGAGTCCTCGGGATCTCGTATCTAACCTCTGAGGGTTTCAGCCCAGTCCACCTAATACACTCCATAGCCTCCTCGAGAGCCTCTCCTAGGAGCTGTGAGGCGTTAAGGCTCCCTCCCCGGGAGTACTCCTCGGCTATTGAGGCTGCTAGGTGTAGTGTGAGGTAGCGGGTCCTCTCCAGGTCCTCAGCCACAGCAACTATATCTGCAGAGCCATCCCTAGCCTCCCTCTTAAGGGCCTCTAGGAGCCTTATCGAGGCGGCCCCCGCATTGCAACTCCGGTCACCCCCGCGCCCGGCCCTCGAGAGCACTGCTACCTCGTGGGCCTCCGCTCTATCCATAAGTGAGTAGAGGAGGACTGACTCTAGAGCGCTACAGTCCATGTTGTACACGTTAGTGTTGAAGTATATACCTACCTGCTGGAGTAGAGCTCCATGCCTCACTACTAGCACGCGGCCCCCACTAGGCCCTCCCCTCCTAGCCAGGGAGAGTGCTAGTGCTATCTCTGCAATGTAGCTTGCAGCCTGCTTACTCCTCTCGTCGCCCACCACTGGGAGTAGGGGAAGGGAGCCTCCCTCACCCCTAACCATAGGGTGTAGGATCCTCTCCACAAGCCTCCCGCCACGATAGCACCTCTCGAGGACTGCAGCCTTCATTATGAAGCCCTCGACGCCGCTCCTCTCATCCCTGGCAAGCCTGCTCCCAAGGTCAACGAAGTACTCGCACTCCCACTCACTACCCAGCAGGGGCTCTAGTTGGACCCCCGAGCCTGGGAAGCCGTTCCTCAGTATATCCTCGCCCCTCCTCAGCTCTAGAGCCCTTCCTGCCGCCGCCAGAGCCAGGACCCCAAGCCCCGGGGCCGTCTCGACATAGCTCAATCAACCCCACCCCAAGACTAGCCTAGGTCCTACCCTTCCCGCCAGCGCCTTCACCCTCACCCTCAACCCTACCCTCTATTACGTGGAACGTGTTCCTCCTACAGTGAGGGCAGTAGTGGTATAGCCTTGGCATGTCTTCTATGTAGAAGCTGACCCTCAGAACCCAGGTCCTGCCACACTCTATACACCTGAGCTTCCAGCCGGTCACAGCTTAAGCCCTCCAACCCGTCTATTAGCGTATTCGTGGAGGGTTAAGGGTGCTGTCTCTGTGGCCGGGAGGAAGACGCAGTACTTAGGAAGGCACATAATGATTAAGGGTGCGTTCGCCGACAAACTGCTTGAGGGTAGGAAGAGCACCACCATTAGGCTGGGGGTCGTGAAGCCCAGGTACCGTGAAGTGATAATACACGGGCACGGGAGGCCCCTGGCTAAGGCTGAAGTTGTGGGGGTTAGGGTTAAGAAGGTGTCTGAGCTCACGGAGGAGGATGCATGGAGGGACGGGTTCCGGAGCCTGGAGGACCTGCTGGAGGCTCTCCGTAGGGTCTACGGCGACTTCTCCCCCGACGACCCCGTAACCATAATAGAGCTTAGGGTGAAGCAGAGGCTAGACCAGCTAGACGCCAGCGACCCCTACCTGGGCCTGGAGCCTGCGGACATAGCTAGGCTAGCACTCCGCTACCTTAGGGAGGAGCTGAGCGAGGAGGAGGCTAGGATACTGGAGGACCTCACCCGCACCAATAGTATAAGGTCTACGGCCGTCCGCCTCTACGGCTCCATTGAAAGGAGGTTCCGGGTTAGGAGGGCCCTTAGGAGGGCTTTGAACGAGCTTTTGAGGAGGGGTCTCATAAGGGCTGGTAGGCTCCGCTAGGGCCCTTCAACGTGCTACAGTTAAATCTTCAACCCTAGACCCAAATCACTGGTGTCGTGGGGGAGGGCATTAGAATGGAGTTTAGACCCCCTAGGGAGGAGCCTCTTAAAATTGAAGATATTGCCAGGATAACATTTGTCGCCAACCCGCAGGTATCCCCCGAGGGGGACTCCGTAGCCTATGTAGCCGGGAGGGCGGACCTCGAGTCTAACAGCTACCGCTACTCCATCTGGCTTGCCGACGAGGAGGGCTACAGGCCCCTCACGGGGGGGCCCGGTGATAGGTGTCCCTGCTGGAGCCCGGACTCGAGGCTCATAGCATTTGTGAGGAGGGAGGAGAAGGGGTCTGGGATATACGTTGTGCCTAAGGAGGGAGGGGAGCCCTGGAGGCTATACTATACTAGGTGGGGCGTGGGGAGACTCCAGTGGAGCCCCACCGGCGATATGATCGCGTTTACCGTGAGGGAGCCCTTAGACCCTGGCAAGTGGAAGCCCTATGGTGAGAGGGATAGGATGGATATCGAGAGGATACCAGTGTGGTTCAACGGGGAGGGCTGGGTCTTCGACAGGTTCAACCACCTCTACATAGCCTCCTACCCCGGGGGCTCTGAGAGGCTAGTTGTGGGGGGCGAGGTTAACGTTGTAGACTTCGACTGGAGCCCCGATGGTAAGCAGCTCGCGGTTGCCGTCTCGGACGACATGCTGAGGCCCTACATGCACAAGGTCTACATTGTAGACTTGGAGAGGGGGGAGTCTAGGCTGCTGGCAGAGGGCTTTACTGTGGCTGCCGTGAGGTGGGAGCCCAACACGGGCTCGCATATAGCGTTGAGGGCTCATAGGAGGGAGAGGGGGTTCACAACCCACTTCAAGGTGTACGCTATCGAGGTCGAGGGAGGCGAGGTTTCGTGCCTAACCTGTGACCTGGATAGGAACGCTGCTAACGGGCTTAACAGCGACGTTAGGGGGCCTAGCTGCCTGAAGATGCTTGAGTGGTCTAGGAACGGGGAGATCCTCTTCCCTGTCTCTGATGGCGGTAGGGTCCACGTTTATAGGGTTAGGGTTGAGGGTGAGCCCCAGCCACTCCTTGAGGCTGAGGCCGAGGTTATAGACGAGTTCACGGCCTCAAAGTCTGGGAACGATATAGCGTATACTAGCATGACGCCTGTGAGGCCCCTAGAAGTCTTCATGTATAGGAGGGATAGGGGGGAGTCCTTGAGGCTTACAGCCCACAACGTGTGGGTCGAGTCACGGCTTCTAGCAGAGCCTAGACACTTCACTGTTGAGAGCCCTCATGGGGGTTCCATCGACTTCTGGATCCTCCCCCCCGCTAGGGAGCCTGAGTGTGTTAGGTGCGTTCCCTGGATACTCTACATACACGGGGGGCCGAAGACTAGCTATGGCTACAGCTTCATACACGAGTTCCACGTCCTCAGCGGTATGGGGTTCGCGGTAGTCTACTCTAACCCTAGGGGTAGTGACGGGTATAGTGAGGAATTCGCGGACCTTAGAGGCCGCTACGGCGATGTCGACTATGACGAGCTCATGAAGATAGTTGACGAGCTAGAGAGCTTCTACCCCCAGGCGGACCCTGATCGGGGCGGCGTCACGGGGGGTAGCTATGGGGGCTTCATGACTAACACGATAATAACCAAGACCGGCAGGTTCAAGGCGGCGGTGACGCAGAGGAGCTGCAGTAACTGGGTGAGCTTCTACGGGGAGAGCGATATAGGCTGGTACTTCGCTCCAGACCTCCTAGCAACCGAAACCCCCTGGAGCAAGCCGGAGGACTATATAAAGGCTAGCCCCCTATTCAGGGTTGACAAGGTAGAGACGCCTCTACTCATAATACACGCCCTAGAAGACTACAGGTGCCCGGCTAGCGAGGCCATACAGCTATTCACAGCCCTCAAGGTGCTGGGGAAGGAGGTAAAGCTAGCCCTCTTCCCAGGGGAGAACCACGACTTATCAAGGAGCGGGAGGCCCAGGCGGAGGATAGCCAGGCTAGAAGCAATAACAGGCTGGTTCCGAGAGAAACTAAAGCCAAGGGGCGGTGAGGAAGAACGGGGGGCCGAAGCCCAAAGCTGATGATGAGGGCGTCCTAGACCGAGCTGGCTTCGTATTTAAGCCTGGTTTTGGGTATCTTTAAATATCCTATAAAGGGGCGTATCCCCGGCCTCGGCAGCCCCAGACCCGTAATCAGCCCAGTTCCTCCTAGCCCTGGTTATGGCCACGTTAAGTCTCCTAGGGTTTGATGAGAATGATAAGGTCCCTCTGCCGTAGCTGTGGCCGAGTATACTATTCCTTGAAAGGCGTCGACAGTGCTAGCTAGGGGATCCTCCCGCTTGAAAGGCCAATCAACCCTCCACGACTTGATCAGACCCTCTAGCTTCCCCCTTATAACTCGAGCTTGAGCCCTGTAAGGCGTAATGACACCTAGAGTGTACACCTGGGGGGCTTGACGCATTTTGCAAGCCTTCTTACGATCTCTACGACTGCGTTAACCTCTTCATCATTGACCTAAGAGTCTTGCCTAGGGTCATAGCGTTCCCTCCCAAACACGTCATCTAGGATTACCGCCGGCTCCGGAGCTACTATAGGGCTACCCAGGCATCCCCTCTTTAAAGACAGGCTCTTCTCCCTCCTATTTGTTAGGGTGACGAGCCTCCCCTCGTAGAAGACTTTAGAGGCTAAGCCGATTATGTCTGGTACTCTCCCTATGATACTCTTTCAGAGTTATCATTTAACTTGTTTTCATCGTAGAGACTATAGTATAGAGGATAAGTATACTATTATTAATGGCTTATAGGAAGCTTTATGAGGAGAGCTGAATCATGGCAGGCTGGTGGCTGGGAAGGTATAGCTCTTAAGGTTTTGGGTACTCTGGCTATCGTGGAGTTTGGAGGGTGGCTTGAGTATGGCTATTGAGCCTCAGAGGCCTAACACAGTGCTTGTGGGCAAGAAGGAGCCCATCCAGTATGTTATGGCCATCATGAAGATCTTCGAGGATGGGTTTGAGGAGGTCGTGGTCAAGGCTAGGGGGAGGAATGTATGTAAGGCTATCGAGGCCGTCGAAATGGTTAAAAACATGTTTGTTAAGGACGTTAACATAGAGAACGTTAAGATCTATAGTGAACAGTTGCGAGACGATAAGGGGAAGGAGAGGAACGTTACTGCAATAGAGATACTTTTGAGGAAGGGGAGTAAGGGATAGGTCCTACCCCAGTCAACGGGGGTGCCAGGGGGCTCGTGGAGTGGGGTTTTGTTATAGCTGGTGTGGGGGAGGCCTCTAGGTCCTTCGCCGAGGGCGTTGCTAAGGGGCTTGGAGTAGGCTTGTGTAGCGCTCGTTTTAAGAGGTTTCCGGACGGGGAGGAGTATGTTAGGCTTGAGGGCTGCAAGGTTAAGGGTCTAGACGTAGTGGTAGTCCAAACTATGGAGTCGCCTCAGTCTTCCAGCCTCTTTACGGCCATGCTCCTTGCAGACGCCGCCCGGGAGGCTGGTGCTGACAGGCTAGCCCTCGTCGCCCCCTACATGGCCTATGCGAGGCAGGACCGTGTGTTCCTTGAGGGTGAGCCTGTAAGCGTTAGAGCCGCTATGAAGGCTCTCTACGCCACCGGCTACGACGTGCTGGTTACAGTGGAGATCCATAAGGAGCATAGCCTCAGGTTCTTCCCCGGCAGGTCCTATAGCGTCTACCCCTTCGAAAAGCTTGCCGGGGCTGCGGGGGTTGATTGCGGGGGCGACGTTATAGTGGCGCCTGACAGGGGGGCTCTGGGCCGGGCTGAGAGGCTAGCCAAGGCCCTTGGCTGCAGGTACGGCTACCTTGTTAAGGAGAGGGATAGGGTTACCGGGGAGATCAGGCTTGCGGACGCAAGTATAGAGGCTGAGGGGGCTAGGGCTGTGATAGTAGACGACATTATTAGTACTGGAGGCACTATAGCCCTGGCGGCTCAGGCCCTCCAAGCCTCTGGGGCTTCCAGCGTGTTAGTACTTGTGGCACACTACCTCGGCCTGCCGGGGGCGGGGGAAAGGCTCTCTAAAGCCGGCGTCTCTAAGGTCTATGCAGCCAACACCCTGCCAGTGAGTGATGCAGGGCTTGTCGAGTACGTTGACGTCTCGGATCTCGCCGTTAGCGTTTTGAGGGAGGCCTAGCAGCTTGGGGCACCGTAGGACCTACTACGCCCTCCTAAGCGGGGAGCACCCCAGGCTAGCCCTCGAGGAGCTCAAGGCTATACTAGACGTTGAGGCTAGGTCCTACAGGCTCCTCCTAACACTAGACGGCCTAGCAGTCTTCGAGGCCGAAGGCCTAGACCCTCGGGTACCCGCCGCTAGAGGCGGGTTGGTGAGAGAGTCCGGGGTCCTCCTAGCCGTCACAGAGGCTAGGCTAGGCTGCGTTAGGAGGGCCTCTGAAGAGGCCGCAGCCATGCTACCCTCCCCCGGGCCTTGGAGGGTGGAGGCCCGGGTCTACGGCCCATACGCTCACGGGCTTGGAAGGAGCGAGGTCCTACGGGCTGCGTTGGAGGGCTTCGAGGCTGGGGGAGCCCTACTATCGCCTAGGGCTGGGAGGGCTCTGAGAGTCTTCGTGACCGAGGGTGTGGCTGTGCTGGGCGTTGTTGGGGGGGTTAGCGATACCCGGGGCTTCCTTGAGAGGAGCCCGGGTAGGAGGCCCTTCTTCAAGCCAGGCCCCCTCTCACCCCATATATCGAGGGCTATGGTGAACCTCTCAAGGCTCGGGGTTGGCGGGGTATATGCAGACCCCTTCTGCGGCACCGGGGGCTTTGCTATCGAAGCCTGCCTGCTAGGCGCTTCTAGGGTCCTCTGCGGTGACGTTGACTGGGTGATGGCGTGGGGCTCGACATTGAACCTATCAGAGTATTGCCCTGGGGGGCGTTGGGCGTCGGCTGTGTGGAACGCCGCCAGGCTCCCCCTAGCCCCCGGCAGCGTAGACTCGATTGCAACAGACCCTCCATACGGGCGCTCCACTAGTACTAGGAGGGTCGGGTATAGGAGGCTTGTGAGGGAGTTTCTCAAGGCGGCTAGGGAGGCTGTTAGGAGTGGGGGCTACATAGTCTATGCGGGCCCTGCCGAGAGAGACCCCCGGGGCCTGGCTTTGGAGGCTGGGCTGGAGGTGGAGTCGTACCTTGAGATGTACGTTCACGGCTCCCTAACTAGGGGTGTAGTAGTTGCGAGGGCGTGGTAGGAGGGTCGAGATCCTAGTACTGGGTAGCGGCGGCGCGGTCCCAAGGGTGCGCAGGCAGCCCTCAATCCTTGTAAGAGACTGGATGGGGAACCACGTCCTCCTAGATGCCGGGGAGGGCGTGCAAATGTGGCTTATGAAGGCTGGGGTGAGCCCTTCAAGGCTAGATATAGTAGCTGTAACGCACCCTCACGGCGACCACGTCAACGGGCTTGCAGGCCTCTTAATGACGATGTCCCTAGAGGGTAGGAGGAGGCCTCTAACAATAGTCTCTACGAGAGAGACCTTAGAGTTTGTCCTGGAGACCCTAGAGGCTACTGAGGCTAGGTTGGGCTTTAAGGTTGAAGCGTTAGAGGCGAGGGGGAGGTCCTATACTAGGCTCAAATCTTCTGGGGGTGATAGCGTAGTCCTATCCTGGTACCCTACATGCCATAGTATAGAGTCTGTGGGCTTCAGGCTCGACTGGAGGCTGAGGCCCCGCATAGACCCTGGGAGGCTCGCAGCCCTAGGCCTCAAGCCGGGCCCCTGGATAGCCAGGGTGGTAGAGGAGGGTGAAGCCCTTGTTGAGGGTAGGAGGGTTAGGCTGAAGGACCTAGCCTCAACACTCCCCATGAGCTTCTCAATAGCCTACACGGGCGACACCATGCATCCATGCCCTACCATTGAGGAGGCCGTGAGAGGGGTGGACGTACTAATACACGAAGCCACTCTAGGGGGAGAATATGTTGACGAGGCTAGGGCTAGAGGCCATTCAACACCCCTCCAGGCTGCAGGGCTAGCGCTGAAAAGTGGTGTTAGACTCCTAGTACTCTACCACGTTAGCGGGAGGTATGAGGGGTTTGAAGCCCGCAAGCTACTATTCGAGGCTCGAAGGGTCTTCCCCAAGACCCTGCTCGCTTGGGATGGAATGAGGCTTCTACTCTCGCCGTAGGTAAATGAGGGTAAGCTGAGCAGCGTTACATAACTTGAGTTATAAGGCATATAAACTCCCATACATACCAGACGATAGTGTATAGGGTGTCCTAGATTGGAAGCCGTGAGAAGTAATGCACTCATAGCCGGGTTAATAGTCGTCGCAATCCTCATATCAATATTCTCCTACTTCTCCCTAAGCTCGAGGATAGCATCGGTAGGCTCCAGCGTAGAAGAGATTGGCGAGAAGATCTCAGGGCTCGAGGAGCGTGTCTCGAGGGTCGAGCAGGAAGTTAGAGGGCTCAAGGAGACTATGGGTCAACCTGTAGAAACGACCACGCCGCCGCCTAGGGAGATAGTGAAGACTGAGGTTAGGACCGAGACCGTAGTTGTCGAGAAGGTAACGCTTACTGTAATAGGCCCCTGGTCTGGGAAGGAGCAGGAATACTTCATGGAGGTCCTAGACAGCTTCATGGAGAAGTACCCGAACATAACTATAAAGTACGTGCCCATGAGGGCCGAGGAAGTAGCTAGGACCCTCACAGTCCAATTCGAGGCTGGAGTCACCCCGGCAGACGTGGTGATAACCCCTTGGGCTTGGTGGATCGTGGAGATGGCTAAGAAGGGTCACGTGGTTGACGTCACGGGGATGATCAGTGAGGATGAGTACGTCCCCGGGATCCTGGATAACGTTAAGTGGGGAGGGAAGCTTTGGGGAGTCCCATTTACCATGTGGCTGAAGCCAGGGTTCTGGTACAAGAAGTCGTTCTTCCAGAAGCACGGCCTTGAGGAGCCTAAGAGTTGGGAGGAGTTCCTACAGCTTCTGGAGAAGATTAAGGGTATACCTGGGATCAAGAACCCCATAGTCTCTGGCGACCAGGTGGGGTGGCCGCTGAGCGACGTCACAGAGCACTTCCTAATAGCTTTTGGAGGCCCCGAGCTACAGTACAAGCTGATTAGCGGGGAGGTTAAGTTCACGGACCCCCAGGTCCGGGAGATATTCCAGAGGCTGGTAGACCTGATCAAGAAGGGCTACTTCAGCGAGCCCGTAGAGTGGACTAGCGGTGTCGAGAGGTTCTGGGCTGAGGAGTACGCCCTCTACTTCATGGGCACGTGGATCACGGGGATGGTACCAGACCCTGGCGATCTAGGCTTCTTCCCCCTGCCGGGAGCTAGGGGCGTTGTGGGAGGAGCTGACTACGCTTTCATACCCAAGTATACTGAGAACATGGAGGCGGCGAAGCTACTACTCAAGTACCTAGCCACCGAGGGCCAGGCAGTCCACGTATCAACCCCCGCAGGCAAGGTACCCACGTGGCTCGGGGTGAGCGTTGAGCAGTTGTGGCCTCCAATGCAGGACGTGTTTAGGAAGATAAAGGAGCTAAACATGGCTATAGTCCCCGACCTAGACGACACTGTGGGAGGGGACTGGCAGACCCTCTTCTGGGACCAGCTAAAGCTCCTATGGGTGCAACCTGACAAGCTAGACCAGGTCCTAGAGACACTAGCCCGGGAACACCCCTCAGTTAAGGGTTGAGGTGCCTGTATTGGGGAGGCGTAGGACCTCCCTAACCCCCATACTTTTTATAATCCCCGCCTTCCTCTTCATACTCACCATCGTGATAGGTCCTTCCCTCGCCACAGTCTATATGAGTTTCAGCGTTGAGGGTAAGCTCACGCTAGAAAAGTACTTTGAGGTTGTGACGGAGACCTCCCCCAAGAAGGCTCTCGTACTGCTCCCTGAGGGCCTTGAGCCCCCGCCCTGGGGAGCTCTAGTTCATAATATTGTGTGGATGGCTATTCACATACCCCTAGTAACCCTTCTCGGCCTCTTCCTAGCCTACATTCTTAGGTACACTATAGGCTCGTCCATAGTAAAGGCGATAATCTTCATAGGCATGGTCATACCGATGGTCGTCGGAGGGCTCATAATAAGGTTCATGTTCGACAAGGACGTGGGTGTCGTGCCCATAGTATTTGATGTGCTGGGCTTGGAGAGCCTTGCCAAGACTTGGACGAGCTACCCCCAGCTATCCCTCCTAGCCCTGATACTGGGCTCGGTATGGCTTTGGACAGGATTCAGCCTCACAGTGTACTCCGCAGCCCTCCACGCGATACCAGCTAGCTACATAGAGGCGGCTAGGATCGACGGGGCCGGCCACTGGCACATATTCTGGAAGATCGTGTTCCCCCTTGTCAAGCCCGCTACCATAATAGTCGTCATAATGACCATGCTATGGGACCTGAAGATATTCGATATAGTATACGTGGCGACTCTAGGAGGCCCCGGGGGCTCCTCAAACGTGCTAGCCCTGGTGATGTACCTATACATGGCTAGGGCTATAGACTATAACGCTGCTGCTGTTGTCGCAGTGATACTCACACTCCTAACCATACCCCCGGGACTATGGCTAGCCTTGAGGGGTGTTAGGAGTGGCCGTTAGGGGTAGCAGGCTCAGACTGTATCTCAGGCCCGACGTGGTCCTGATAAACGTTATAGCGTGGGGTATAGCGCTCGTCTGGCTCCTCCCCTTCATAGGCCTGTTCATGGTATCTGTAAGGCCCTACGGAGAGGTGATCGTGAGGGGCTGGTGGAACATAGCTGGGGCAACGTTCACTATGGACAACTACATAAAGGCCTGGGGGCACGAGTCCTACTCCATAGCCCAGGGATACATGAACTCCCTCATAGTAGCTCTCCCCAGCACTGTTATCCCCATAATCACGGCTTCGCTAGCAGCCTACGCATTCTCAAGGTTCTCATTCCCCCTGAAGAGCTACCTCTTCCTCACCATAATACTCCTCATGGCGTTACCGCAGCAGATAGTCGTTGTGCCCTTATTCCTAGCTATGAGGTCGCTAGGCCTCGTAAACACCTTCCCCGGGATAATATTAGTCCACAGCGGGTGGGGGATGGCATGGATAATATTCTTCATGAAGAACTTCTTCGACCTCCTACCCAGGGAGGTAGAGGAGGCCGCCAAGGTCGACGGCGCCTCAGACTTCAAGATATTCTACAAGATCGTACTCCCGCTCAGCCTGCCAGGCATACTCTCGGCCTCGGTCCTCCAGTTCACGTGGGTCTGGAGTAGCTTCTTCTTCGAGCTGATATTCCTCGTAGACCCGAGCAAGTGGGTTATAACGCAGAGGATCGCTAGCATGAAGGGCGAGTACCTAGTTGACTGGGGCCTAATAGCCGCTGGCTCTGTCTTCGCAATGGCAGTCCCGCTACTAGTATACGTTCTCCTACAGAAATACTATATCAGGGGGTTCATGGGGTGGACTGTTAAGGGGTGACCTACGTGGGAGAGGTATTTCTCGACGGAGTCGTTAAGAGGTTCGGGAGGGTCACGGCAGTCAACGGTGTAACACTCAGGATCAGGGATGGAGAGTTCTTCGTCCTACTAGGCCCTAGCGGGTGTGGCAAGACTACGACCCTGAGGCTTATAGCAGGGCTCGAGTTCCCCGACGAGGGGAGGATCTATATTGATGGGGAGGACGTCACATACAAGGACCCCAAGGATAGGAACGTTGCTATGGTATTCCAGAACTACGCTCTCTACCCCCACATGACAGTGTTCGATAACATAGCCTTCCCCCTATACATGAGGAGGAGAGAGCTAGGCCTCACTAAGGAAGAGATCCGGAAGAGGGTTGTAGAGGTAGCGAGGCTACTAAGGATCGACGACCTACTCAATAGAAAGCCTGGGCAACTTAGCGGGGGTCAACAGCAGAGGGTAGCCCTTGCCAGGGCCCTTGTTAGGAGGCCTAGGGTCTGGCTTATGGACGAGCCTCTGAGCAACCTAGACGCCCTGTTAAGGCTCGCTATGAGAGCTGAGCTAAAGAAGCTACAGAAGGACCTGGGGATAACTACGGTCTACGTTACCCACGACCAGGCAGAGGCTATGAGCATGGCTGACAGGATAGCTGTTATGAATGAGGGTAGGGTAGTTCAAGTTGGTAGCCCCGAGGATGTATACCTAGAGCCTAGGCACGTCTTCGTAGCCACGTTCATAGGAGCCCCCCCGATGAACCTCATCGAGTGTAAGATCGTTGAGGGAGTAGGTCCCAACCCGGCTCTAGAGTGCCCAGGCTTCACTAGACCTCTACCAGGGGATGCCGCTAGGGTCGTTGAGGCCCGGGGTATTAAGAGCGTCTATCTTGGCGTGAGGCCCGAGTTCATAGCGATATCTAAGGCGGAGACTCCAGGCTCCATACCAGGCATTGTATACGTAGTAGAGCCCCTGGGCTCGGAGCACGTGGTCAACGTTAACATAGGGGAGGATACTATATTGAAGGTGAAGGTCCTGGGGTTGAGGGAGAAGCTTAGGCCCGGTGACAAGGTGTACCTGAATATTGACTGGAGCAAGGTTAAGATATTCGATAAGGCGACAGGGGAGGTCCTAGCATAGGACTCTCTTAAGCTGGGCGCGCAGCATAGCTCTGCAACCCGAGGTATTTTAACTCTGTTAACTAACCCTATTAATTACGCCTAATGGCAAAACTTTATTAATCACAAATATCAGATACGTGAGCTCGGATGGCAAGCGCTTTTTCCCATTGTTAGCTGGGCTGGCGTGATAAGTATGAGCAGAGTAGCTTATGAGGCTCTTAAAGAGCCCCTTAAGGCCTTGAGCAGCCCTGAGGGTTACAGGAACACGTTGATGCTACTCGTAGGTCCTGCAGGCATGGGTAAATGGGGGGCTCTAGTTAGCCTGCTGACTTCAACACCCAAAGAGGCTAGAATACTGCATCTCCTCCCCTCACGCAGCCCCTTAGCATGGAGGTTCGAGGCTGCAAGGCAAGCCTTCGCCGGAGCCTGCGTGCTGAGAGGGTTTTCCCTCATCTGTGACGGGCCTCCAAGCTATATCATAGCTAGGATGGACGAGGCGTACACGCTACTCAAATACGGGTTCCAGGAAAGCCTTAGAGACGCCCTTAGAAAAGCAAATACATTAATTCTCGAGGAGCCTCTAGCGGGGGCTACATGCGAGGGCGAGTACTGGGTTGACGAGATTGAATCTGCGGCCCGGGAAGCTGTAAGAGTCGGAGAATTGGCTTCTGAAGTCTTGGGCCGAGGCCCCACAATAATTATAGCTTCTATCCCCCCGCCTCAAAGCCTGGCTACCATTATAGACCAGATACTCGAGCATTCAGCGTCTAAGAGCTTAACTGGTTTTAGGGTAGTCGCTATAGTCTATGGCCGCGAGAACCACCCATATTCTAGGAGGCTTGAAAGGGTGTTAAAGAGCATCGCCTCTAAATGGAGCGCCGCTTTAGAGATAACCTATCATAGAGTCCCACAGCCTCTTTCAAAGAAGCTGGCTACAGAGGTTGTAGATGCTGGCTATTGCGGGGGGCTCGCAGACCTGAAGCTCGTAGCATGGAAGATCGAAGATTCTATAACTAGAGGGTCTAGGAGGATACTGGTTATAGCTAACACGTGGAGGAGGGCTGTAAAACTCTATAACAGCCTTGGAGAGACTTGTAGGAAGTTCGGGCTTAAGCCCCTATTACTTACATCCAAGCTGACGTGGAGGGATGAGGCGAGGATAGCTGAAGAGTCGAAAGAGGATAGAGTTTGCCTCTTTACAACCCCAGCGTCACACGCCGGCCTGGAAGCGTCGTTTGACGTGCTAATCTCCGAGGCTGCGCCATCCTACAGCCTCCACTTGAGGACTGGGAAAGTGGCTAGGTACGGCTCCTACACGGGGGTTGAAAGGGTCATTATCCTCTCTTCAGAGGCGTGTCTCGACGTTGTAGCGGGTGGAGTCTATAGCATTACTTCTCTAGCGGCTGCAATAGGGTATCTTAGATCCGCTCTGGGCTGGGAGCTTGAGGGAGAGTTCTATTGGAGGTGCTCTAACAGCATTGAAACTCCAGACTCCTACTCTATGGCTGAGAGGGTTGACGACCTCTTTGGGACGCTTGTCTCAGACGCTCTAAGAGGATTGAGGGAAGAGAGTAGAGTTAGCTTGAGACTCGAGGGCGGGTCGGAGCCTCTCACAATACCTTTACTCGCCAGAGAACCCGTTAAAAATGTGCTAGAGAACGTAAACCTAAGTGTGTCTACTGTTGGGGGCGGGACCTATAGGCTCGTGAAGATAAGTCGGGGGGAGGCCGAGTACTTGAGGGAGAGCGTGATTACCGTTGACTCCAAGGTGTTCTCTACGATAAGCTTCACCCACCTCGATAGAGACGATGAGGGGAGGCCCTCTATAGTAGCCCTAGTGCTGGAGAGGGGAGGCGACGTCCTCCTTGCAATTGTTAGGGTTGAAAGTCGGCTAGAAGCTTTGGGTCCCTGGAGGGCCTTGGAGGACGTATATAAAGGTCTCAAGATGCTCGGGCGCGGAGAGGTGGAGGTCCTAGGCTTCCTCCTCGACGAGAAGGCATACCTGGAGACTCAGGGCCTCATACCTCCAGAGTACGTAAGGTGAAGCTATACCCTAGGTCCTACGCCATGTGAATGCTAAGCCTACCACCTCTAAAGTAGGCTCCGCAGAACCTGCAGAACCCCCTCCTAGTAGGCCTGCCGCAGACAGGGCAGGGGTCTGGGGGTCCTTTGGGCGGTATAGCCTCTGGATGGTCTAGAAGTAGCGTTGCCAGAGCCCTATGAAGCCTGCTGGGCGGCTTAAAGCCTAGAACTGACTCTACCCTCCCTGGATCTGGGCTGACGTTACCGAGCAACTCAGCTAGCATCTTAAGGGAGCCACTACCCTCTGTAACGGGAGTCTTCTTCCTCCACGCTATGTCTCTCAAACCGGCCAGGTCTAGGTAAAGCCTTAGTATCCACTTCCCCACACCCGGGCCCTTAAGGCATTCTAGCGGCGTCTCTAGGGCTAGCCTGCGGGCCTCCCAGGTGTAGAGGGGTGCCAGTACTCTTAACCCGAGCCTCTCACCTATGTAGACTGTCGGTAGCCACGCGCCTCCGGAGGCCATCTCCCTGAGCCACTCTTCAACCTCCCTCTCCCCTCTCTCTAGGAGGAACTGGTAGCCTATGAAGAGTTCATCGCCACCATCCCCGGAGAGAACGCAGCTACAACCCCAGGACCTAGCGGCTGTGAGAGAGATGTAGTGCACGGTGTCTGCAGCTACCTCAACAGGATCTATAGTAGATAACTCCACAGTAGCCCACTTCACAGCGTTTAGGAGAGCCCTAGCCCCGGGCTTGAGGATTACAAGGCTCAGACCAAGCTTCTCCGAGGCGGACCTTGCATATCGTAGGTCCTCCCCTCCCAGGTCCACAGTAAACGCCCTGACGCCTGCAGCCCTCCAGCCTAGTGATGCTAGCGTGAAGGTAGTGTCTATCCCCCCCGATAGCAGGGCGCACTCGCAGCCCTCCGACGTCCTCCTAACTATCTCTGCAAGTCTGAGGGAGTACTCGAGGCACTCTCTATCCAGGCTTTTCGCCCTCATTAACCTAGCTCCTCCACCCTGAGCCCCAGTATCTCGGCTGCAATCCTCAGCGCCATCCTGGAGTCGCCGGGCACAGCTATATGATGGTTGCCCATGCTATCCTCGAACAGCCTCCTAGCCCCCTTAACCCTGAGTACTAGCTGGCTCTCGCACTGGAACTGTAGCCCTGGATCCCTATCTACAGTCTCCCCGATGGCTACCCTAAGCTTTTCAAGCTGGGGGTCTAGCCTTACAAGGGTCCATTGCTTGTAGGGCTTAAACCTAACCCTGCAGGTTACACTTCCCCCTGTTATGAAGTGTCTTGTGAGCCTGTAACGCTCGCCTAGGCTTAGTGGTGCTGTGCAATGAGCTATCAATACCCTATCGCCCCTAATATCCGCTATGTTAGCGAAGAAGGCTGGGCTTCCTGAGGCGTAGGTTGCGAGTAGCATTGCTATGGTTGAGGGCACGTCTCCCTCACAACCCACTACCACCCCCTCATCGTTGAGTATAGTGTGGGCTAGACAGGCATTCGCCCCTGTATCCTTGTAGAACCACCAGCAAGCCGGGGTGACTGCTCTCAGCTCCAGCTCACCCGCCAGCCTCTTCAGAGCCGAGTAAACCCTCAGGCTCTTACCAGGCTCGCCCGGTGCTAGCTCTGCATCCTCAGCACCCCGTACAATCTTCTCCCCAAGCTCCAGAGGAGGCTTTTCCCTAGTCACCCGAGCAACGAACTCCTTGGCATCAACTCTGACAAGCTCGACTCCAAGCCGCTTAAGACCCTCACCACTAGGGAGGCTATAGACTAGCCAGGGGCTAGGATCGCCTATGATCCCCACCCTCGAACCCTTCACAACCGCTGAAGCCCACAAACCCCTCAAGCCGGCCTCGAAGACGCTCAGGGCTTCCGGGTCTGAGGGGTCGAGGCCTGGGATGTGTAGGAACGCCACGCCGCCGCCGGCTACAGGCTTAACCTCTAGGAGGCTGGAGAGGCTGTTAGCTAGGGGTATGCTAGCTACTACTGAGGGCCTCCCCCTGACGGTCTCCAGAGCCTCTAGGACTATATGCTCTGTGCCCCCACTAGCGAGGACTAGGAAGGAAGCACTACAGCCTTCAAGCTCCTCCCTAGCCTCCTCTCCCGAGGTTATGGGGGCGAGGCTGACGCCGGGCTCACCCCAGCCCAGCGACTTCGAAGCGCCTACTATGAAGTCTCTCACTCTCGCCACTAATAACGGGTTGTGGAGGGGGTTAGCCAGGATTTTAAAGCATATCTTGGAGGTGTCCGGCTTATAGGGCGAAGGCAACACGCCCCTAGCTATACTGTGATCAGGGTTGGGTTTAGACTCTCACCCCCCATTTAAACGTTCAAAACAAGCTGCCAGAAGGGGCCCGGAGTCCTGACGCGGGTTTAACAATCCCGCCGTGCGGTGGATGCATGCGGGGGGCTCGTGGAGAGGCTCAAGACTCTAATATTGGTTACTAGGCCTTGGAGCTTTATAATGACCATAATAGTATCGGCTAGTGCCGCCGCCTACTCAGCTTACCTAGGCTTAGGGGTAGACTATGTACTTACCCTTGCCGCAGTGATAGGCTTAGTACTTCTTCATGCCAGTGTCAACGTGATAAACGACTACTTTGATACCGTGAGGGGCGTTGATAGGCCTGGCACCGGAACTACTGAATACAGGCCCCATCCTATAGTCCACAACATACTAACCCCTAACGCTACTCTAGCCTACGGCCTAGCCCTTGGGTTCACGGCCCTGGCTATAGGCGCTCTCATATCCCTAGCAGGTAGGCCCTACGCCATACTCATAGGCCTCGCTGGAACCCTCCTAGGCTGGGGCTACACTGCCACTCCCATAGCCTTCAAGTACCGGGCCCTTGGGGAGCTGGCGGTGGTTCTCGCGTTCGGCCCCTTAATGTTCCTTGGAGTTTTCTACGTCGCCTCGGGCGTCATTGACTGGAGGGCCGTTGCAGTCAGCCTACCCCTAGGCATAATGATAGCTGCAGTCCTGCTAGCAAACAACATAAGGGATATTGACAGCGATAGGGAGGCAGGGGTCAAGACCATAGCCGTCATATTGGGGAGGGAGAGGAGCCTAGCCCTCTACAAGGCCATGCTCATAGCCTCTTACATCCTAGTAGCGGTCATGGCCGTTGCAGGAATACTACCTTTAACAACCCTACTAACCCTCATAACGCTGCCAGCAGCGCTAAAACTAGCGCGGGAGGCCGAGGCGAGAGGACCTCCGGTGGACTTCGACCCTCAGACCGCCAAGCTGGTAACCCAGTTCGGAGGGCTATTGGCAGTCTCCATCGCCGCATACCTAGCAGTAGAGAGGCTAGCAGCAGCCCTTGCTGTGAGAAGAGAGTAGAGAGTCAGGCCCGCCGAGGAATAGCCTCACCAGGGGCTCGGCCTGTAAGGGCGTCCCTCATCATCCCCTCGAGGGTAGGACCTCCATTATACACCCTGATTAATACGACGTTTTTAATCGGGTCTTGTCTCTTAAGTGATGCTGGGGTGCTCCGCCGGGTTGAAGGACCTAGTGGAGGCTACTCTCCGACTCGTTAGGGTTAGCCTCATGAGAACTGGGCTGCCAGTGCCCGCACCCCGCGACGTGACTTACTCGTGGGCTAGGGGCTCGGGGCTGCCGCGTAGGGGTAAAGTTTACCTTTATACTGGCGGCATGTACCAGCTAGCCCCCTACATTAGGTCTAGCGTCTCCTTCCTCGAGAGGACCTATAAACTTGGGAGGGCTGGAGTCCTCGCTGCCAGGCTGGGAGAGCTTGTCACCGGGAGGCTACCGCTACATCTCATAATGAGGCCGCCTAGGAGGGATGTAGAGAGGTCTAACAGGATACTGAGGGGGATCGTGAGGCTTCTTTCTGATAGGGTTGAGGGCCTGGCTTACCTATACGAGAAGGACCTATACCCGGGCACTATAGCCTACGAGTATGGGCTAGACGACGTCTTCGAGGCCCAGGCTAAGAGGGTTTATAAGGCTCTGAAAGATGCTGGAGCTGAGAAGCTGGTAACTGTAGACCCCCACACAACCAGGATCTTGAGGGGCGCCATGAGTGAGTATATTGAGGGCTTCGACGTGGAGGTGGTAAACTACCTGGAACTGCTAGCAGAAGGAGGCTTTACTCCCTCAAAGAAGGTGGAGGGGGAAGCAGTCATTCACGATCCGTGCCTCTACGCGAGGTTCGAGGGCATCATAGACCAGCCTCGGAAACTACTGGGGAAGGCGGGGCTAAGGCTTAGAGAGCCGCCTAGGTCTAGGAGGCTAACGTATTGTTGCGGAGGGCCTATAGAGGGTATAATGCCCAGCCTCGCAAAGAAAATAGCCAGCACTAGAGCGTCAGAACTGCTAAAAGTCTCGAAGGACGTGATAGTAATGTGCCCGATATGCTGGGTTAACCTAGAGCCCCACATAG